>CAMWYM010000119.1 GCA_947178475.1 uncultured Clostridium sp. | reverse complement strand
ATTTTGATGGATGTGCAGATGCCGATTATGAACGGTTATGAGGCAACCAGAACAATCCGGACTTTACCGAGACAGGATGTGAAGACACTGCCGATTATCGCAATGACGGCTAATGCGCTTGAAGAGGATAAGGAGGCAGCAATCACGAACGGAATGAATGCCCATATCGCAAAACCGCTGGATATGGAGGTTTTCATAGGCGTACTCCATCAATTTCTGGATTGAGTTTGATTAAGGGAGGACGTAAAAGGATGTTTCAATTTTTGATATGTTTTATTGCGGGAATAGGGGCAGGACTCGGAACGGGATTTGCAGGAATGAGCGCTGCAGCTGTAATCAGCCCGATGCTAATCACGTTCTTGCATATGCCGGCCTATGAAGCGGTAGGAATTGCTTTGGCCAGTGATGTTCTTGCAAGTGCAGTCAGTGCATATACCTATGGAAAGAATAAAAATTTGGATGTCCGTAATGGCCTGGTTATGATGATTACGGTTTTACTGGTCACGCTGGTGGGAAGCTGGGTGGCCAGTATTGTTCCCAACACAACGATGGGAAGCTTTTCTGTATTTATGACATTGCTGCTTGGAATTAAATTCATTGTAAAGCCGGTTATGACGACAAAGGAATCCATGAATGCAGTCAGCGAAAAAAAGAGAATTATACAGTCGGTCATATGTGGTGCCATTGTCGGATTTATCTGCGGATTTATCGGTGCCGGCGGAGGGATGATGATGCTTCTGATTTTGACGAGTGTTCTGGGGTATGAGTTGAAAACGGCGGTGGGAACCAGTGTGTTTATTATGGCGTTTACCGCCTTTACCGGTGCAGCCAGCCATTTTGTCATTGGAGGCATGCCGGACCTTTGGTGTCTGGTATTTTGTGTGGTATCCACACTGTTATGGGCGAGGATTGCAGCAAGGTTTGCCAATAAAGCCAGTGCAATAACGTTAAACCGTGCAACAGGAGTGGTTCTCGTTGTTCTTGGAGCGGCAATTCTGGCGGTACAAATCTTCCAATAAAATGCACTTGTATTCACTTATAATTTGTGCTACCATAATATTTATTTGATAAATGCTGTTTTGCAGGTGAGTACATGAGAGAGAATAGATGGCTACATATAGAAGATAGAATAAATGCAAGTAAGATGAAAAAGAGAAAAAGCCGGGTGGAGCATTGGCAGGTTATTGCTCTGTTTTTGATGCTGTATGATGCCTGCGCACTGGCTGTGGCCTATTTTGCAGCATTGTGGATAAGATTTGACTGTGCATTTCAGGCGATTCCTCAAAACTATCTTCATGCGTATTATCAATTTATTCCGATTTACATTCTGTTTTCACTGATTATATTCTGGTGTATGCGGCTTTATAAGAGTATATGGAAATATGCCAGCTATGATGAATTGGTCAGAGTGACACTTGCCACATTCATTACCGTGGTTTTTCATATTATCGGCATTACGGTGTTTGTTGAGCGTATGCCGATTTCGTACTATTTATTTGGCATTATTATTCAATATGTACTGGTCGTGGCAGTTCGTTTTGCGTATCGCTTTGTTCTTCTGCTACGGGGAAAGCTGAGTGAAGATTTGACATATCTTAGAAGAACCATGATTATCGGCGCCGGTGAGGCAGGGCAGATTATTCTTCGGGATATTAAGAAATCTGACAAGGTAGATGAAAAGGTATATTGCTTTATCGATGATGACCCCAATAAATGGGGAAGATATATTGATGACGTCCCCGTGGTAGGCGGCTCTGACAGCATAATGGAAGCGGTGGAGCGTTTTGCCATTGAGCGAATCTACGTGGCATTGCCCAGTGCGACAATGGAGCAGAGAAGAGAAATTTTGAATATCTGTAAGGAAACCGGCTGCAGCCTGATGAACCTGCCGGGGTTATATCAGTTTATGACAGGGCAGGTATCCATTGCTTCCATGAAGGAAGTGGATGTAGAGGATTTGCTGGGAAGAGACCCGATTGAGGTAGATATGAAGGAAATCTATCAGCAGATTTCAGGGAAGACCGTGCTGATTACAGGCGGCGGGGGTTCCATCGGCAGTGAGCTGGCGAGACAGGTGGCGGCTCACGGACCGCAAAAGCTGATTATATTTGATGTGTATGAAAACAATGCCTATGCCATTGAAATGGAGCTTCGCAGAAAATACCCCAATCTGAATCTGGAGGTATTGATTGGTTCGGTGAGAGACAGCCGTAAGATTTTTCAGGTGTTCGAGGTGTACCATCCGGATATTGTGTATCATGCGGCAGCACATAAGCATGTGCCGTTAATGGAGGACAGTCCCTGTGAAGCAATCAAGAATAATGCGATTGGAACCTACAAAACCGCATATGCTGCGATAGCAAATGGCTGCTCCGCATTTGTATTGATCAGTACGGATAAAGCTGTGAATCCAACCAATATTATGGGTGCTTCAAAGCGTCTGTGTGAGATGATCATTCAGGCCTTTGATGCCAAGATTAAAGAGGGAAAAGCAGAAGAGATTCCGCAGCTTTTTACGCATCTGATGAAGGATGAGAATATAAAACAGTATGTCAATGAGCAGGTAAAACAGGCTAAGACAGAATTTGTAGCAGTAAGATTCGGTAATGTGCTTGGAAGCAACGGCTCCGTTATCCCTCTGTTTAAGCAACAGATTGCAGCAGGTGGTCCTGTTGAGGTGACCCACCCGGATATCATCCGCTATTTTATGACTATACCGGAGGCGGTAAGTCTTGTGATGCAGGCGGGAACCTATGCCCATGGCGGGGAAATTTTTGTCTTGGACATGGGAGAGCCGGTAAAGATTGATACATTGGCGAGAAATCTGATTAAATTGTCAGGGCATAAGCCGGATGAGGATATCAAGATTGTATATATTGGGCTCCGCCCGGGAGAGAAGCTCTATGAAGAAAAGCTGATGGCGGAAGAGGGGCTTAAAAAGACAGAAAACGAATTGATTCATATTGGATGTCCGATTCCCTTTGACATTGAACTGTTTTTGGAGCAGTTGGAGGAATTAATGGAGTCGGCATATAAGAATAAGACGGATATCCGTGATTTGGTGCAGAGAATTGTGGCTACATACCATCCAGCATAGAAGCAGTGAAGAAGATGGTTTTGGAAGCCTAAGAACAAAGAGGGAAAAGCGATGGAGATTCAAGCCGAAAAGCGAAAGGATATAAAACCATTTAAAGAAAAGGTATGGCTGGCAAGTCCTGCCATGCATGGAGAAGAGCAGGAGTATGTGAACCGTGCATTTGAACTGAACTGGATTACAACAGCTGGTGAGAATGTAAATGAGGTTGAGCGTATCACGGCTAAATATATTGGAGTTGAAAATGCTGTTGCATTATCTGCAGGAACGGCAGCACTCCATATGGCAATGAAGCTTGCCGGGGAAGAATTGTATGGTAAGCCGAGAGTCGGGGAAGGGACGTTAGCGGGGCATAAAGTGTTCTGCTCAGATGTAACCTTTGATGCAACGGTGAATCCGATTGTATATGAAGGTGGAGAGCCTGTATTTATTGATATAGAATATGATACATGGAACATGGATCCGGAAGCACTTGAGAAGGCTTTTGAAATCTATCCTGAGGTTAAGCTGGTAGTACTAGTGAATTTATATGGTACACCGGCGAAATTAGATGAGATAAAAACAATCTGTGACAGGCATGGTGCCATTTTGATTGAGGATGCTGCAGAGTCTATGGGGGCTGTTTATAAAGGAAAACAGACCGGAACTTTTGGCAAATACAGCATAGTGAGCTTTAACGGAAATAAAATAATCACCGGAAGCAGCGGTGGAGCATTATTAACGAATGATAAAGAGGCAGCAGATAAGGTTCGTAAATGGTCTACACAGGCAAGAGAGGCGGCGCCCTGGTATCAGCATGAGGAGCTTGGATATAACTATCGCATGAGTAATATTATTGCGGGTATTGTCAGAGGTCAGTATGAGCATATAGATGAGCATATAGCAAAGAAGAAAGCAATTTATCAGAGATATAAGGAAGGCTTTAAGGATTTGCCGGTTCAGATGAATCCATATACTGAAGCTGAGATGGAGCCAAATTACTGGCTTAGCTGTATGATGATTGATAAAGCTGCAATGTGCAGGCAGGTCAGGTCAGAGACAGAAGCATTATATATCAGCGAGGCGGGTAAGAGCTGTCCTACAGAGATTCTTGAGACGCTGGCAAAATATAATGCAGAGGGCAGGCCAATATGGAAGCCCATGCATATGCAGCCTATCTATAGATTGAATCCATTTATTACAAAGGCTGGAGATGGAAGAGCAGGGACAAATGCATATATAGCAGGCGGCGTGGCTGATGTGGGTATGGATATCTTTGAAAGAGGCTTGTGTCTGCCCAGTGATATTAACATGACGGAGGAACAGCAGGATATAATTATTAGTATTGTTAGAAGCTGTTTTGAATAAATGAGGTTTGGTATGGAGCATAAAGCGGGATTTTATGAAAAGTATATAAAGCGCTTGCTGGATATCGTGCTGTCGTTATGTGCGATTGTTGTATTGAGTCCGGTGATGCTCATTACGGCATTGTTGGTTAGGACTAAGCTTGGAAATCCGGTAATCTTTTGCCAACAAAGACCGGGTAAGATTGATCAAAAAACCGGAAAGGAAAAGATATTCAAGATGTATAAGTTCCGTTCCATGACAGATGAAAGAGATAAGAATGGAGAGCTTATGCCGGATAGTGTAAGACTTACCAGCTTTGGTAAGAAGCTTCGTTCCACCAGCTTGGATGAGTTACCGGAATTATTCAATATCCTGAAAGGGGATATGAGTATTGTGGGACCGAGACCGCTGCTTGTAAGGTACATTCCCCTTTACAGTGAACAGCAGCGACATCGACATGATGTAAAACCAGGATTTACCGGACTTGCACAAGTAAACGGCAGAAATGCTATTAGCTGGGAAGAAAAGTTTGAGTGGGATGTGGAATATGTGAAGCATGTTACATTTCTAAATGATGTAAAGATTGTGTTGAAAACAGTTAAGGTGGTTTTTAACAGAAGTGGAATTAGTAGTGAGACTGCGGTGACGATGGAAGCATTCACTGGAAATAAACAATAACAGGGAGTACAAGGATGAAGGATTTAATAATCGTAGGTGCTGGTGGTTTTGGCCGCGAGCTTTTGCAATGGGTTAAGGACATTAATAAAATAGAAGAAAAATGGAATATATTAGGATTTATTGATGATAATTTACAAGCATTACAAGGATATGCATGTGATTATACGGTTATTGGAACAATTCGGGATTGGAAGCCACAAGCCAATCAGGAGTTTGCTATGGCAATAGCCAATCCGGATATTAAAGAAAAGGTTAGTCAGTTGATAAAGGCAAAAGGTGGAGTGTTTACATCTGTTATTCATCCGACCGCTATAATAGGAGAGTTTAATGAGCTGGGCGAAGGATTAGTGATGTATCCATATTCCAGAATTACAGTGAATGTAAGGATTGGAGATTTCGTTACAATATTAGGCAATACAAGTATTGGACATGATGCAGAAATTATGAATTATTGTACATTGTCAGGAAGTTGTCATATTACAAGGGGAGTAGTGCTGTATGAAAAGGTTTTTCTATCATGTAATGTAAGTGTTGTTCCTGAAAGGAAAATCGGGGCCTCAGCATATGTATGTGCAGGCAGTACAGTGATGACAAATATTAGAAGTGGTAATAAGGTTATGGGTTGCCCTGCAAAAAAGGTCACTTTCTAATTATAATATATAAAGAATATAAAGGAGAACATGATTATGTCAGATATGGAAAAGTTAGCATTATTAGAGGAAGCATTAGAATTAGATGAGGGTACATTGGATGCATCACAGGTATTAAGTGATATGGATAATTTTGGCTCCATGGAAAAATTATCATTGATTGTATTATTTGAAGATGAATTTGGCAAAGTGATTACTGGTGATGATGTAAATAAATTTACAACAATTCAGGACATATTAGATGCAATGGACGAGTAGAGGGAGACGAACATGGCATATTTTTCATTTGATAATATTGTGATTACAGGTGTTGCTTCTGCGGTTCCTAAACAAGTTGTGAAAGCAGAGAGCTATTATGATGCATTTGGTAAGGAAAATGTGGATAAGTTTGTAAAAATGACCGGTGTCAAAGAAGTAAGAAAGACATCTGCATTTCAAACAGCTTCGGATTTGGGATATGTAGCGGCGGAAGATTTGATAGCAAAGAAGAATGTAGATAGAAATGATATAGGAGCTCTTGTATTTGTGACACATTCTACGGATTATAGACGACCGGCTACGGCATGTGTATTGCACAAAAGACTTCAACTGTCAAAAGATTGTGTAGCTTTTGATGTTGGTTTAGGATGTTCTGCATTTGTGTATGGTGCGCAAGTGATTAGCAGTATTATGGCAAATTCGGATATACAAAAAGGACTTTTGATTGTTGGTGAAACTATGTCAAAAATGGTGAATGAGAATGATAAATCATCTGCAATGCTATTTGGCGATGGGGGAGCTGCAATTCTTTTTGAGAAGAAGCAGGGTAAGATGAGTGGTATGCTCTGTTCTGACGGTGAAGGATATAAAGCGATTATAGTACCTGCCGGTGGTTTTCGTAATATGAACGCTTTAAAGGAACTAATTGAATTTGAAGAAGGTAATCAGAAAACTCTTTATGATGCATGGATGGATGGTTCAAAAGTATTTGAGTTTACAATTCGAACTGTACCAAAGACAATCCGTGAATATATGGAAAAAGAGGGTACAGAGCCAGATTCATATGATTATTATATTATGCATCAGGCAAATCAATATATTCACAAACAATTGCAAAAGAGGTTGAAAATGACGGCAGAGAAGATGCCATTATGTCTCGATCGTTATGGAAATACATCTGCGGCTGCAATTCCTTTAACATTAAGTGATGCCTTTGGTAACGATGCCGCTGAAAAAGATATTAATATGATTATGTCTGGATTTGGTGTGGGATTATCTTGGGGGGTTTTAGGTACTTCAATATCTACTGCGGATATTTTTCCGGTTATTGAAACTGATGATTATTTTGAGGAAGGCATTATTAATTCCAAGGAAGACTGGAAGGGTGAATGAAATGTATAACCTTGTTGATTTGACAGATAAAAAAATATTGATTACAGGTGCTTCTTCTGGTATTGGGCGCAGTATTGCAGAACTGCTGGATAAGTTGGGAGCGCAGGTGATATTGGTAGCTCGCAGGGAAGATAAGCTACAAGAAGTACAGAATTTATTAAGTAATAAGAATGCGTGTTATTATGCTGCTGATTTGAGTGTGTTGGATAAAATTGAAGATTTGATTAAATTGATTGTTTCAGAGCAGGGTGTATTAGATGGGTTTGTGCATAGTGCGGGAATAACAAGTACGCGACCCCTTAAGATGATCAAACCTAGTGTTTTAAATGAAGTGATGACTATTAATTTCTATTCTTTTGTGGAAATATGCAGATGTATTTCGCTCAAAAAAAGATATTCGGAAATGGGTTGCAATATTGTAGGGATATCATCTATATCTTCGATACAAGGAAATAAGAGTAAAACAGCTTATGCAGCATCGAAAGGGGCGATGGATGCTGCAGTGCGTTGTATGGCAAAAGAGTTGTCGGACAAGAATTTCCGGGTGAATTCCGTAGCGCCGGCATTGATTGAAACGGAACTATATGATAAATTTTCAAATTACTCCCAGGGCTCTTCCGATGCAGAGATGGTTATGGCACGTCAATATCTTGGGTTAGGGAGACCCGTTGATGTAGCTAATATGGTGGCCTTTTTGTTGAGCGATGCTTCGAGGTTTATTACCGGTTCGACAATTGGTGTAGATGGAGGAAGACTAACATGGTAGGGAGATACTTTCGCCGAAAGAAAATAACATCGTATTTTAATTATATTAAAAAGGAAAAATAACGGCGAAGAAAGTGAAACCCTAAATTTTAGAGATAAGTTCAGCTGATTTGGTGTACATATTGCATATAAGAGGAAGCATTGCAATGTATCTGATAAATGAAATGTAAAAATGGCAGATGAAACTTGTGCAATGTCATAAATCTATGGGAAAGGCAAGAAGAAAAAATGAAAAACGCACTTATAGCCTGTACAGTTGGTTGCTTTTTGAGGTTTGAATTGAATGATATTTCTATTCTCCAAGATATGGGATATACAGTCCATGTTGCTACAAACTTTAATGGATATGATGAAATGCATGTAAAGATAAAAGAAATGAATGTTGTGATACATCAGGTTGATTTTGCACGTTCTCCTTTTTCAAAACAAACAATAAATGCATATAGACAATTGAAAAGAATAATGAGAGAGAAACATTTTGATTTGATTCATTGTCATACCCCGGTTGGTGGTGTATTGACTCGGCTTAGTGCGAACAAATACCATAAAAAAGGATTAAAAATATTATATACTGCTCATGGTTTTCATTTTTTTAAGGGAGCACCGTTAAAAAACTGGTTGTTATACTATCCAGTTGAGTGGATTTGTTCTTGGATGACGGATGTGTTAATTACAATTAATCAGGAAGATTATAAGAGGGCAAAAGAAAAATTTCATGCAAAAAGGGTAGAATATATTTCTGGTGTAGGGATTGATTTATCTAAATTTAATTCGAATGTAATTAATGTAGATAAAAAAAGAAATGAGTTGGGTGTAAAACCAGATGAAATATTGCTTTTATCTGTTGGTGAATTAAACCAAAATAAGAATCATGAACTTGTCATTAGAGCGATCTATGCTTTAGATAATCCTAAGATTCGATACTTTATTGCGGGTAACGGAGATTTGAAAGATTATTTGGAGAATTTGATTCACGATTTGGGGTTGGAGTCGCAAGTTAGGTTATTGGGGTATAGGAATGATGTGGCAGAATTATATCAGGTTTCGGACTTATTTGTATTTCCATCAAAAAGGGAAGGCTTATCAGTAGCATTGATGGAAGCGATTGCGAGCAAAGTTCCTGTAATGTGTTCGGATATTAGGGGAAATAAAGATTTGATTAAAGAATATTTATTTGATAGTAAAAGCGTAGATAGTCTTTATATGATGCTTAAAGAAACTGTAAATACGAGAGAGGAAATGCATCAAT
>CAMWYM010000118.1 GCA_947178475.1 uncultured Clostridium sp. | reverse complement strand
CATCTATTGAGGCCGCAAGAGCAGGTGAAGCAGGACGAGGCTTTGCTGTTGTGGCAGATGAGATTAGAGAGCTGGCAGACCAGAGTGCTAAGGCGGCAGTGGATACCAGAAATCTGATAGAGAGCTCCATGAAGGAGGTTTCAGAGGGAAACCATGCGGCAGAGCGTGCATCAAATTCCATCACATCTGTAGTGGACGGAATTAAGCAGATTGCAGAATTTTCTAAGAATCTGAAAATTATGGTTGAAGAACAGACCGTATCAATGAAGAAGGCGGAAGAAGGTGTAGACCAGATTTCAGAGGTGGTACAGAGCAATGCAGCGACAGCCCAGGAGGCTTCGGCAACAAGTGAAGAATTATTTGCACAGACAAATATATTAGACGGACTTGTTGGACAATTTGTGTTAGAAAAATAGTCGAAATAGTAACTAAAAATATTTAATAGACAAAAATAATGGAGGAGATTATGCACAAAGAAAATTTATCTGCAGCAGAGGCATTAGAAAAGCTGAAAGAAGGAAATGAGCGCTATTTATCTGCAAAGACCAATCCAGGGGATATATCACCACAGATTAGACAAAAGACCTGTGACGAGGGACAGGCTCCCTATGCGATTGTTGTAACCTGTTCGGATTCAAGGGTTATTCCAGAGAGTATCTTTATGGCGGGAATCGGAGAATTGTTTGTTATCCGGGTAGCGGGTAATGTGATTGATAACCATCAGCTGGGAAGTATTGAATATGCGGCCGGGCATCTGGGATCGAATCTCGTGGTTGTATTAGGACATGAGCATTGCGGTGCGGTGGGCGCAGCAATGAATGATAAGCCGGATGGCTATGTCAAATACATAACTGACGAAATCCGCAAAGCAATTGGAGAGGAAAAGGATGAATACCGTGCATGCTGTCTCAATGTGGAGAGAAGTGTATCTGTCATTAAGGAGAGCCTTGGTCTTCAGGAAGGGGACAAATTGAAGGTATGTGGAGCATTTTACCGTATTGGTAGTGGTGCTGTTGAATTCTTGGATTAGAAATTAGAGCAATACCCTGCAGCTTGCTGCGGGGTATTTAACTTTGAAAAATGAAGGGAAAGATTATATAAGAAAGGATGGAAGGGAAATGGTTACGAAAACTTTTCAGGATTTAACATTATCAGCTCTTGGAATGGGAGCGATGCGCCTGCCTGTTTTGGATGGCGATGATGCGAGGATTGATGAGGACAGGACGGCGGAAATGGTTGCTTATGCCATGGAACACGGAATTAATTATTACGATACGGCATGGGGATATCACGGTGAAAATTCAGAAATTGTTATGGGAAAGGTGCTTAAGAAGTATTCCCGTGACAGCTTCTATCTCGCCACAAAGTTTCCGGGTTATGACCTTTCCAATATGGATAAGGTAGAAAAGATTTTCGAAAAGCAGTTAGAAAAATGTGGGGTTGAATATTTTGATTTCTATTTATTTCACAATGTCTGTGAGATGAACATTGATGCTTATCTGGATAAAAAATACGGTATTTTTGAATATCTGATGAAGCAAAAAGAAAACGGACGGATTCGTCATCTCGGATTTTCTGCACATGGAAGCTGTAAGGTTATGAAGCGTTTTCTGGAAGCCTACGGTGAACATATGGAATTTTGTCAAATCCAATTAAATTACATAGACTGGTCATTTCAGGCTGGAAAAGAAAAAGTGGATTTGTTAAATGAGTACAAAATTCCTATCTGGGTGATGGAGCCGCTGCGCGGCGGAAAGCTGGCAAAGCTGCCGGAGGAAGCAGAGGCAAAGCTTAAGGAAATGCGTCCGGAGGAAGAGATTCCGGCATGGGCATTCCGGTTTCTTCAGACGATACCGGGTGTAACAATGGTGCTCTCCGGTATGTCTAATTTTGAACAGATAGAAAAAAATATCAAAACCTATGAGACCGAAGAGCCTTTAACGGTAGAGGAAATGAAAGGACTTTTGTCTGTTGCGGACGGCATGTTAAACGGTCTTTTGCCGTGTACCGCCTGCCATTACTGTGTCAGTCATTGTCCAAAGGGACTGGACATTCCGGAGCTGTTGGAGCTGTATAATGAGCATAGCTTTACCGGAGGCGGATTTCTTGCACCGATGGCATTGATGGCAGTGCCGGAGGAAAAACACCCATCGGCATGTGTGGGATGTAAAAGCTGTGAGGCAGTCTGTCCGCAGCAGATTAAAATATCCGAGGCAATGTCTGATTTTGCAGGTAAATTGAATGGATAGAGGCTATTTTGTTAGAAAATTTTCCTGAGTAGGATTTGGCGATAGAATAATTAAAAAGCGAAGAGAGCTGGTTTGATGACCGCAGTTTTTGGTATAGTCGAAAATAGTTTTAATACTATTTGGCGTATGGCGCAGACTATCAGAAGACTGCGGTAATTTTATGTCTGATGGTGGGGACTGAAAAATTTTCTTGCATTTTGGGACAATTTATTGTAGATTTGCGTTATTTATTTAGAAAGCTTTCAAAGAAAATAAGGAGGTGAGGTTGTGGAGGAAACGGAATATAACCGGATTTTACAGGATAATTCGGATATGGTATACCGTCTTGCGTTTGGTTATATGAAAAACAGAGAGGATGCAGAGGACATATATCAAAATGTATTTCTCAAGCTATTAAGGCATAAGCGGCCGTTCTCCAATCCGGAGTATGAAAAACGCTGGCTGATACGGGTTACGATAAATGAGTGCCATTCCCTGTACCGCTCCCTTAGAAGAAGGTATTGGCAAAGCAGTGAGGAGCTTTGGCCTTTACTTGAAAAGCAGCAGTCAGATGAGACCGTAGAGGATGTGGCGATGTCTCTTCATAGTGAGGAAGTAATTGCGGATTTGTTAAGAGATATACCGGATAAATATAGTGCAGTATTATATTTGTTCTATTTTGAGGAATATTCTACAAAAGAAATTGCGGATATCCTGAAGCGTAAGGAATCTACAATCCGAACACAGCTTCAACGTGGAAGAGATATTTTATGGAAAAAGATGATGGAATCGGCATGGTATCAGACTGACTGAGCAAAGTTAAAGGAATATGGTTTTATAACAGGTGCACAGACCTGATTGCAAAAGGAGTGTGATAAAAATGAATGAAATAAGTTTTTATGTAAGTCAGATGGAAAAATTAAAGGCTTCTGAAGAGATAAAGCAAAAAATGTCTTATTCTTCCTGCTATAAGGAAGCAGGAGTCAGGAGGCATTACCGGATTGGGGCATGGGCTGCAGCCTTAACGGTTTTGGTTTTGGGATTGTTTGTTGTGCCGTCACCGTTAAGCAGTAAGGTAAGGGCAAGCTGCATACTGGCTTTCCACAGTATTAATGAGATGATTTATGGTGCTCATCAGGATGTCTCGGACTATGTGACCGGAGTTTCCCAGACGGATACGGACGGTGATATTTCTCTTCAATTGAATGAGGCAGTGATAGATGGTACGGAGCTGGTTTGTACGTATACGCTGGCTTGTGATACCCCTAGATTTTTTACAAGAGAGGAGAAGAATAGCGCCACCTATGAGGGGTATTATGATCTTCTTCTGGATTCTATTACCGTGAATGGGGAGACGAGAAAAAGTGAGGAAAAAATTCAGCTGGACGGATTTATGGAGATGAGTACCGATTCCTATACCTATTGGCTCGGCGGAACCTATGACATGCGGGAATTTGCTGATATGCTGCAAAATCCGGAGGATATCCTTAACATTGAGCTAAGGCTGTCAGCGATAAATGATGAAACAGAGGATGTCAGGCATTTTTCTTATGCTTTTCAGATAACAGACAGAGAACTGCAGCTGGAGACAAGAGAAATTATATTGGACCGCAGCTATGAGCTGGATGGAATGACTCTTGTACTAGACAGACTCTGTATTAATAAAAAGAGTCAGAAAATCTATTATCATATTGACAATGCTCCTGAAATAGATAAGGAGCTGGAAAAGAAGTCATATGCCGCAGTCCATAATGCATATCGGTTTATCTTAAAGGGAAAAGATAATCGGGGAATACCGGTTTATGTCTGCTTTGACTTGGAAGGACCGGGGTATTCTGGAATTTCCACATCCAGTGATACAGAGGCATTAGATCCAGATGTGCAATATTATGATTTTGAGGAGATATATTATGACTGGACAGACCCTGCATATGATACCTGTGATGACGAGCATGAGGGGGAATGGCACGGAACAAAGGGCAGCATCGGTGAAGGCTTTCGGATAGATTGTAAATAGTATATAGAAAAACAGCAATGTCTTTTGCCTTGAAAAAAGCAGAAGGGAATAGTATACTATAAGCGATAAAAGAGAAGCGGAGGTTATGTGATGAAGAAAGATGACTGTATTTTCTGTAAGATAGCAGGTGGAGAGATTCCGTCAACAACAATTTATGAAAACGAAGAATTTCGAGTGTTTTTTGATATTAATCCGGCAAGCAAGGGACATTGTCTGATTGTGCCAAAGGAGCATTACAGCAACATTTTTGAGATTGATCCAGAGGTGGCGGGAAGACTTTTTTCTCTGGCATGTGCCGTTGCAAAGGGGTTAAAGCAGGTGCTGGACTGCGAGGGGATGAACATTGTGCAGAACAATGGGGAAATAGCAGGACAGACAGTGTTTCATTTTCATCTGCATCTGGTTCCGCGCTATACCGGAGATACGGTAAACGTGAAATGGGTGCCGGGTGAGGCGGATATGGACGAGCTGGCAGAGCTGGCAAAGAAGGTTGGAGCAAATATTTAGATAAGCACGAATCTCCGGCAGTTTACTGCGGGAGATTTTGCTGTTTATAAAATGAAGGTGGACAGTATGGAAAATCCGATGATAACAGTGAAAGATATGAGCTTTGCCTATGGAAAAGACAATGTTTTGACGGATGTGAATTTCACGGTAGAGAGGCAGGAATATGTGGGGATTATAGGGGCTAATGGTGCCGGAAAGAGTACATTGATGAAGCTGATTCTGGGTCAGCTTACACCTAGCCGTGGAGAGATAACCGTGGCGGCCAAATCGGTGGGGTATGTGCCGCAGGTTGGATTTTGGCAGGTAAATAATTTTCCCGCTAATGTGGAAGAGGTTGTGCTGACAGGACTTTACGGCTCTATCGGAATGTTTCACTTTCCCAAGAAGGAGCATCGACTGAAGGCTTTGGAGACCTTGAAGCAGGTGGAGATGGAAGAATTTCGGGGAAGAATGCTCTCGGAGCTCTCTGGTGGACAGCAGCAGAGAGTGTTGATTGCCAGGGCTTTAATTCAGGAACCGGAGCTTTTAATGTTAGATGAACCGCTGACCGGAATTGATAAGGAGGCGGGAGAGATGCTGTACCGGCTGCTGGATAAGCTGAATAAAGAGCTTGGCATGACTATCGTTATGATAACCCACAATATGGAACAAGTGGCGGGTTACACGAACCGCTTCTACCATGTCAGTAATGGAGGGGTGCATCTGGATAAGTCTTCTATTCTCTGTGATGAGGTATTGAAGGATAAAATGCTGATTTCCAAACCAAAAAGGTATAGCAGACATAGAGGCGGGGAGATGCAGACATACCGCACAAAGGCTGTTAAGGTATCGGAGAAGGAGGCGCCCTATGATGCGTCATATAAAGGTAAGACCAGGGAAGGGAAAAAGGAGCAGGCACCTGCTGGGGAGGACTCATTATGTTAGATATTTTTCAATATGTGTTTATGCAGAAGGCATTTCTTGTGGGGATTCTTCTGGCAGTGATTATTCCTTTGATTGGTGTGATTGTGGTGTTAAAGAGATTGTCTATGATTGGAGATGCACTATCCCACACCTCGCTTGCAGGAGTGGCGCTGGGGCTTTTGCTGGGGTTTAATCCTATTATCGGTGCTGTTGTAGTCTGTGTCATTGCAGCATTCAGCATTGAGGCGATCCGCAGGCGGCTGCCGAAGTATGCAGAGATATCCATATCTATTATTATGTCAGTGGGAATCGGACTGGCAAGCGTATTGTCGGGATTTATTGAGGATGGTGCCGCATTTAATTCCTTTTTGTTTGGAAGTATTGTGGCTATTACAGATACGGAGGTGGCTTTAGTCATAGCGGTCACTGCTATCGTGGTGGTAACATTTTTGCTGCTATATAAGGAATTAATGTTTATCACCTTTGATGAGCAGGGAGCCATACTTGCAGGGATTCCTGTGAAAAAGATTAATTTTGTCATTACGATTCTGACGGCGATTACTGTGTCTGTAGCGGCCAGAAGTGTTGGGGCATTGATGGTGTCCTCTTTGATGGTTATTCCAGTTGCGTGTGCCATGCAGCTGGCAAACAGCTACAAAAAAACGGTTATTTATTCTGTGCTGTTTGCGCTGTTGTTCACCGTGGCAGGTCTCTTCCTGTCCTATTATTTCAATCTGAAGCCCGGCGGAACAATTGTGCTCACCGGTGTAGTGGTGCTGATCCCGCTGATGATAAGTAAAAAACGTTAATGTTAGTGTACTGTACCATTCATCTAGTACACTAGTTCACCTCTTCAATATTACTGAAGGACCAGGCATGTATATTGATTTCTATTACCGGGGTGCCACAGTATTCGCAAGTCTTGGCACCCAAAGAGGTAAGGGGAGCGCCGCAGTTGGGACAGTTGACGCCCAGTGCATTGTCCAGCTCATTCTCCACCAGACTGCGATCCTGAATATAGATAAGGTCGGTATTGTATTTGGTCTGATATTTGTAGGCTTTTGTACCGTCAATGATTTGCTGGTCCGAATCGGTAATGTAGTGAGTACATTCCAGAGAGGACTGGAAGGTTATAATACATCTTCCGCCGGTTTTGCGGTATTGATTGATTTCTGTCCGGTGTATGCGGACTCCGTCAAAATGTTCACGTGTATCCTGTACAGAACGCATCTGAATATGGTCTGCCAGCTGCTGCTTAAGCTCGGTGTTGCCGTCTTTCATTAAGGAAGCATTTGCTGCGGTTACGGCCTGCAAATAGCCGGTTAATACATTGTTTGCCCGCTCTTTCATCTCGTCGTATTGAAAGTCCGGGAAATCTGATACAATTTTGGGCAGCAAAAGACTGGTCATGGCGGATACGGACTTAGGTGTTGTGGCATAGTCCTGCCGCATTTGTTCAGCAGCTTTCGTAATATCTTCAGTGCCAAAGAGTGACCGGGAAAGCTCTCTTGTTTTTTGGCGGAGATAGACTAATACGCCGATGACTGCAAGCACAATGATAAGAATTAGAACGAGTATAATAATAAGTGGTATATAATTCATTGTATTCCCCCTGATAATTGGTTTTAACCCCAAACACCTAAATAGTAGAGCAGTGCAATAATCGCAATAATGGCAATAATGGTAATGACAACCTTTGGTACGGAAATCGGTGTTTTGCCTGCAACCTTACCGGTTTGACCGTTTACCATAAACTGATAAACCTTATCATTATATTTAAAGTTCGATATCCATATTGGTAAAAGAAGATATTTGTAAGTGATATCGTTAAATTGTGTGGACAGGCTGACATTACGGGTACGGTCTGCATGGTGTTCCCGCTCGATTTTATCTGAGACATGTCGTTTTAATTTGGTCTTAATAGACTGCATTGCCCTTCCCCATGCATCCTTTAGTCCAATGGAGTAGCGCTCTGCTACAAATCCTGCAATATATTCAGGCTTGTAGGTCTTGTTATTTTCCGTATCAAAGGGCTCAATCCTGCGGAGCATGGACATATCGTGATTCTTGGAGGCAAGTACCAGCTCGTCGTCAATAAATTCCTTGTAGGTGCCGGAGGTGTGATGCCATTCCGTTTCTATGTGGGTATTGCCGTTGCGGTCCTTTTTCTTGTGGTCAATACCATATTCTCCTCTATAGGAAGAGAAGGTCTGGGAGTCAAAGGTCCAATAGGGCAGATAAATTCCCTTAAAGCGTTTCGGCTTTGCGCTGTCCTTGGCAAGCTTTGGACAGAACCATTTCTTCTTAATCCATTTATGGAATAGGTCAGAAGCCTGCTTGTCACTGATAGAAAACGGTACTACACCGCCGGGGGCAATGGTGTCCTGTTCATTGGCATCCATAACCTGATTGGAGCCGCAAAAAGGACATACAGCAGAGGTCTGCAGGGCATCATAGATGGACTCTGCACCACAAGCCTTGCAAATAACGGTTTTGGTGTCCACTCCCCAGTCCTTATTAGCGGTATGCTCGGCCTCGTAGAAATCCATCTCCTGTGCCTTAACTGGTTGCTGTTCTTCCTGCTTGATTGTTTCTTCATATTCACAATAGGGACACTTCAACCTGCCGGAAGCCGGATCAAAATCCATAACGCCACCGCATTGAGGACATTTCTTGTCAGTTTTTTCCTGAGTATCCGCTATATTTATTTCATTAAAATCGTCCATTTTTCCTCCTCTGTTGTGTTGCTGCCGCCCCAAATAATATTTTTAAAGCTTGGAATAACCATAACTGTTTACAATTGCCTCGATTTTTTTGCCCGCCTGGCAGAATGGGCACTGGTTATGCGGATAAGTTTTGTATTCCGGGATATCTTCCATTTTGAACAGAGTATGAATCTGTTGACCGGCAATCTCTTTGTTTGCAGAGAATATGGCAGAAATACCGGCAACAATGCCTCCGTAGTAAGACAGACATTCCAGGCTTCGCTCTACTGTGCGGCCAGTGGTGGCAGATGCCAGAAGCAATAATACATGCTTACCTTTTATCATTGGCTGCAGATTGTCTCGAAAAATCATCTGACCAACTGAGTTAAATTCAGGAGTAACTACATAGATAGCTTTGTGCTGGTTCATGGACATAATTCCAAAATTTGTAAGTCCCTCCGCCAGATAGGAGCCGATAACCTCTGTTCCGTCCATACAGATAATCGTATCTACCGTTGTGGTTCCCACATACTCACTGGCGATAGATTTAGCTGCTGCATATGCCATGCTTTGGCGTGATTTCAGTACAGTCATGTCAATGTAATGGGTAATATGGGAATGGTTTGTTGCGAAATGTCCCGGAATAACAGTAATCTTGACGTTGTTGTTGTACCTTGAATTAATGGTCATTGCCTGATGTTCAAAAGTCATAGTAACCCTCCTTAAAAAATGATGTACTTTTTAAATGCTGATTTCATTTTATCGTTTTTTCCCTCTTATTTCAAGTAGAGAAACAGTATATTTAGCATTTCCATTGAAAAGAGTTACTTTTTTCTTTTTTATAATGAAATATTAAAAAATCGATGATTTTTTGTAAAAATTATATGACAAAATGTAACATTTTTGTAATTATTTAGATATAATT
>CAMWYM010000117.1 GCA_947178475.1 uncultured Clostridium sp. | reverse complement strand
GTGCTATTGCAAGGGCATTGATTAAGAACCCCAAGCTGTTGCTCTGCGATGAGCCGACAGGGGCACTTGACTCTAAGACCTCAAGGGATATTCTGGTTTTACTTGAGGAGGTAAACCACAGATACGGCACAACGATGCTGATTGTTACCCACAATAATTCTATTAAAAACATGGTGGATCAGGTCATTATCTTAAAGGATGGGCAGATAAAACAGGATTACCTGAATGACAAGAAGGTGCCTGCGGCAGAATTGGAGGATTTATGATGCAGAAAATACTGAGAAAAAGGACTTTTCGGGATTTGAGAGAAAATGCTTTCCGTTATCTGGCATTGGGATTTCTGATTATCCTTGGGATGTATGTGATTATCAGCCTTGTGGGTGCAGCAGATACGATTATAAGAGGTACGGCAGAGGCGGCGGAGAAAAACAGGGTGGAGGATGGACAATTTAGCTTGTTTGTGCCATTGACAGAGAAAGAAAAATCTGCATTGGAAGAGGATGGAGTTACTTTGGAATCTCATTTTTATCTGGATTATTCCCTTGAGGATGATTCGGTACTGCGTGTGTTTTCAGGGAGAAAGGAAATCGATTTGCCGCAGACCGATTTTGGCAGGCTGCCGCAGGAGCCTGGTGAAATTTTTCTGGAAAAAAGGTACTGTGAGGAACATGATATTTCCGTTGATGATGAGATTATAGTCGGAGGGCATCGTTTTCAGGTATGCGGTATCGGTAGTTCACCGGATTATGAAACACCCTTCCGTAATTTATCAGACAGTGCTGTGGACAGCAGTTTGTTTGGTGTGGGATTTTTGATGGATGAGGATTACAAATGTCTGAATGAAGAAAAGAAAAGCATTCGCTCTGAAGAATACATTTATGCTTATCTGCTGAATGGAAAATTGACACAGGAGGAACTCAAGGAAAAACTGCAGGAGCTGGATATTTCAGCCGAGGATATTGACGACAGCTATTTTCAGGAGTACTGGGAACGAACCGGAGGTAAGCTGGATGATTTTAGAAATGCGCTTGATGAGCTGACTGATGGAGCAAGGAAGCTGAAGGACGGGCTGGAGGAGCTTGATGGCAGCAGCGGTTATCTGACGGGCGGTGCATCCCTTGATGTGGGTATAAAGGAATATACAAAGGGAGTATCCCGGGCAGCAGATGGTGCAAGGGAGCTTTCTGACGGTATTTCAGAATTTTCCGGGGAAACAAAGGAGTTTCTGGATGATAATTTTGATACACAGCTCTCTAAACTCACGCAGCTTGTTCCGGCAGGTGATAATACCAGAATCGGAGGGGCAGCAGATGACCAGTTTATCAATAAGGCAGCAGGACTTGCGGCAGGTGTGATTGTACTGATTTTGTTTGCCTATGTCATATCGGTATTTGTGGTACACAGTATTGAGCAGGAAGCAGGCATTATTGGAACGCTGTATGCCATGGGAGTCAGAAAAAATGAGCTTTTGCGGCATTATCTGGCTCTGCCAGCATTGATTACTCTGATTGCGGGAATTATTGGAACGGCACTGGGTTACAGTGATTTCGGGGTCAAGGTGCAGATGCAGGACTGCTATGGGTATTTCTCGATTCCTGCTTTGGATGCCATATATGAGCCATATCTGCTGATGTATGGTATTATCATGCCTCCGGTTGTAGCTGCACTCACAAACTTTCTGGTCATCCGTAAAAAACTGGAAAAGCCGGCACTCTCACTGATTCGGAATGAGCAGAAAAATGGAAGGATGCAGAACATCAGCATCAATAGCAGCAGCTTTGTACGTATCTTTCAAATCAGGCAATTACTTAGAGAAAGGCGGACTGCCTTTACCGTATTTTTGGGAATGTTCATTTCCCTGCTCATTGTCATGCTCTCGCTGAACTGCTATGTGCTTTGCGACCATATAAAAACAGAAAATAGCGCAGATACAAAGTTTGCATATATGTATACCTATAAATATCCGGAAAAGCAGGTACCGGAGGGGGGCGAAGCTGCCTATGGCGTTACACTGAAAAAGGAAGTGTTAGGGTACAATCTGGATGTAATACTTTTGGGAATAGAACAGGACAATCCATATTTTGACATAAAGAAAACCAATAAAGACGGATCATTTTCCGGGAAAAACAAAGTGCAGATCTCTTCGGCAATGGCACAGAAGTATCATTTGAAGGCAGGAGACGATTTGGTCTTAAAGGATGAAGAAAACGATAGGAATTATGCCTTTACAATAGAGGACATTGTGACATATTCCACCAGCTTCTTTGCTTTTATGGATATTGATAGTATGCGGGAGCTGATGGGAGAGGATGAGGATTATTATAACATTGTGTTTGCCAATCATGCCCTTGATATCGACAGCGGCAGGCTTTACGCAACTACTTCCAAGGAAGAAATTGAAAAGAATTCGTCCGTATTTGTGGAAATGATGATGCCGATGGTTGTCACGATGGCGGTGGCATCCGTATTGATTTTTGTGATTGTCATGTATCTGATGATGAAGGTGATGATTGACCGTTCCGCAATGTCGATTTCACTGATTAAGGTGTTTGGCTACCGGAAAAAAGAAGTCAGAAAGCTGTACCTGAATGGCAATCTGCTGATTGTGGCGGTAAGTGCCCTGATTGGGATTCCGTTATCCAAAATCATTATGAACAGTATGTATCCGTATCTGGTATCGAATGTTGCCTGCGGAATCAATCTTGTTTTTTCCTGGCAGATGTATGCCGGGCTTTTCGGGGCAATCCTGATTTTGTATGTTATCATCAATCGTATACTGATGTTTCGTGTAAATAGAATCCTGCCGGCAGAGGTATTGAAAAACAGGGAATAATCTGTAGAGTAAAAAAGTTTTTGGTGTTATTGACAAAGTTATAGATAAAGGAGTATATTTAAAACTAGTTAGTGATTACTAACATATGATAGCTGCATATATTCAAAGGTTTGATTAGTTTGTGCTGACTTATGCGAGAAAGGGACTTGGAGATTTTTATGGTTAAGATTACAGTGAATATAGAGGGAATGGCTTGTGGCATGTGCGAGGCACATATCAATGAGGCGGTAAGAAATGCTTTTCAAGTGAAAAAAGTAACAAGCTCACATGTCAAGAAGCAGACTGTTATCATTGCAGAGGAGGATATCCCAGAACAGGGGCTGAAAGATGTGGTTGCAAAAGCAGGCTATGACGCCGTATCGGTAGACAGTGAGCCTTATGAGAAGAAAGGTCTGTTTGCAGTATTCGGGAGGTGATGTTGTGCAGACAGAAGTAATTCAGGAAATACTGATACCGTTTCTTGGAACGGTGCTTGGGTCAGCCTGTGTGCTGGATACAGATACGCCGCTTAAGGTAAAGAAATACATCCGCTGTGGAATGAAAATGGTTGGTGAAAAGAAAATTAAGGCTGGGGTTTCGCTGTATACAATGGCATACATGCATCATCAGCAGAACAATAGTTGGCAATGGAAGAGGTTAAGATGGAACAATATTTACGGGAAACAAAAATGCTGGATTATTCCAATGAGAACATTCAGCAGTTAATTGAAAATAAAAACTGGAAAAATTTAAACGAATTTGATTGTTTGAAAGCGATTTATAATTTTGTCAGGGACGAAATTTTATTTGGTTACAATGTTGACGATAGCATTTCGGCATCAAAGGTTTTGTCGGATGGTTATGGGCAGTGTAATACAAAGGGAACGCTGTTCATGGCATTGTTAAGAGCTTGTAAGATTCCATGCCGGGTACATGGATTTACGATTGATAAGGCTCTCCAAAAGGGGGCAATGACAGGGATTGTATATAGGAATGCACCTCAAAATGTTTTTCATAGCTGGGTTGAAGTGTATTTTGAAAATAGGTGGTATGAGTTAGAGGGATTTATTCTTGATACAGCATATCTGGGAAAGCTGCAACAGGAGAAAAGAGAATGTACCGGTGCATTTTGTGGTTATGGTGTAGCAGTGAAAGACTTTCGGAATCCGGTCATTGATTTTGACAGAAATAATACCTATATTCAAAGCGAGGGAATCAATCAGGATTTTGGAGTGTACGATTCGCCAGATATGTTGTTGGAAGAACATCATCAGGAAATGTCGAGATCCAAAGCATTTGCGTATAGAAACCTTGGCAGACATCTGATGAATCGGAATGTTAGAAAAATTAGAAATAAATGTTAGTAGCAAAAGGAAGGTCGTGGAGGAATGGATATGACAGTTACAAAGGCGTTATTGCTGGCAGCGTTTGTCGGGTACATTATTTGTTGGTATTGTGATTTGTTGTTAATTTATACGCCGAGTGGAAGATTTCAATTTGCATATATGAAAGACAGTGGAAAAATGTCCGAGATATTTAGAGAAATGCCGCTTAAGAAACCGTTGGTTTCCATGTTGCTGGGGATTCTTGCATTAGTGATGGAATTTTGCGGTTATCTTAGTCTGTACGAGTGGATGAAACAGTTTTCAATGGTATATGCCGAATTGATAATCATTTCTGCTGTGCTGTTTTTTATTCCGGGTGCAGAGCACCATGTATTTTGCGGGGTGGTAGAGTGGTTTTATATACGTCTGGGCAGAACAGAAGAGGCACTGAATGTGATTGTGGAATTTTTCAAAAAGACATCAATAACGATGTATATCTGCTACTTAGGGATACTGATTTTTGCTGTATCGTTTTTTGTTGCTGTTGTTGCGGGGCATACATCACTTCCGCAGTGGGGCTGCATATTTAACTTTATTCCGCTTTTTGCCGTGCTTGCGCCATTCAAAACTCCGGGAGCGGGAAATCTTGCGGGAGCAGTTATGTTTCTAGGGCTGTTTCTATTGCTTTGACAGCATAGCGAAAGCAGGTTCGAGGTGGGACATAAAAGAGCAATATGGAAATTCTAATGAAAACGATAGTGTAAAAATAGCTCTTGGAGAGGGAATATGTGATGAGTAAATTTGATGAATATCTATCAAATCAGTGCGGTAATCCGCATGGATTGATTGGCAGAATTATGACATGGGCGATGAATCGTGCCAACAATGCAATGTATAAGGGAATTGTTAATGAATTAGAAATTCAAGATAACCTTAGAATTCTTGATGTGGGATTTGGAAATGGATATCTCGAAACACTGATAATTAAAAAGGGCAAATGTTACATTGAAGGGATAGATATTTCAGAAGATATGGTAAAAAAAGCAATATCTGTTAACCACAAATATATTGAAGCAGGTAATATGAAATTCAAGCTTGGTGACTGTTGTGCTATGGATTATAAAGAGGGGTCATTTGATGTTGTAACAACAATGAATACTATTTATTTCTGGGAAGATGTGAGAAAAGGAATGTCTGAGGTATATCGTGTGTTGAAATCTGGTGGGGTATTCTATAATGCAGTCATCACAAAGGAGAATCTGGACAGTATTTTTTATACTAAGAGCGGATTTAAGAAATTTGAAAATGAAGAATACATAAAAATTGGAAGAGATGTAGGTTTTGCGAATGTAGAAATAAAACCATTAGGACATCAATATGGACTGCTGGTTATTTATAGGAAATAAACGATAGAGATAAATGATTAAACAAATTCTAATTTATTAGAGAGGGTGGGGAGGTAATACATTGGCATTGATGGAGAATCATATAGAAATTAACGAGAAAAATATTGTAAATATTTTATTAGATAAAGCGGGTTTTTCTTCCTTTAATTTTGCTTGCAATTTTTCATTGATATTTGACTGTCACTCGATGAAAAATGTAAAATTGCCACTTTCTGTAAGATTGAATATTGAAAGTGATTGGTGGTTTGGTAATGAAAACGAATGGAGACAAATTGTCAAGGAAATGACAGCCAGTCAAAGTTATATTGAGCCGGACGAACCGGTATTAGCTTTTAAATTAGCAGCGTTACGTTGGTCTGCCGATTCAACTATTCAAAAAATAGATTTGTCAGAAAATAAATTACTCATTTCATTTAATTCTGGTGACAACATTACAATATTGAATCATACAAACTATGATTGTGAGTGTGCATGGGAAATAGTAGAATGTGGATTTAACAGTGCAATGCCGAATGACTATTGGTGGGTATCATGTGATACATTGGGAAATATTAATTATAATATTCCATCAGATTCTTTGAAATAAAACAGGAAATATGGCAGTTATTATGTTCATATTAAAAATTGTAAATTATCGAGGAATAGTATATGAATAATAGCGAAGAAGTGATTGCTCAAATCAAGATATTATGTTCGTCTGTAACGGAAGATAGCTACAACGTCATAATACAACGATGTCATAAACTTCTAAGTAAATTATGCGATTTGGGCTTAGAGAGAGAAAGCGTCTATCAAATATTGCTTGAATATTATAACAATCTAGAAGATGGAATTACTAGTGATTGTGTAGCAGATGTTTTGGATTTTATAGTTGGTTGGTGTTCTCCACAAAAGCGAATTTGGAAAGATTGAATTTTGGTAGATAATCGGAAACAGAAGTAGTTATATGGTGATGTAAAATTGTCTCTTGGCAGAGAAGAGTATATTAGTTGGTGTAGGGAAAACGAAATTGAGTTGAGCTAAATACGCATCAAAGACCTGATTGTATCTTTATCAAAATAACTTTTAAATTTGTTGGATCATTGAGTTTTAGAAATCAAGGATAAGGGAGAAGGATTGTAAATGGCACTAGCAGATTTTTTAAAGAAAAACGAGGCAAAGTTAAAAATTGAAGATATTGAAAAATTTGAGAAAAGCTACAGGGTACAATTGCCAGAGTCAATGAAAGGCATTTATCTACAGCAAAATGGAGGATATTTGTTTCGGTGTGGCAATCCTGATTTTGACTTACCTTTAAAAAATTTATATCCAATTAACAACCCATTTAGAGAGACAGGAAATACTATTAATAAATTATTGGATGAACAGAAAATGGACGGACTGATACCGTTAAATTTAGTGCCATTTTGTTCGGATGAAGCTGGAGACAATTATTATATTAGGACTGACGTTAGTGGATATGGGAAGATTTACTATATTTTTTCAGAGTTCTTTGATGATTTTTTAGAGAATCAGGAAGCGTATTGTGTAGCAGATTCATTTGATGAATTTGATGCTATGATTGGAAAAATAGAAGATTAACACAAGCCATTCTATATAAGAATAGAATTGCAACAAAAAAGGGAATTAAAAGGAGAAATTAAAATGACAACGATACAGGATTTCGTCAATAGTAATGCGGATACTATATGCATTGATTGGGAAAAAGCAGAGGAAGAAGTCGGATTTCATATACATCAAGATTTAAAGGATTTTTATTCGAGACTGAATGGAACAAAAATTGGAGGAAAAGTCAATTTTATAGAGTCGAAGTTTCTTGAAAAGACAGGAAATGAAGAATATGATACATGGATTTCGTTTAATGAATGTGAAGGCAATGTGGAATACTGTCTTATTCCGATAAAATCTTTAGAAGATGTAGCGCAAGAAATTAAATTTGCTTTTCAAGAATGGACAGGTGGGAATGATTTTGGACATAGGGCACTGATTGGAGAATTCTTTTTTAACATAGGCGAAATTTTGATTTTATTTAATAATGACACAGGAAATATAGAATGGATTGATTGTGGGTATGGTTATTTTGATGTCTATGAAGAGAACCCGAATGGTATATTAGCAAAAAGTGTGCAGAGCTTTCTTGAAAAGCTTTGTTCACTGTAATTATAATTCCAACTTGGCTAATTATGATTAAAAGGCTTGTTTGATATATTTTATAAAAATCGGTATTTCAAGGGGGGATAGGCATGGAATTTCCTTTTTATGATGCGCCTAATACAGCTGCAATTATCTGTTGCCACATAATGGAAAATGAGTTACCAATTCTGTATGTATCACATGATGAAGAAGATGGAATGTGGCAATTTCTATGTGGAAGAACACATGAGATAGAAGAAGCAAAGTTAGTATCTCTAAAATGGGTTTTTGAGTCAGATAACTCAGTTGGTATTTTAAAGGATATGCCTTGTGGCTACTATGCAGAACGAAAATCTCAAAATGATGATTGGGTAATTAGAAAACGATAACATCCCCTTTTTTGTGGAGTTATTCAGAGCGTAAAATCGGAATTTAGGAGGAACTTATGGAAATTAAATATTTGGAGTGGAATCTTAATGCCCGAGGCAATAAAAACTATACCATTCCTTCTTTTGTTCCAGAATATATAATTCAGAAAAATGTAGACATCATGGTGCTTTTGGAATTTTGTTGTGGAGACAACTGGAACGATTTTAAGTGTATTCTAGAAAAAGACTATGACTTATATATTTCTCCATATATTTCGGGTAATTATAATCAAGTGTGTATAGCATTACGGCGCAGCAGAAAGTTCCAAATGGAGAAAATAATTGTTGAAGATGCTTGTGATATTAATATTCCAGAATTTTTGCAGATAGATGTACATATTGATGAAAAGCAGATTAACATTATCGGAACTCGGATTAAAACGGAAGGCAAAAGTAAAGAAAATCAATATAATTTTCTTAAAACACATTTTAAGAGTTTAAACACAGTACTCTGTTTGGGAGATTTTAATTGTGTTTATAATAAACTAAGTGAATTTATGGATGCCGAACTCGATGTTTATGGTCCTCGTATAAAAAACAATTATTATAGTTTTGTTTTCGAAAATGGTGACTGTCAAGGATTGGATTGGGTTATCACAAAAGGAATAAGTAGTGTTTATAATCCATATGATGATAAAAACAAGACTCCGTATGCGACATATGACTGGGAATACATTACAGAGGATAATGGATATGAGAAGAAGACGAAGGCGGATTATTTGAATATAGAAGGTTTGCCAGATCATGCCATTCTAACAGGGGCGATTGATATATAGGTTTGTAATATTCAAATTTCAGTTTGTCGGGGAGTTACATAAAAAGAAAAATCGGGTTTTGGAGAAATGACATGAATAAGAAAACAGAAGAATCAAGAATTGCATACAATAAAATAGCATCTGAATATGATACATCGAGAGAAGGATATTATACCCAATTTCATATTAAGGAACTATCTAATACAATAGATTTGAGTGATGGCGATATCGTTCTTGATGTTGCATGTGGAAATGGAACTCTGTTGCAGGAATTATCGAAAAAAGCAAAAATTCAAGCAAATGGATTAGATGTATCAGAGAACATGATTCATGTTGCAAAAATGCGTTATCCTAATATGAATTTTAAGGTACAGCCATGTTACCCACTTGAATGGAGCGATGAAAGTATTGATATTATAACGGTATGTTGTGCATTTC
>CAMWYM010000116.1 GCA_947178475.1 uncultured Clostridium sp. | reverse complement strand
ATGCATATGTTTTTCCTTTTTTCACGGCTTTATCTTCATATTTAAAATAACGACACTGCTTCCCTTTCGCCTTAACGATGCTAATCCTTTTATATTTTCCGGTCCCTTCCTTTCGATATACCTCAAATGCATCCGCCTCAATTCCATCCGAATAGCCGGCAAGCTCGATTGACGTCGGTGTTGTTACGCCGTCACAATACAAATAATCATCCCACCAGGGTGCTACCATAGTAACATCTGCCTCAGCTTCACCCTCAAACTTATAACTCTTCTTACTGCCCTTTTTCTTATATGCTTTTACTTTATATTTATATTGCTTCTTATATTGGACTGTTTTATCCACATATTTTGTCTTTTTACCAGAAACCTCAGCAATCCTTTGATAGCGTATTGCATCTCCATACCGGTCACACTCTGAACGATATATCTCATAACCTGAAACCGATTTTTCAGCCCAGCCGATTTCCACAGCTGTCTTATTCTTTACCCGTGTTGTCACCTCAAAATACTTAGCTGCATAACTCTTTACCGGAACACACATAATCACCAGAAATCCAAGGCACAAAGCAATCTTTCGTATTGCACTATTGAAATTCTTCATATATATTTCTCCTTTCGTACCAATACTAAATAACAGCATAGAAGGAAGTGTGTGATGCTCGCACAGGTCATCGGCCTCCACTTCGCCTCGGTTAGTGACATTATATATCCAGTTCTTTTACGAGTCAATAGAATCGGATATCCATATCATAAAAACAGAATATTAAAAATGTCCGCCTTAGAGATACTGCATTTCTTACCATTCACTCTAAGGGGACATCTTCAATTTCTAATAGGTATATTTATGAGCTATATTACATCATTCCGCCCATGCCACCCTGCATTGCTGCAGCAGCAGCGGCAGCATTCTCATCCTTGATATCCGCAACTACTGATTCTGTAGTCAGCAATGTAGAAGCAACAGAGGTTGCATTCTGAAGTGCTGAACGGGTAACCTTCACTGGATCAATGATACCTGCCTCAACCATATTTACATATTCTTCCTTCAGTGCGTCAAAACCTACACCCGGCTCTGCCTCTCTGACATTATGAATAATCACTGCACCTTCCAAACCAGCATTTCCTACAATATGGAACAAAGGAGCCTCCAACGCTTTCAGAATTATCTGTGCACCGGTCTTTTCATCTCCTGATAAGGATTCTGTCAGCTTTGCTACTTCCTTGCTTGCATGGATATAAGCAGAACCACCTCCTGCAATGATTCCCTCCTCAACTGCAGCTCTGGTAGCTGCCAATGCATCTTCCATTCTAAGCTTTGCCTCTTTCATCTCTGTCTCTGTAGCAGCTCCCACACGAACTACTGCAACACCACCAGCCAGCTTCGCAAGTCTTTCCTGCAGCTTCTCTTTATCAAACTCTGAAGTAGTCTCTTCAATCTGTGACTTGATCAGGTTAACTCTTCCCTCAATGGCATCTGCTGCACCTGCACCGTCAACAATGATTGTATTCTCTTTTTCAACTCTAACACTCTTTGCTCGACCGAGATCATCCAAAGTAGCCTCTTTAAGATCAAGTCCCAGTTCATCGGTAATCACCTTACCTCCAGTAAGAACCGCAATATCCTGAAGCATTTCCTTTCTTCTGTCACCATAGCCAGGAGCCTTGACACCTACTACCTGGAAGGTTCCACGGAGTTTGTTGAGAATCAATGTCGTCAGTGCTTCACCCTCTATATCCTCAGCAATGATTAACAGCTTCTGTCCACTCTGAACAATCTGTTCCAGAATCGGCAAAATATCCTGTATATTAGAGATCTTCTTATCTGTAATTAAAATGTATGGATTATCAAGCTCTGCAACCATCTTCTCCATATCTGTTGACATATAAGCAGATATATAGCCGCGATCAAACTGCATACCCTCTACTAAGTCAAGCTCTGTCTTCATTGTCTTTGACTCTTCAATAGTGATAACTCCGTTGTTGGAAACCTTCTCCATTGCATCTGCAATCATGGTTCCAACGCTCTCATCTCCGGCAGATATTGAAGCAACTCTTGCAATCTGATCTTTGCCGTTAATGGTTTCACTCATATTAGTAATGGCATCCACAGCCGTATCACAAGCCTTTTTCATTCCCTTTCTCAGAATAATTGGATTTGCACCAGCTGCAAGATTCTTCATACCTGCATTAATCATTGCCTGTGCAAGAACAGTTGCCGTAGTCGTACCGTCACCAGCCACATCATTTGTCTTGGTAGCAACCTCTTTTACAATCTGTGCACCCATATTTTCAAATTCGTCTTCTAATTCAATGTCCTTCGCAATGGTAACACCATCATTAGTGATTAACGGTGCACCAAATGATTTTGCCAACACTACATTTCTTCCTTTAGGTCCTAATGTTACGCTTACCGTATCTGCTAACTGGTTCACACCTGACTCTAATGCCTTACGTGCTTCCACACCATACTTAATTTCCTTTGCCATGTCTAAAATCCTCCATTATATATTTCATTTATTCTCTGTGCCAGACACATTCTGACATTATACACGATTATGATTCTACTACTGCATGAATATCATTCTGCTTAACAATAATATACTTGTCTCCGTCTAACTCAACATCATTACCAGCATATCTGGAATAGATTACCTTATCACCAACACTTACCTGCATCTCGATTTTCTCACCGTCCACAACAGTTCCCGGTCCAACGGCTACTACCTCCGCATACTGTGGTTTCTCCTGAGAGGAAGTAGGCAAAACAATACCGGACTTTGTCGTCTCCTCTGCCACACATTCTCTTAATACAACTCTGTCACCTAACGGTTTTAACTTCATAATTAATGTCCTCCTTTTTTCAGCCTCGCATACGGCCATCCATTTTGCTTGTCGTCAGCACTCGCTTAATTCGAGTGCTAACATACATATTATTTTAACCATTTTTTACAAAAAATCAACCCCTAAAATCAAAATAATTGTGTTGATTCTGTTAAATGTATTTATTTTCTAGCCTTTCTATTCCTAAATACTAAGATTTTTGCCAAAGTTTTACCACATTAAACCTGCTAGGTCTTGCAATCCTAAAGCAAATCCGATAAACTGATAAATATACTGACAGAATAATGTTAAAAGAGAGGTAGTCAAATGAAGGAACAATTATATACTATCCCTGTAAATGATGCATTTGATAGCGGATGTGAATGTCCCCTTTGTAAAATGAAACAGGAATTGGAGCAGAATGCTATTGAGTATACCTTAGGTCCCAGCTATATGGAGGATGACAACAGGGCAATGACCGACGAAAGCGGTTTCTGCCAAAAACATATTCAGGATTTGTACGTACAAAAGAACCGTCTGGGGCTTGCACTGATTTTAAGTACACATATGGCAAAGGTTACAAAGGATTTGCAAAAGCTTTCCCGTGAGAATACCCCATCTGGAAAATCTCTTTTCAAAAAGGCAGAACCAAACGGTCTTAAAGCCTACGTTGACAAGCTGGAGCACAACTGCTTTATCTGCAATCGCATCGATAACACCTTTAACCGCTATGTAGATACTATTTTCCACCTGTATAAAAAGGATTCTGATTTTTCTGAAAAAATCAAAAAATCCAAAGGATTTTGTACCTACCATTATGCACTCCTATATGACCGGGCAGGAGATTTTCTGACTAAGGACCAGCTGGATACATTCATATCCGATATCAATGCTGCTTATTTCTCCAATATGGAACGCATGCAGGAGGATATCGAATGGTTTATCAACAAATTTGATTACCGCTATCAAAACGAGCCATGGAAAAACTCCAAAGATGCACTTCCGCGGGCAGTAATCAAGACCCACAGCACAATCACGCCCGACTCTGCCGAGAACAATTAATGATATCATTATAAAAGCCAGACAATCCATGTCTGGCTTTACTTAATATACTACTCTGTTTCTATTATCTGCAAAATCAGATTGCCTGAGGATAGTCATCCTGCAAAAATGTAATGGTATCCGACTGTTGAACTCTTAAAAAATCTCTGTATTCACAGAGTTTTCCCTTATAAATCCGCTTATCCTTTAACCGTACATGGAAATCGTAGGGTTTAATCAACCCATCTTCCTTTGCGAACAGCTTGATTCCGCTCTTATAAAAAATATGGGATACAAATTGCGAACAGAAAAAGTGCTTTCCATCCTCTACATTCTTTCCAAACATAATCGTAAACAGCCCTGTATAGTTATAACTGTATTCTTCCCGGTTCTTGATAAAAACACTCAGTTCCTTCTTAACTGCCTCATACTGCTCCTCCGTCACCGGAACAGCATAAACACTGCAGGATATATTCTTGTCCCTGCCAAATATGCCTGTCTCAATATTTTCATCAATAAACCCACAATTAAAAGGATTGTAAATATGTTTTCTCGCAAAGCTGTACATATCCTTTAGTTCAATGTCCAATGCGATAGAGGTGTGGGAATAAGGCTCCCTGGTAAACATACGAATCAGCCTTGCCGGAACAGTATGGGTCCGGCTTAATAATACATATATGTACTTTTGGTCCTTTTTTAACTTTCTCATCAATCGTAACACTCCTAACCAGCCTTTTGATATAATTGCCTATTCAGTCAATCCGCCTTCTGAATTCTCAGCCTGCTCTGTATCTTGTCCTGCTTCCTCTTTTCTCTGCTGTAACTTCTGTTGTGAGCGTATTCTCTCCTTCAGATAATACGCCTTGTCCTTCACTCTCCTCGGCGCAGTTCTATTCTCAAACACCTTAGAAAGTGTCCTCAGGGACTCATCATATTTTCCAACCTTATATGCCAGCTCGGCAACCAAAACAGTCAATGTCAATTCATCCATTCCACTCATCGGAAATGTCTCTGAAGAAAATGCCAAAACATATTTATTATAGGCATTCTCTATATTCTCCATTTCCTCCTTTTGAAGCTGCTCCTTAATCTCCTCGGAAAGTGTCTCGCCTTCATGCTCCAGCTTGCTGCGTATCAGCCAGCCAAGCTTTAAATAGGTGTATGCCTTTCTGCTATTCTTTGCCGCTTCTACCTCATCAGATATAAGAACCATCTTATATCGACTAATCGCCTCATCATAGGAATACTTGTCTGTACTATACTGAAGTTCCTTATACTTCGACTGCACCGACTCCCGCAGGTACCTTATCTGCATTGGCATCAGCTGATCAAAATATCTTGAAAGTGCTGCATATCCACAATGTGGACAGACAATTGCCTCATACTTTAACGGGTCAAGACTCTTGTAAATCGGCCGCAAATCTTCATCCATATCCCTGCTGTATATTTTACCAGCACGCACTGCCAACGTTTTAAATTCCTTGTAACAAACAGGACAATCGTATGTTTTCTGAAATACAATATCCTCTTCCTTTAAATTGTCCATAATATCTCCAATCTGCTGTACTACAACATCCCAGCCCCTAATCCTTCTTCGGCCGGTATGAACTCTTCAGTGATACAACCCGGTTAAACACCAAATTCTCCTCAGTGGAATCTTTTATATCCGTACAAAAGAATCCATTCCTCAAAAACTGGAAATGTACCCCAGGTTCCGTTCCTGCAAATGCAGCCTCCAGCTTACAATTCTTCATTTCCACCAAAGAATTCTGATTCAGATTAGAATAGTCCTCTTTTAGTTCTTCATCACCCTCTCGAATCAGATTCTCATACAATCTGACTGTTGCGTCCACCGCCGTAGCAGCATCCACCCAGTGAATGGTTCCCTTAACCTTACGTCCCTCAAAACCAGATCCCGATCTCGTTGCCGGGTCATAAGTACAATGTACCTCAACGACTTTTCCATTTTCATCCTTTACAAAATCTGTACAGGTAACAAAATAAGCATTTTTCAATCTGACCTCATTACCAGGAAACAGACGGAAATATTTTTTCGGAGGCTCTTCCATAAAATCTTCCCGTTCAATATATAATTCCCTGCTAAAGGATACCTGCCGTACCCCCAGCGCCTCATTCTCCTGATTATTCTCTACCTCTAAAAGCTCCGACTCCCCTTCCGGATAGTTGTCAATCACCAGCTTAATCGGATCAAGAACTGCCATCATGCGCTTTGCTTTCATTCTCAAATCTTCCCGGATACAATATTCCAGCATAGCCATATCCGAAACGGAGTTCGCCTTAGAAACACCTGATAACTGCATAAACATCCGTATTGCCTCCGGTGTTACCCCTCTCCGCCGGAGTGCACTGATGGATACCAGTCTCGGGTCATCCCAGCCATCTACCACTCCGTCTTCAACCAGCTTCTTGATGTATCTCTTACCGGTAATCACGTTCTGCAGATACAGTTTTGCAAACTCTATCTGTTTCGGTGGAAATTCAAACTCTAATTCTCTGACAACCCAGTCATATAGCGGTCTGTGGTCTTCAAATTCCAATGTACAGATGGAGTGTGTCACCCCTTCCACAGCATCCTCGATAGGGTGGGCAAAATCATACATCGGATAAATGCACCATTTGTCTCCTGTGTTATGATGTGTAATTCTTGCAATACGATAAATCACCGGATCCCGCATATTGATATTCGGTGAAGCCATATCAATCTTTGCCCTTAAAACCTTTGTCCCATCCGGAAACTCACCGTTTTTCATCCTCTCGAACAAATCCAGATTCTCCTCAACACTGCGGTTGCGGTAAGGACTTTCCTTTCCCGGCTCCTTCAGTGTTCCTCGATACTCACGGATTTCCTCAGCGGTCAGGTCGCAGACAAATGCTTTCCCCTTTTTAATCAGCTTAACTGCACCCTCGTACATTGCATCAAAATAATCCGATGCATAATAGACCTTATCTCCAAAATCTGCTCCTAACCATTTTACATCATCTAATATAGATTGTACATACTCAGATTTTTCCTTCATTGGATTGGTATCATCGAAGCGAAGGTTAAAGGTTCCTTTGTATTCTTCAGCCAGACCTGAATTTAAAAGAATAGACTTTGCATGTCCAATATGCAAATAACCGTTCGGCTCCGGTGGAAACCGGGTGACAATTTTGTTATATTTCCCCTCTTCTATATCTTTATCAATAATCTGTTCTATAAAATTCTTAGATACTGCTTCGCCTTCCATTATGCTGACTCCTTCTATGTCTTATCCTAAAAATATTTTACCATCCTTATTACTTTAACATATTTAGTAGTTTACGTCAATGAAAGCCACAATTTTACACGCAATGAAAACATTTATTCCGGTACACACCGGTCATCTCACATACAGCCTTTTTACCTTGTCCCGAATCCTCTGGACAGCATTGTCCACAGATTTTATCGGTTTTCCAAGTGCCTGCGCTATATCTGCATATGCCTGCCCCTCTAAATACAGAGAAAGCACTTCTTTTTCCATCCTGCTAAGATGCTCCTGCAACAGCTCCTCAATATGCAGAGTATTTTCCCGGTCTAATACTACATGCTCCGGATTAGACTCATTTCCCGCCTCCAGATTCTCAATCAGTTCAGCCTCTTCCTCGTTCATTCTACTGTAAAAGGATACATAGGAATTAAGCGGGGAATGTTTTTTTCGGTTAGATGCCTTAATTGCCGTATAGATCTGCCGATCAACGCAAAGCTTCGCAAAGGTATAAAAAGAAGCAGAATTATCCTCCCGATAGTTCTGGATTGCCTTAAATAACCCAATCATCCCCTCCTGAGACAAGTCCTCCGTGTCTGCACCAATCAAATACAGCGTACGAATCGATTTCTTGACCAGTGGAGAATATTTTTTCAAAAGATATTCAATTGCATCCTCATTGCCCTGCCGAATCAGAGCAATAATTTCCTCATCACTGCACTGTCTGTAATCCATTAAAATCTCCATTTTCTCTATCCATTTTGTAACCCCTTGCTGATTTACAAAGGAGCACTTCATGTAGGCATTTGCTTGAACTATTTAAACAACCAATATTGCAAAAAAATCAATATAATGATATGAAGCGGGTAAAATGCGTAACAAGCCCATTGAAATATTCTATGATGAAACCCTTGACGCCCTTGATATAACCAAATAGGAATCAGTGATATCAGAGCAAGTCCCTGCTGAACAAATTCTATATCATGCCCAAATATTTGGAATGTATAGTAATATCCTCCCAGCAGCTTTACATTCAAAATATACAGGCATATAAATTGGATTAACCGAATTTTCCAAGTTTGTCCCCGGAAAAAATAAAATGTCAAAACCGTTAAAACGCCAATTCCATAGTAATCGACCATGGTTGCGTAACCAAGAACAAATCCCAAAACAATAATACCTGCAAATAGTACCGTTGCTAATACCTTTTTAAAATGTGTTCTGCACTTCTCAATCAGGATAATCAGCAGCAGACTCTCTAAAAACGTCCAGAGTACGTTTTGATGATATGGATAAAATACACTACCGCCATACATAATGTTAAATGGTATTTCAGACAAACAAGCCCACAAAAGAATACGTAGCATATAGCGACGCAAATCATGTGTATGCATGTAACCTTCTACTATCATAAATGCGAAAATAGGATACGCGATTCGCCCAATACACGTCAGCCACTCTTCTGCCGGAAAAAGCATTGCCCATGTATGGTCACATAGCATCAGCCCCATAGCCAGCACATGAAGCGTGAATGAACTGATATTAAATTTTCTATTCTTCTGGCTGAGCATGCACATCACTCTCTGCTGGAACCTCCTCTGGTGCTTCTACCGGGGGCTCAGTGACAGCCTCCGTTGTATTCTCAGTCGTTGCCTCAGTAGTTGTTCTCTCCTGTGTAGTAGCTTGTGTTGTCGCATCATCCTTTACCTTATTTGTGATTTCATCAATACTATCCTCCAGCTTCTGTTTCTCCTCATCCCTCTGCTTTTCCTCATCCTTGGCTTCCATGGTTTTATTGGATCCTGAATCCGGAAAACGTTCACTGGTGGAATCCTTTTCTGTGGTCAGCCTGTTCCGATTCTTTCTGTTCTGAGAGCTTCCTCCACCGGAATTATTTACAATAAAGGTAATCACACCAAGAAACAGGCATGCAATAACAATGACTGTCAAAATCATCAAAATTGTTTTCAGCATATCACGGTTAGGCATACTCCGATTATCCTGTCGTTTCTTTCCAGCCTGCTGCTGTCTGGCACGCTCTGCCCTGGACTTTGCAGCGGCAAGCTTCTTCTCCTCTTTTAATTTCAGTTTTTCCTCTTCTTTTTCAAACTCCTCATCAAATTCATTTAAGTCAAAATCAATAATGTCAAATTCCTCTGTATTATTTGTGTTATTTTCATTCTTATCCATAATATCTCATTACTGCTCACCAAGCAGCCTTCCTTCCTGTGTTGTATCCACACATATTACTAC
>CAMWYM010000115.1 GCA_947178475.1 uncultured Clostridium sp. | reverse complement strand
GGTATCCCTGAGTTACCAAAATGGAAATCAGCGGTGCCGCATCTTCTGGAAATCTACCCCGCAAAAACCAAACCAGATATGCCATCGGTATTTGCAAAATCATCAACAGCAGAAAAAAAGCACCTGCTCTTTTCATCGCCTTCTTCGCCAGCATTCCCTGTACATCCTCTATCGTATTTATCTCCTCTGCATCCATATCAATACCCCGTCTTTTCCGCACAAAGCGCTTATTTCTTCAGCGCAATAGCTTCCATCTCAATCAATACATCTTTAGGAAGCCTTGCCACCTCAACACAGGATCGGGCAGGAAACGCACCGGTAAAATAAGACGCATAGATTTCGTTTAGTGCCGCAAAATCATTCATATCCTTAATAAAGACAGTGGTTTTCACCACATCCTCACAGCTTGAGCCCGCCTCCTCAAGCAATGCCTTCATACTATCAAACACACGTGTCGCCTGCACCTTAATATCTCCCTCTACCACATTACCTGTTTGCGGGTCAATAGGAACTACACCAGAGGTATATATCATTCCATTTACCTCTATAGCCTGTGAATACGGACCGATTGCCTGTGGTGCCTTATCTGTTTTTACTACATTCTTCATTATATTATCCTCCTAAAAAATAATTTATATTGTGTCAGCTCTCCTTAATGGTGATGCTGCGCTCCCCTATTTCTATCCTTCCCTCCTTGAGAAGTCTGCCTACTGCCCGTTTAAAGGCATTCTTACTAAGCCCCAGCTCTCTCTCAATAACCTCCGGAGATGCCTTGTCAGTAAACGGAAGTACCCCGTCAAAGGAAAGTATAACCTGATACACCATATCACTGTCCTCCTCCATTTGCTGATAGGCTGGACGATTCAACGACAAATTCAGCTTGCCATCTTCCCTTACCTCGCTGACATAAAAATCTAAGCTTTCTCCTATATGGAGCCTCCGGTGAAGCTGCTGCTTGGGAACCATTCCCTGATACTTGTCCTCCACAGCTACAAAGACTCCCATTTTTTCGTTGAGCTGATAGACATATCCCTTAACACTGTCGCCTTTATGATAGGGCGACTGCACGGATAAGTGCTCATACAATTTCATCGATACACAAAGACGGCTGCTCTTATCCATATACATATATACTAAATATTCTCTTCCTTCCCGAACCTTCCCCAGCATTTCTTTATAGGGAAGCAGAATATCCTTTTCCAAGCCCCAATCCATAAATGCTCCAATCTCGCCAACACTTGCCACTTTAAGCCTCGCAATCTTACCCAGTGTAATTAGCGGCTGTCTAACCGTTGCAATAGGACGGTCAGAGGAATCCCGATATACAAACACTTCTATTTCATCACCTGCCTTCAGGTCATCTGGAACCTGCTTTCTTGGCAGAAGAACAGCATCCCTGTCTCCCTTTTCGCTGGCAAGATAAACACCAAATTCCTTGCTCCGTATTACCTTTAAAGTCTGCCATTTTCCTATTTCTATCATATATTCTCTGTTCCCTTCTGTCCGATTATGCATATCCTTTCCCGATACCGCTATATACCAGCATACGTATCTTCCAAGTCTGGCACCACCGTACGCTTATACTTTTCATCCCATAACACCAAACTCAACAATTACATAGGGTTGTCCACTTTCATCCTCAAATATAACCTGCCTTAATCCGTCCACCACCAACAGTTTCGGGTATAAAATATCTCCCATTGCCGCCGCCTTTCTGTAATCTACCCTCAGTGTTGTGATTTGTGCAGCTCCCTCTATATAATCCATCGCAAGTGCCACATACCTTCCGTTATTCACATGGTGATTTGAATCAATAAATGAGCGCCTTACCCGGATAGGCTCCGGTGTTCTATCTGTTATGCATTCCACTCCAAGCATTTTGATTTTACGTGGTGCATAATCCATCGGCAATGCTGGCTCCATATCATATCCTTCTATATCCTGCCCTGCAGGCTTTGCAGGACGCATATTCTCCAAATCCATAAAAATCCAAATAGAATTTGCCTGTACAATCCGTTGCCCCGCCTCGTCTAATATATCAAAATTACGGCTCCCATACAGCCCCTTAAATTCATGCGGCCATGTGCGCACTGTAATATTCTCCCGATATTCAGGATAACGCATAACCTCAATCTGCCAGCCCGACAAAAACCACGCATTTTTAGCAGCCTCTAAATTATCTACTCCTTTTCCGATTGATTCAGAATGGAACAATGCACAATCCTGAAAAAAATAAGTAATCGTCGCAATATCCGTTTTTAAATCACTGCCCACCTGAGAATAGGTTACCTGCCGTTTCATCTGATACATTCCGTCACACCATCCTTAACAGATATGATTATAGCCTATCTTCTCCCATAATGGTATCTTTTTTTTATTTTTTTTATTTATCCTCTTGATTTTTACCCTAAAATGTGTATAATAGTGTTTTGTGAGTAGTTATTAATGACTGATGGGGTATCGCCAAATGGTAAGGCAACGGACTCTGACTCCGTCATTTCAAGGTTCGAATCCTTGTACCCCAGTTTCAAAAAGAACAACCAGTTTGGTTGTTCTTTTTTTATCAATAATCAATCAGACCAAGCTTCATCTTCAACCGCAATATCCTCGCCACGGCCTTATCCACCTGCTGCTCTGTTATTTCGCCGGCTGTCAAAGCCTGTTTGGCCCCCTTCATTGACTTCATCAGATCCGCCGAGAAAACCATATCATTTCCCGCTGTCAAGGCAGCTTCCGTCGCCTTTTCTAATGTCATGGAATTTAAAACAGCCCGCATATTTAAATCGTCTGCAATCACTACTCCGGTAAATCCAAGCTCATTTCTCAGCAGTTCGTGTACTGCAGGAGATAGTGAGGCAGGATTTTCTCCATCCACTGCTTCCATAACAATATGAGATACCATAACCATATCCGCCCCCGAAGCTATTCCCGTTTCAAAGGGCAGAAAATCTTCACTTTGATATGTTTCCAGACTCTTTGAATCCTTTGCATATGTGGTATGCGTGTTTACATTATTCCCATATCCCGGAAAATGCTTTAGACAGCTTCCGATTCCGCTATCTCCCATCGATTTTACCACTACACTTACATACTCCGCTGTCTCCTGTGCCACACCGCTTGCAGAACGGTCATACATATAAGCCGTTCTGCTTTTCACCACATCAGCCACCGGTCCAAAATTCAGATTGATTCCCATCGACATCAGAAAATCTGACTTCACTATCGTATCTGCCTGTACCGCCTCTAAATCACCACTGCCATATAACACTCTGGCACTCTGAAATTCCGGCAGCTTGTCATGTGCTTCATCCGAAGACTGCCGCAGCGTCTGACCTTGCGCTGTCTCATTCCTCTCTCCCCTATCCACCGCCATTCCGGAAATACGGCTCACCTGCCCCCCTTCCTCATCCACTGTAACAAAGAGGGGATATGTCATATAACTCTGTAATGTATCCACACGACTCTGCACCTGCTTTGTGGTATTTCCAGTAAAATCCTTGGCGAACAGCAAAATCCCTCCCGGCTGGTAACGATTAAGAATATCCGATATAATATCCTTTTCATTGGTGAGTATCATCATCTGAGCAAGCTTTTCCTCCAGACTCATATTCTTAATAAGCTCCGCAATATATTCCTGCCGCTTTCTCTCCTGTCTCTCATTTTCCTTTAATACACAGACTGCCGCCGCAATCCCCTGATCCGCTGCCGCCAGATGTACCATCTCTGTCCTGTTCACCTCGACGGCAATATACGCCTGTTTCCCAAAAAGCTTATCCCCCAGAAACAAAAACCCTATCAATATAATCAGGCATAATATACCAATCCAATATCTACCCTTCATCTATTTCTCCCATTCTCCATACTATATTGGCAAATACCCTATTATCGTTTAAGTAATCTCAGTTTATTTCTCCATTTTTCTGTTTTCCAGACAGCTTTTTGAATCTGTACTGTCATCTCCCGTAATTGAGTAAGATATGTCTCTGGAATAGCCGCCTCACTGAAGCTGATCGTCTCCAACCACTCACAAAGCTGCTCCAAATCACTTATTGACAAATATTTTGCATTAATATAGAGAAGCTGCTCCCTGTGGCTCTTACAGGAATTAAATGCCTGATCACAAAGACGAATCATATCGCAGACATTCGCATAGCAGGCAATAACTGCCTCCCGATAATTTTTCTGGTGACAGTACACAAAACGCCTTCCCTTCCTGATAATAATTTGGATCAGATATATCAACACAGCCACCGTCACAATTGCCAGCACAACGTAAATCAGCCATGTATAACGGGCAAGGCTCAACTCCCCAATACCATTACCTGTATCGGAATCTGCCCCAGAACCATTTAAAAATGCCGCAAATGCCGACCAAAAATCGTCCTCTTCTGCCGCTTCATTACTTCCAGGTGTAACCTCAGCAACCTTCCACCCAAATCCGTCAACATAGACCTCCACCCATGCGTGAGCCATGGCATCCGTCACCTCTACATCCATTACGGTAGAACGCCCCAGCATCGAATATCCGTAAAAATAATCATCATATTGCTTTGACTTGTTTTCATCAGAAGCCAATACCGCCTCTAACGAAAAAGCATATCCCTCCACATAGCGTGCCGGAATTCCCATCTCTCGGAAAATGAGGGTAGCTGCCGAAGCAAAATGTGCACAAAAGCCCTTTTTGTTTTTCGTAAGAAAATAATTGACAAAATCCTCTCCGCCAGGGGTGGCCCCCGGCTTTAGGGTATAGGGAATGTTATCGGTAAAATAATTCTGCACTGCCTCTATAATATCATTTTCTGACATCTCCTCATTAAGTCCGATTTTATCACACATCTCCCTGATTACTTCTTGGTTTTTCTCCGGAACATCCAGAAATATGGGGTTTATCTGCTCTACGTCCATCTGACGAGGTTTATCCTCTCCTAATTCCGGTTCCCATACCTGCTTCGGATAATAGTAATATTCCGTCTGTTGCTGCAGCCCCAACCCCTGAATCGAACTCATCATACTGTGATTATTATAGATGGAATAATCTTCAAACGCCGTATAATAAGGATAATATAAATACGAAGTATCCGCTCCAACATTTTTTACATCCATAATCCCATACGCACTATATGGTCCATTATTTCCCATATCCTTTTGCAGAGATTCCACTTCCTTTTTCAGACTTTCCTCCTGAAATATCTCAATATCATCCTGCCATGCATCACTTTGATAATTATTATATATGCTTTCCCATTGATTATCTCCATATATTCCCCCTGTATAGCCTTTAAGATATATGGCTTCATTGTCATAAGGAGTAAAGGATACCAACAAATCCGGAAGATAGTCCGGTCTTACATTTGATATGCCTCCCAGCTTGCCACCACTCATACCTCCGGTGGAAGCATAGTGATTGAACATTCCCATAAAACCTAAAAGCACAAAGTTTGCAATGGTATCAGAGGTTTTTTCCCTCAGCCTGTCGTTCTTAAAGGAAGCCTCGAAGTAATTTGCCGGAAAAAGAAAACCGACCAATATAACAAGACAAAATCCCAACACAATAACCCTCAGTAATATCTGTCGAAACACTCCGCCATCCTGAGTATATGTCACTCTGTCTTTTTTGCGTCCTTTGACATGGAACGGCGCATCCCATGCAAAGGCAAGATAGTGCCCATTTGCCTTAAAAATCACGACTGCCATATAGCCAGCTCCCAAAAAAAGAATATAAATGAGATCGGGTGTCAGCTTCATATAGAGAGGTACACACAACAATGGAAAGGTTAGAAACACCGCCCAACCAAGGCTCATCGTAGAATACAGCCAGATATTTAATATAATAATTACCACCATTCCCACAAAAATGGCAACCACCGCTACAGTCAGATAGTCATTGCTAATCTGAATATCATATTCTCGCACACCTGCCAAATTAAAGAAAGCCTGTGCCGCCTGCAGAACACGGTTAATAATTACATAGAAACCCGAATTTGCATAAATCCGGAGATAAAATATTGATGCTACAAACAAAAAGAAAAACAATATATATCCCAAATCCCTGTATACAAATTTCCGGGATGCATACAGAAAGGAAAAATACATAGATAAAATCAGATAAAAGAAAATCACCAACAGGTAGTTATAAGAAATGTGAAATGCTGACAGAAACCCACCAATAGAACCAAACACCAGCAAAAATACAATAAGACTGCGCATAAAACAGTTAAATACAATATTACCGTTATTCATCATCGGCTGGCGCAGATATATTCCCTTCGCCAGAAAAGTATCTCCTTTATGTGGTTCGTCCTTTTTTTTCTTAAAAAACATCTCCATCGCTCCCTTATTTTCTCGACCCACCATAACTCTCATGTAACGTAAAGTCCAGTTATTACAAAATCGTTACACTAGTAGCTTCTCAGCTCTGCCAAAGTATTCTTTGCGCCTGATATTACACAATCAGAATCTCCCACCGGTGTCCCACTGCCTATATACAAATAAGTTCCTCCGGATGGATTCTGACTGATAAACATATCCTCAACCCGGTTCTGATGGATATAGCACTTCTCATATAGCAGCATTTCCAACCACTGGGAACGCTCAATCGAATTACCGATATAAAACTCTCTTAGCTGTTCTAAATTGGCACTGTAATAGTATGCCGTAAACGGAAGATTCTGAGATACAAATGCTCTGGTAACACTATCCGCCAAATCCAATATTTCCTCCAGACACATCTCGTCGTCATTCACTATTTCGATCAGAACATTGAGCTGCATAGCGGAGACACTGATACGCTCCTTCACCATCAGCTCATCCTTTTTAACCGACAGTTTCCAGTGAATATTCTGCAGCTTATCCCCCGGAATATATTCCCGGATTCCGCTGACCTCAGAAAAATCATATCCCTTTTCCTTGCTCTCCATGGCCTCCGTTACTCCGTTGATATACATCTGTCCTGCTTCCTGATTCCGCTCTTCACCAACCGGAAACACCAGACATTCCCTTACTTCCTTAAGGGGAACCTCCACCTCATAAATACCCAGTAAATCCGTCAGCCGAATATTCTCGGCCGTGACTACAAATCTTCCACAGTAATCCATTATCACCGGATAGATAACCTCTGTATCCTTTCTGGCCCGTACCGGCATATTTAACATATTCCTTCCCTGTTCCTGATAAAAACGATTCTCTATAATCAATGCGACATTGGCATTCACCAACGGAAAATGTGTCGGGTTATGCAATACAAACCGCAGATGAAATTCATTTCCCCTTTCCATAGGCTCCTCAGGCAGCATGAGTGTAAGCTGCATTTCCTGACTTACCTTGTTAACACCATAAATCGAATAGAAGGGAAACAAAATAAGACCAATCAGCAAAAGCAGATTGATATAGCTGTGAAACACATACATAACAAACACATTTAAACCAATAATGAATATATAGCGTGTGATGTTGCGAAATCGTTTCATCCCGTTTCCTCCCGATTTGTAACTGATTTTGCCCTGCAAATTCTGCTTGTCCGCCATCAGGTACGGGGCACCTTTACCTCATTAAACAATTCATTCAGTGCATCCTTCGCACCTTTGCCTTCAGCCCTCGCCTTAGTACTGAGTTTAACCCGGTGACCTAATACATCAAAAAATACACAGCGGATGTCCTCCGGTGTTACATAATCCCTTCCGTATAACACTGCCATAGCCTTTGCCATGCGCAAAAGCGCTATACTGCCTCTTGGGCTGGCACCTGCTGCAAACAGCGGATTACTACGGGTCATTTCCACAAGTGTCACGATATATTCATAAATGGAATCATGCACATACATATCGTTAGTCTTTGTCCGCAGCTCCAGAAATTCCTCTACAGTAATTGCCGACTGTAAAAGTGACAGCGGTTTCTTTGCATTTTCCCTTAAAATATCCACTGCCGCCACGTGTTCCGGATATCCGATAGACAGACATACCATAAATCGGTCTAATTGCGATTCCGGCAGCATCTGTGTTCCCGATGAACCCAACGGGTTCTCCGTAGCGATTACGGTAAACGGATTGGGAAGGGGACGGGTTACGCCGTCAACAGTGACATTTCCCTCCTCCATGACCTCCAACAATGCCGACTGCGTCTTCGGCGAGGTACGGTTAATCTCGTCTGCTAAAAACAAATTGCAGTAAACTGCTCCCTGCTGATATTCAAAGGTTCTGGTATCCTGATTATACATAGAAAAACCCACAATATCACTGGGAAGCACATCCGGCGTGAACTGAACACGTTTGTAGCTTAAATCCATAGAACGGGCAATCGCCATGGCAAGAGTAGTTTTTCCCACTCCGGGAATATCCTCCAATAAAATGTGTCCTCCTGCCAGCATAGCAGCTAAAACCTTCTCAATAATATCATCCTTACCTTTAACCGCCTTTTTTATCTCGTCCTTAACCTGCATCATTTTATTTTCCATATGGGTTTTCCTCACCTTTCTATGTACTTATTGGCAACTGCATCTGCCTGCTTACTGTCCGCAAAAATCAAAAGAATTTCCAACATTGCAATATATTTATTGTACTGATATTCTAATATTACGTCAATGTTTTTTTGCCATCTACACTGCTCTCTATACTGTGAAAAGCTGCAGTCGTCAAATGTCTGTAAACAGCCACTTGACTCGTTGCTCACAGGAATAAAATATGCACATGAGAAAAGAACGTCAAAGCATAATCACTTTGACGTTCTTATATCATCATTCTCGTTCCTATAAGCTCTTAGAAAAAGCTATCCAGAATATTACCAGATGAGTAATTACCGAAGGAACCTTTAGCAGTATAAGAGTTGCTGTCGCCCAGAGAGTTCTGTACATTCATATATACACTGCTTGCCGCTGTCTGAATTGTCGAAGCCAGAGAACCAGTTCCGTTAAATACAGACTTAACTACATCCATATCAGCTTCCTTAAACTTCTCCTCATCAATACTTAATGTATTATCGGCACCAATTTTGATTCCCATACTACCTAGCAGCTTACCGTTAGAAGATACGGAATTAATCATATGTAATGTCTGTCTTAATACAGCATTATTTGTGCTATCAGTAGAGCCCTTAACAAACTTATTGTATGACTCCACTAAATTGTTGACAGCCTTATAAATCTTATCCTTATCATACCCTTTAGTCGTTACACCGTCCTCATCCTTAATGTCAACCTTCTTGAACACAGAATCTTTACCGGTAGTTACCAATGCATTAGCTGCCTTATACAGCTCATTGGCGCTCCCCTTCATATTCGTCTTAGCTGCTGTAGCTTCTTTGCTTTCTGTCTTATCTGTTGATTTATTAGACGAACTCTTATCCGTTCCATACTTATTATAATACTGTTTAAGCAATTTGCGGTAAGAACCCTTAGTTATAGAATAATACTCTGATAAATCAATTCCTAATAAATTCCCTGCTGACGTACCCCTACTGCCAAACATGCCTGAATAGCTATTGGAATTATTCCAAAAACCGTTGTTATTAATCATTGTCATACTCAACACTCCTTTGATATTTTGCGAACCTCCATGTTCTATTATTGCGTGCTCCATATTTCAGTCTAATTGTAACACAATGTTATCCATTTGAAAACCCATAAAGCACAAAAAGACTATTAAATTTATTATAC
>CAMWYM010000114.1 GCA_947178475.1 uncultured Clostridium sp. | reverse complement strand
ATAATGAATTGCGCTGATGCGCAAGCATGTCATCGATTTTCTTCGAAAATCGGTGACATATGTTATTATAAATTAAGCAATTATCTAAGATGATTACAATTTTAAGAAGGAGAAGTGTAGGATGAAGAGAGAGAACTGTAGAGAAAGACTGGATGCCCGCAAGTTGTCTGTTGGGGAACTGGCTATGCAGGTGAAGCGTATTTTGAGTTGCATGTTGATGACGATGTGTCTGGCTGTTACGCTGTGTATCAGTGTCAATGTATTGGAGGTTCATGCGGAAACAACAACCTTGAAAGCGGGTAAGACGTACTCATTATCCTTTGCAAAAGGAACAACTCCACATGTCAATTATGTGATGCCGTCTAAGGGCTATTTCTATTATGAGGTTACCCCGACCTATTGTACGGTTAACGGAGAGCGGGTGAACTCAACATTTTACTTTAATGTTAATATGTCAGTTAACAATAAGATACTGGAAAAAGACTATTTTATATATAATGGAGAATGCGAAAAATCAGTAAAATTTGCATTTAAGAAGGGTACGGTAGTTGATTTATCCATAGTTGATGAGGCAGATACGATAATGGAAGAGAATGTCGTCATTCACTATGACATTAAGATTACTGCGGTGACACCGAAAAATTTTGAAAAAGAAAATAATAATAACAAAAAATCGGCAAATACTATTAAAAAGGGAAAAACCTATACCGGCTTAATTATGCAAAATGATCAAGATTATTATGTGTTTAAAGCTCCGAAAACAGGCAAATATAAAATACAGATTACGGTTTCCTCAGCTGAGAAGGATGTTGACAGTCTGTATGCTGAGGTTCTAAAGGGAACCAAACGGCTTGGCAGGATAGATACAAGGTACGGAGACGGATTTAAGACGGTGTATAACGGCAAGTTGAAAAAGGGTGCAAAGTTGTATGTTAAGGTGTATGGTGAGCCGCCGATAACCTTTTCCGGGGATTTACTTTATAAATTAAGGGTAAAATAGTATATGGTTTATGTAATCCACATCACAACAGCGGGCTTGCGGTGATGTGGATTTTTTCTGTCTAAATAGGACTAATCCTAGGTGGTTGTCTGATTTGGTCACAAAGTAAGGTTAACGTATCAAATCACGCACGATAGAATTTGGCAAAGTGCAGGATTTTTGATGTAAATATTGGAGATAAATTGATATAGTATAGGAGATATGTAATTATGGTATTTTTGACAACCTGTATTTAAGGCTCACAAAAGGAGGTAGCTGATGGGAAGAAAAGCGACAAAGGCTTCGGATAATATATTTTATCAGGCAAGGGTGGAGGCAATGAAGAAAAATCCGGCATTTAGTAGTAGAGAAAAGGCATCAGATCTGATTGGAATTGACAGGACCAGATTGGCAAGGATTGAACTGTCGGAGGTGATTCCGTATCAGGAGGAGGTAAAGCTGATTGCACAGACGTATGAAAAACCGGAGCTGTGCAATCAGTATTGTACGATGCTGTGTCCTTTAGGCAGTATTACAACCAAAAAGGTCAAGGTGAGAAATTTAGATCGGTTGATACTGAATACGCTTGGCGCATTGAATGATGTATCTGATTTGAAGGATTCCTTGATTGACATATCAGAGGATGGACTGGTTGATGACTCGGAACGGGATGAATTTAAAAAAATTCTAAATGTTCTCTCGGAAATTTCTGAAATGGCTCAATCACTGGAGCTTTGGGCGAAAAAGAATCTGGATAAGTGGGAATCATAGAGGAGAAAATTATGGATGACGAGAGAAGAATTTATGAAATACTGGAGGCGGCAAGAAAGAAGCAGAAGAGATACGGTGCGTTTGCTTTAGCATGTTTCTCATATCATGTACTTTATGTATTATGGGTGGTTCTGCTTGCGGATAAATTTTTTTTAGGAGATGATTCGGTTTTTCTTTTTCAGATTATTATTACCCTAATTGGGGGATTTGCGTGTATGCCGATTTTTGTCCTTATGATTTATTTTTTGATCCGTTATGCTAAAGCATATAAAGAATATGAGAATGATTATAAGCGGTTAATCGCCAGACCGGTGCTGGAATCTATGTTTGATAATGCCCAATATTATCCGGACAAGGGTTATACGCAAGAGGAATTTAAGGGCATGCATTTGATTTATTGGCGTAACGGCTTTAACTATCGCTCAGAGGATTTGATAAGGGGGACACATAAAGGATTAGATTTTAGCCGGGCGGATATTCGAATTACGCATAGGAACGATAATAATATCGTTGTTGATATAGATGGAAGACTGATGGAATTTCCATTTTCAAAAAATATAAACAGCAGAATTCTTATTGTAAAGAATAGAGGACGGGTACTGGTGGAGGCAGGTCTTAACGAGGTAATAATGGAGGACATGGATTTTAATCAGAAATTTACGGTTTATGCAGAGGATGCACACAGTGTATTTTATTTGTTGACACCAAGGTTTATGGAATATGTGAAAAGCCTTTATAACAAGGATGATGCAATTTACATAAGCTTTGACAGAGGAAGATTATATTTTCTTGAATCAGGGCATGGTGGGATATTCGAGACACCACAGAAGAAGCTTGATGAACATGTTGATATAAGGCGAGAGATAGAAAAATCCAAGGCAGAGTTGGAGGAAATCGGCGAGATTATTGAAATATTGCAGCTGGATAAAGCCGGAGAGATGGAGAAAATGATAAATGCGTAACAGCAGATAATCTGTTGATTGTCTGCTGCCCAAAAGGAATCGGTATACGCATTGTTAGTAGGATTTACTGGTCGGTTTTGCTGCGATGATCAGTCATTGTATAGTGTGTGCGGAAGTATTCGCCCATAAAAGCAGTTACCTTCTTTGCACCGGAAATATTTAAATGATCCCCGCCGTCCTTGGTGTCCGTACGCCAGTCAATGTCGATGTTTTCGTCAAGGTTTAAGTCGATATAGGCAACATTATGGGAATCTGCCCATGCCTTAGTGCCGTTATGCTTTTTATAGGTCCAATTTTTGGGAGAGGGTGTACTCACTAGGAGAAGCTCAGCATCCTGTTCCTTGCATAAAGTGGAAATTTGTTCCAAGTAAGAAGCGATTTCCGCGTCTATGTCAAGCTGTTCGTTTGTTTTATGCATGTATTTACCGTCCTTATAGGGAATCACATTTTTTCTTACAATAAACCCCTTTCTTTTTCTGCGATTTACGTCTCGGCTCTTAGGTAGCAGCTTTCTCGCCGCCATTTTCCAGTCAGAGTGGTAGGCAAATACAGGGAGCTTGTCTACCAGATAGTTCATTACCTGGTCAGGATTATCTTTTTTTGATTTAAGCTCACGGTACAGGCAGTTCGTTTCCATAACAACAACTTTGGGTGACTGTGTTTCAAAGGCATTCCGCAAGATGGCATAGGAATCACAGACCTTTTGTGCTGCGGTGCCGCACACAAAGGAGGAATAGCCGTATTCTGAAAGCAGATACTTGGGATAGAAGCTGGCATAGCTTTCACTGTCACCAAAGAAAAGTACCTCTAAGCTGTTATCCGGTTCTGCCTTGATATCTGCAGTTTTCACATTGACGGAAAGAGAATCATACACATAGATATCATCCTCCCGGCGGAAAAAGTATGATATAAAAATAAGTAACAGAGCCAGACCAGTTATGAACCCTATGCATTTTAATAAATTTCTGTTAAGCTTCAATTTTATGTTCCTCCATATTTAGTAAGCGGCATATATCATATCCACGAACGTATAGCCGGCACCATAGGCACCAAATATTATAATAAAAAGAATCATTGCATACCAAAAACTCCAGCGAAGAGGCAGCTTAAGAGAGGCAGCTTTTTCGCGGATGGAAATGCCCCTTTCATGTAAGATATCTACAATCAGAACAATAAGTATCCCGACTACAGAGAGAATAATGTCATAGTTATCAAGACCGAAATCCATTTCCCTAAGTACTGAGGGATGAAAGCTTGTACATATTTTTTGGAGCATGCCAAACCCCTGTGTAACAGTCGTTGCACGGAAAAACATCTCTCCCAGATTGACAATGAAAAAGAGTTTTATTCCGGTGAGGATTCTCCAGAATGGTTTTTGGGTTTGAATGTGTCTGTGTTCAATAAAATGTGCTACGGGTTCCTCTGTTATGGTTTCAATGAAAATCAGTACAAAATAATACATACCGTAAAACAGGTATGTCCAGCCGGCACCATGCCATATACCGTTGGAAAGCCATACAAAAAACAGGGCAATGGTAGGGGCTACGAATTTACTGATACCGATTCCGAAAACACCCTTAACCTTTTTGGCAAAATTTTTAACGGGTTTTGCCAGAGACAAAGGATAAAATATATAATCCTTCAGCCATGTGCCCAGTGTAATGTGCCATCTGCGCCAAAAATCTGAGGCATTTTTGGCAAAAAAGGGTTGACGGAAATTTTCCGGAAGCTTTACTCCGAAAATCTCACCGCTTCCCAGTATAATGTCCATACACCCTGAAAATTCGGTGTAGAGTTGAATGGTATAGCAGACAACGGCAACAGCAATTGCCGAACCGTCATATCTCTTGTAATCCCCGAATATTTTAAATACTACGGGCGCCAGTCTGTCTGCAACCATCATCTTTTTAAAAAGTCCCCATAAAATTCGCTGGTATCCGGATACCAGATTGTCGTAGCAGATGTCCCTGCCGGCAAATAAAGAATCGGCCGTCTCGGAGTATCTGCTGATGGGACCTTCCATAATCTGCGGAAAGAAGCTCAGATAAAGGGCAACTCTTGCCAGATTTGTGTCGGCCTTGACGGTTCCCCTATATACATCAGTCATATAGGATATGGTCTGGAGGGTATAGTAGGATATGCCAATTGGCGCAACAAAGGAAAGTCCGAATATTTTTAAGTACTTAAATATAATCAGCATTCCGAGTGTAACGGTAATCCCCAGAGCAAGCACCCGCCGCTTTTTTCCGGTCAGCAGTTTGCCCTTTACCGAGGAGTGCTCAACTACATAGGCTATACCCCGTCCCGTTCCGTAAGTGGCAAGTGTTGCAATGAGCAGATAGATAATCAGCCATTTGCTGATCATCCAGAAAAAAATGTAGTCGGCAGCAAGCAGCACCAGCCAGCGGAACCGTGATGGGACAACCTGATATAGGGCAGCAGTCAGGGGCAGAAAAAACAGACTGTAGGTCAGTAAATGATACTCCAATCTAGTTCTCCTCCTTTAGCCGGCAAATCATATCCCAAAGCGTTGCAGCTGAGTTAAAGTTATCGGGTGTCAGCTCTGCCGGCGACACCTCAATATCAAAGGCATCTTCAATCTCAGATACAAGTGATAAGATACCAAAGGAATTTAAAATATGGTCGTCAATCAATGTGGTACAGTTTTTAACATCTTCTCCTGGTAAAAGTTCCTCTAAAATCTCAATTAATGTTTCCATGCTATATTTCCTCCATTCTTCCGTTTAATTGATTGGTTTCAATTTTCTTTCTCATTACATGAATCTTTTCGTCAAGGTCAACTAAGAGTACCTGTGGAAGCTCCCGGCTTAAAAACAATGACATGCCCTCCGTCATGGAATAGGCACCGCATCGCTTAAATAAAAGGATATCGCCAATGCCAATATCATTTAGTTCAATCTGGCGGACAATTACATCATTTACCGTACACAGTGAGCCGCATACAGTCCATTTGCCGTCTGCTGCTTCGGTGGAATCCGGCATTTTTATGATGTCCATGTATGGCTTTTTCATTCCCATCATCTGACCGTAGTAGTTAATCTGGTGAATGCCGCCGTCTACAATGATAAATCCGGTCTTCCCGGTGTGCTTGATATCCATTATCCGTGTCATGTAGTAGCCACAGTCTGAGGTCAGAAATCGTCCGAGCTCTATAGAAATGCAATTATATGCGCTCATAGCAGACAAAAGACCCTTTAACGTATCGAGCTGTGTACCGGCATCGAAGCTTTCGGCTTCGGTATCGTTGCAGTCTTCAAAATAGGATACCATCAGACCAGGACCATATTCCAGCTCCATATTGCCGAGACCATAGCTTTGTTTAAGGTGTGTGCCGTAGGAATCAAGCTGTTGCAATTCATTTTCAACCCGTGACATCTTCTTCTGTGTACCTGCATAGTAATGGATACCCACTATATCCATCAGATTGTCTGACTGTATGACTGCAAGCAGGCGTTCCAGTGTGGCTTCGTCCATACCGAACTGGTTACCGCTGGAAAGCCTTAAAAGCACCTTAAGTCTTTTGTCAATTTTGTTGGCACACTGCTTCAATATCCGGTAATGAAGCTCGGATTCTATTGTATAAATACCGGCTCCGTGACTGTAGGAAAGTATTCTTTCCATAGATTCCGGTGTTTTGTTGACACCGGATACCACTATTTTTTCTGGGTCTATCTGTTCACGGATACAGATTTCATATTCGCCGGGAGAACAGACCTCAAGCCGGTCCACCATTTTAGCAATCCGGCCTGCTACAAACGGATTTGCTTTCATCGCAAAGCAGAGCAGTGTCCCCTGTGGAAGCCGGTCTCTTATCAGCTTAACCTGTCGGGACAGAGCGTGTATATCGAATATATAGGTCGGTGTTCCATAGGTTGAAGCTATTGCCTGAATTGTGTTTTGTTGCATACTATCTATCCCTTCGTGTTATTTATAATGAATTGCGCTGATGCGCAAGCAGGTCATCAATTTTCTTTGGAAATTGGTGACATATGTTCATACATTTCTTTGAGAAGCTTCCGGTCGGTTTTGCCATTCTTTGTGAGAGGAAGCTCCTCTACACATCGAAGAATATTCGGAAGCATATATTCCGGTACCTTCTGCCGCATCTCGTCAAGTATCTGTTTACGGTCGCTATTACCCACATAGAAAGCGACAATTTTGCTTTTTGCTTCGTCAAAGAAGCAGCAGGCATGTTCTACGCTGCTGACGTTGCCAAGTACGTTTTCGATTTCCTCGAGTTCTATGCGGTGTCCCATATGCTTAATCTGGAAGTCTTTTCTTCCGGCAAAATAGAGCATATTGTCGGCTCCGTAATAAGCAAGGTCGCCGGTTCTGTATATGGTTTCGGGCCACATGGACTGCAGAGGGTTTTGCGTAAATGCTTTGGCGGTGGCAGCGGTATCATGGTAATAGCCAAGAGCAAGAGCTGTGCCGGCAACACAGAGCTCTCCGGCGGTGCCGGGGTTATCCGGAGTAATCTCCCTGTCATCCGCATCCAGTAAAAATACCCGTTCATTGGCAAAAGCCCTGCCGATTGGAAGCCTGTCCTCCTCTGAAAACTTTTTGTCCAGAATATAATAGGTGCAGTTACAGGTGATTTCCGTCGGACCATAGAGATTGACAAACATGGCTTCGGGATAATACGAGTGCCAGACATTTAGCTGTTTTATCGGCATCATTTCCCCGCTAAACATAATCTTGTTGATACAGGCGGGAACCTTATGCTTTAAGCCGTGTAGGCGGTTTAATAGGCACAATGCCGATACAGCCCAAATCAAAGTGGTAACTCTGTTTGTATCCAGCATATCTACTACTGCATTAGGAAACATAAAATACGACCGGGGTATGATAATAAGGGTTGCTCCCGTTTTCAATGTGCTGTAAATATCCTTTACTGAGACGTCAAAATCAAAGGGTGCCTGATTGCCGAGAATGTCATCATGGGTAATACCAAAGGTTCCGGTAAATTGTTCGATAAAATCAATTACAGAACGGTGGCAGATGAGAACACCCTTAGGCGTTCCGGTAGAGCCTGAGGTAAAATTGCAGTAAACAGGGTCCGTATCAGTAAGTGTTTCACGGATTTTCATAAGCAGTGCCGTAGCTTCTTCACTACTCATATTGCTTAAAAAGTCATCAGTATATATAATTTGTTTATTATATCCGGTACGGGCAAGGTTTGCCGCCTGATCTCTTTCCGTTATCACAATATCTGCTGTAAGGATATCGAGAATCTGTCGGATTCTATCCGGCGGAAAGGATGGGTCAATCAGCACGTAAAAACAGCCGGCGTACAGAATGCCCATAAAGGTTTTGAGTGTGGTGACACTTTTATCCATAAAAACGGCAATCGGTCTTCTGGGTGCCGTTCGTTGTGCCAGCAGTGCGCCAATCTGTTTTGCATCAGCCATCAGCTCACTGTAGGTACAGGAGGTTGTATCGTCCTTGACCGCAGTTTTGTCAGGGAAAGCTTTTGCACTTGCTTCAAGATATTCTAATACATTGTTCATATTCTGTCGTCTCCATATTAGTCTTAATGAAGAAAAATTACTTAATTATAGGTACAGAACACAAGCTAGCATAAATGAAGGCAAATATCAATAAAAAAAGTCTTAAAAAATCTTAAGATTTTCTGTCGGCTGTGATATAATAATCCCAGCAAGCAAACATGAGCTTGGAAGATGCTATCGGCAGTAATGGAGTGAATAGTAGAGATGAAGAAGGATTTAGTCAGGAAAGGATTACTTATAGCGGCACTTGTGCTTATTTTAATTGGACTGGACAAGGGCGGTTTCCGCGATGTTAAAAATAAGGCGGCTCGTATCTGCTATGAGTGTATTGGGATAGGATGATGGAAAGAAAAACAATTCAGGTAATCTGTGCATTATTGTACAACTGCAATTTGACCGGTTTTGCAAAGGGAAAGATTTATCAGGGAGAAGTAAAGGGAGTTTGTGTGCCAGGACTGAACTGCTATTCTTGTCCCGGGGCAGTTGCGGCCTGTCCGTTAGGCAGCCTGCAGTCTGCACTGGTTTCCTCAAAATACAAATTTCCATATTATATATTGGGGCTTCTGCTTTTGTTTGGTGTAGTGCTTGGAAGGGTAGTCTGTGGATTCCTGTGTCCTTTTGGACTGTTACAGGAGCTTCTCTATCTGATTCCCTCTCCCAAAATGAAAAAGAATAAATGGACGAGGAAATTGTCATATCTGAAATACGTTATTTTGCTGATGTTTGTTATTGTTATTCCGCTGGCTTTTGCCGTGCCGGGTTTTTGCAAATATATCTGTCCTGCAGGCACATTGGAGGGCGGTGTTTTTCTGGTGGCAAAGAATGAAATGCTGCAGAAAATGACTGGTCATCTTTTTTCGTGGAAGATGTTTATTCTTTTGTTGGTTGTTATTTCAGCGGTGTTTATTTTCCGCAGCTTCTGTCGTTTTATCTGTCCATTGGGGGCGTTTTATGGGCTGTTCCACAAGGTTTCTGTGATAAGAATGAGAGTGGATGAGGAAAAGTGTAATGGATGCAATGCCTGTATATCCCATTGCAAGCTGGATGTAAGACAGGTGGGTGACCGGGAGTGTATACAGTGTGGAGAGTGTACGGAGAGCTGTGGGAAATGTGCGTTAAGTTTTGGCGTAAAGGGTGATCAGAATGAATATGAGGACTCTGCGGAACTGCCAAAATAAGAATTAGTCAGTAGTGTGAGAAAAAACAAAAAATTATATCTTACGTTTAATGAAAGTTCACATGTCTTGTGGGCTTTTATTTTTTGATTGAATAGTGTCAGAGGGTGGGGTATAATTATGAAAGGGGACGAAAAAAAGGGGTTTTAGTATTTTGGTGCGGGGAAGATGATAATGAAAGCGAAGACAGAGAAAGTATATTATATATTTTGGGAGGATGCTTAATATGGGTA
>CAMWYM010000113.1 GCA_947178475.1 uncultured Clostridium sp. | reverse complement strand
GGTTATATTTAGTATTTTTAAGTCATTTTTAACATTATTGACATTATATATAATTATTGATATAGTAATACTTAAAAAAACAATCGAAAGGTGGTATTGATAATGAGCTTTGAGAATAATTTTTTACATACTCTGATTTCAGAATCGGTTTCCGAAAACAACAAAACCATTCTTGATTTTCTGCCTCCGGCCTGTTCCTATAGTATCCAGCTTTCCGAGCACCTGATGTATTTAAAGGCCTGCGGCATTATGGAACTGCCTGCAAACAGCCGTTACACTCAAAAAAACTTCCATTCCTACTTATTAATCTATTCTCTGTCCGGAAGCGCCACTCTACAATCAGACGGTGAGGCCAGAAACATATCACCAAACAGTATATGCTTTATCGACTGCCGCCAGGAATACACGCTGCACTGTTCAACCCCGTGGTCATTCCATGCACTTTTTTTGGACGGTTATCCGGTTCCATACTACTATGAGCTCTTCACAGAATCATTCTCTCCGATAATCAAGTTGCCTGAGGTTTCACTCATACCCTCATTATTTACTCGAATCACTGCACAAAACTACCACTGTGTCGAATTACAAAACGCCAAGCTGCTGACTGACATCCTAACGGATCTGCTCCTAATCCGCAGCGACATTATCGACCGTCCAAAGCTTCCGATATACCTGGCACAGTTAAAAGAAAGCTTTGATACAAATTATGCAGAACATTTTTCTTTAGACCAGTTATCTGACAGATTTCATATAAATAAATACCAAATCTGCCGTGATTTCAAAAAATATTTCAACACAACTCCACTGCAGTATATTAATGACGTCCGGCTGACCCACGCAAAGGAGCTTTTGCACACCACCAATCTGCAGATCAATGAAATCAGCTACCGGGTAGGCTTTGAAAATGTCAACTCATTTATACAGCTGTTCAAAAAACAAATAGGAACTACTCCCGCAGCATACCGAAAAAATGAATATTAAAACGGCAGGAAAAACACCTGCCGTTTCTCACATAATTCTAATCTATACTCACAAAATGGTACAACTTACTCTGTGCATCACCAAAGGGTCTCTCTATAAGAAATCCGCCATACATCAGCAGGTCTCCAGCATATTCCTGACCGTTTTCCTCCAGCCGGTATCTTCCCTCGGGCTGCAGCCCCTGAAGATAAATCCTGCGGCTGTGGTAATTAGGCTCACCCAGCACCTGTACATAGGTCACCAATGTATCCTTCTGGTCTTTAGACACCACCTGCCAGCAGTCATGCGTGTGATTCTCCCGATAGGAAGCAATCCGATAATAGTCCCCTTCCCTGATCAGCTCATGATATTTGTGATACAGTTCGGTCTGCCCCTTTATCATCGAACGGTCTTCTTCAGAAATCTTAGTAATATCCAGTTCATATCCAAAGGTTCCGGACAGCGCAACATTTCCTCTGGTCTCGAAAGGCGTGTTCCTGCCAACAGTATGATTCGGACAATCGCTGACATGTGCACCCATAGTAGAAAGAGGGTATAAAAGTGCCGTCCCCTCTTGAATACTAAGCCTTTCCACGGCATCCGTGTCATCAGAACACCAAATCTGGGGACTGTAATACAGCATACCCGGGTCGAATCTGGCTCCGCCTCCGGAACAGTTTTCTAACAGCAAATCCGGAAAATCCTGTATCAACCGCTCCTGCATCCGGTATACACCAAGCACATAACGGTGAAACAATTCTCCCTGCCTGTCGCCTTCCAGCGCAAAGCTGCCGACATCACTCAACTGACGGTTCATATCCCATTTCACATAGGAGATATCTGCATTTTTCAGAATATCTGAAACCATATCATATACATAGTCCACTATCTCCGGTCTGGACAAATCCAGCACATATTGCTGGCGGCTTTCACTTGCCTCACGTCCCGGAATCTGGATAGCATAATCAGGATGTTCCCTATACAAATCCGAGTCCGGCGAAATCATCTCCGGCTCAAACCATATACCAAAAGAAAGACCAATTTCCTTTATTCTGTCCACCAACGCCGAAAGCCCATCCGGCAGCTTATTTCTGTCCACCTGCCAATCCCCGAGAGAACAATTATCGCTATTGCGTTTGCCAAACCATCCATCATCCATCACCAGCATTTCGATGCCGCATCGCTTCGCCTCTCTGGCAATGTCAACCAGCTTATTTGCATCGAAATCAAAGTAGGTTGCCTCCCAGTTATTAATCAGTATCGGTCTTTCTCTATGAAGATATGGACTGCGGATTAAATGATTCCGGTAAAGATCATGTAAGGTTCTTGTCATCCCGCCAAGTCCATTATTTGAATACACCAAAATAACCTCCGGTGCCGTAAAGCTTTCACCGGGATTTAACTTCCACTCAAAACCGTAAGGATGAATCCCCATCGTCATGCGAACTGCGTCAAACTGAGTCAATTCTGTCTGAGCGATAAAATTACCGGAATACACAAAATGCATTCCAAAAACCTCGCCAGTTTGCTGGGTAGTTTCCGGTGTCACCAGTGCCAAAAACGGATGCTCCTGATGACTGGATTCTCCACGTATAGAGGAAACCATCTGTTTACCATGTCCAAGAGGTCTTCTCTCTATCTGCCGTTCCCTCGCCCAGGAACCATGTAATGTCAACATCTCAAAGCTTCGGTCATCCATATCAATGCAGGCACTATACACCTTTTCCAGATACACCGGTTCCTCGCCAAGATTTCTCAGTCGGGCACTTCTTGCCACCACATCAGAATCCGCAAAAATACTATATGACAATATCAATTCAAGCTTTAAAACCTCATCTGCCAGAGTTATCTCCAGTGTTTCACAGTCTTCTTTCGTTCCAAAAACTGCCGGCAGTCCATCAAGCTTTGACTTTCCCTTCTTAATTTCATAATTCTTATAGAAAAATTCACAGCCTCGATATCCTGCATGATTACGAATTTCCAGACAGCTCTCCCGATAGTCACCGACTCCCCCACAAGGATATTCCATAGGAAATGCATCCAGAAATGAACATTTTTCTCTTTTGTTAACCGAAGGCACATAGGGCGGTTCTCCTGTCCGCATAAGATAAGCGCCGTCCGGCTGGGCAATTTTCCTTCCATAATAAATATGTCCCAAATACCGTTCATCCGCAATCCCCATCATATAGGTTGCATGCGGCATCTGCAGTGCAAAAATCTTTTTATCGTTATCAAATGTAATTGCCATTTTTCTTTCCTTTCCTGATCATATATACCTAAATATATCACCATCCTTATGAAAAATGTCAAGAGGCCTCTTCCTTCGCCACAACCTTGACACGGCTCTGTTTTGCAATATAAAGCTTCTCGTCCGCCATAGACAATGCCTCTTGAAGCCCTACCTCCTGCGCTCCATCTAGCACACATGCACCTGTAGATACCGTGACATTATAAGGCTTGTCACTTCCCACATTAAAATCTGCAAATCGCTTGGCAATATCATTTACCAGCTTCAACCCGTTATCACTTGTCTCATAAGTCATGACACAGGCAAACTCATCTCCGCCAATCCGTCCAACCACGCCTTTGTCACCAACAGTTTCTACCACCAAATCTCCAATTAGCTTTAACGAAAAATCACCCTCATCATGTCCATAACGGTCATTGATAATCTTTAAGTTATTCATGTCAATATAAGCAACAAGTGTACGTTTCCTGTTGCTCTGGTTGCGCTGCAACAGCTTCTCCGCCATATCATAGAAACCTCTGCGATTCAAAATGCCCGTGAGCATATCCGATTTGGACAGATTATCCAATTTAATGTTGTTCTCCTTGAGCGCAGCAAGATTCTCCTCTAACTGCTGCTGAACAATCTCATTAGTCCTCAAAGTCACAATCATCTTCACCGCCGAGCTTATCTGGGCAGGAAGAAAATCTCCATTCTCATATATATCATCAGTCATATCACAAAGTATAAAGCCATAATTCATCTCATTAAAAAACAATGGAAGCATAACCAGCGAATGTCGTTCCTGATTCATCTCATCATTTAAGAATATCTCCGAAAAGCTCTTCTTCTGGGCCAACGGTGGGATACTCTGCACCTTATCCTTCACCAGTGTTGCCTTCAGACAATACTCCTCCGGCCGCTTAAATTTCTCCTTGTACAGGTGGATAATCGGTTCCTCAAAGGTATAGAGATAAGCATTATGAATATTCAGCCATTCCAAATTCTCCATTACCACCGCATAGCTCTGGTCATTACCCTTATCAAACCGCAGGATATCCCGTACAAACATCTTCATTGCCCGAGTAACACCATAATTATCACGTTCAAGAACACCTATGTTATAATCCAGTGTATAGATAATCTTCTTGTAGATTCCGGTAAATACTTTACCTATCCGATAACGAGCTTCCATGTTTCTCACTCTGTCCTTAATCGCCCGATAAACCTGTTCATAATAAGCCACCATATTATCAATGTCAGCATATTTGGCAGAATCATACCGCAAAAATACATCAAAGAGGTTCAGCACCCGCTCGCAGGTCTCTTTATTCAACTCTGACTCCACCTGAGACAAAGCAAAAATCTTCTGCATAATCGTTTTGAACAAATCCCGCATTTCAAAGACTTCTCTATCCACATCCCGATATTTACAGCGATAGAAAATGCCGTCAAAGTATTCATCGACATAATCCTCGCTCAGCAGCCGGCTGTACTCCTCCTCTGAGCCCTCCGTCACCTCCCGAAGCGAGTTTCTCTTAATCAGCTTCGTTTCCAAAACCTCACTCGTAATATCTCTTCCGTTAAGCTTATCCAACGCCATATATACAGCCCGTTCTCCCAAATCTGCAGGGTCTGCATAAACAGATGACAGTGACGGCTTCGCCTTTGCTGCAGCAATATCATCATCATAGCCGAATACCTTAATATCCTTACCCGGTACAAGGTTTCTCTTCTTCATCTCATCATACAGCCCCATCGCTATACCATCATTCACGCAGAATATTGCCTCAATATCTGGATTATCATCCAGAATACGTTCACAGGCACTGCAAATACTCGCACCACCCAAATCACTTTCGACATAAAGCTTGTCTTCAAACGGTATTCCATATTCCTCCAGCACCTCTAAATATACCTGTTTTCTCTCAAAGGCATCTGTGTTATCGTCGGGTCCGCCTATCATTCCGATTCTCCGACAGTGCAAATGGTTGATAATATATTCCAGTCCTTCCCGCACTCCATGTCCGTTATCATAGTTAACGCTTATATATCCGTCAATTTTAGAGGCAACCAAAATAGTCGGAATATCCTTATATTCCTCCAATAATTTGATTACATTATCACGGGTGGTCAAACATCCAATACAATCCGCAGCAATAATCAGCGCATCAATCTCCTCATTTGCAGCATAGGAAAAAAGCGTATTATACTGGTATTCATACGTTATTTCGCGGTTACCTTCCAAATCCCGATTGATATATTTGCCCGGAATTACAATCAGATTCACATCCGCCTTCTCTGCAGCCCGCATTGTTCCCCTGCAGATATATTCCGTGTAGCTGTCAACTATACCACTTACCAACAATCCAATTGTTATTCGTGTCCCATTTTTTCCCATGTTATCGCTCCTTAACACACTCGATTATACTTTACTTCTACTGCCACACATTTACAGCACAAATTATAAAGCATTGCTACATCTAGGTAAAATGCTTCTTCACTACCGGCAAAGCTTCCTTTCCATATATCTCATAGCCCTTTTGATATTTGTCCTCTTTACTATATAATACATCACTCCATGACCATATTGCAAGTCCCTGTACCCATGAATTTTTCTCAATTTCCTCAAACATCGCCTGAAACCATTCAGCCTGTCCCGCTTCGTCGATTACGCCATCCATATACCAGTCATTCGGCACATATTTGGAGCCTTCTACCGACATACAGCCAAGCTCTGCAAAGAAAAACGGCTTATCAAACTTCTTAACTACCTTTTCAATACGGCTCAGCTGATTCTTCCAATCATCTACCGGATAGTAGCCGCTGGAGGAAATAACATCAACACAATCCCACCATTTCACATTATGCTCCTGATACTTGTCCGTATTATAGGATACCGGTCCGTGATATACGGTACGGATATCTCCAATCAACCTTCTCCACTCACTCTCCCTGCGTTCCGCCATCACCATCTCACAGCCGGCAATAAAAATATCACAACTCATCTTCTCTGCAATTGCCGCATAGTGAAGCTGAAACTCCGTATAAGCTGCAAACCAGTTACACCACTTAGGCTCACAGGGAACATCTTCATCAAAGAAATTCACATGTGCACGCCACGTTCCGTTCTTACAGTTCACTGTCGGTTTGAGTCCTACCATAAGCCCTAATTCTTTGGCATAGGAAATAATGTCACAAAGTTCATCATCACCACAGGTCTTGTCCGACCGAAAATCAATCTGTTCTGACTGTGCGTTGTCCTGCCATCCCACCGGCGCAAAAATCACAGTATTTGCCCCCGTCTCGTCTCGCATAGCCTTTAAGCTCCCGTAGCTGTCCTTCTTCCCCAAAACACCCTTTTCGCAAAACGGGGCAAAGGTAAAGCCTTTAATATATTCCATATACTTATCTCCTAATAATCATAATAATATATTGGTAATTGCCAATAATCGTCAGCTAATCGTAAATTGATGCATGGTTTCATCCAATTCCACCATATCATTCATCAATTTTCTGGCATCCTCAGCCAGCTCTGAAACCGATTCCATCTGAGCCTGTATAGCTCCGGAAACCTGCTTTGTATCAACAGATGCATCCTCCGACACCTTCGATATATTCTGTATAGCTGTAAGTACCTCTTCCTTATTCTTGTTGATGGTATTCATTCCCATCAATAACCGATTAAGTCCCTGTATCATCATTTCTACCGTCTCGTTAATCTGATCAAACACTTCTATAGTCTGCTGCAGAGATTCCTGCTGTAAAATCATATTCTTCTCTGCCGTCTCAACAGACTCGGTCGCCACATTCGACACATCCTGAATATTGCCGACAATCCTGCGAATGTTGTTACCCGCCGTCTTGGACTGCTCCGCCAGCTTGCGTATTTCCTCCGCTACCACCGCAAAGCCTCTGCCATTTTCTCCGGCTCTCGATGCCTCAATAGATGCATTTAACGCCAGCAGATTTGTCTGACTTGCAATTTCATCCATTGTCACCACAAATTCCTCTATATCCAGTGAGCAGGTACTGATCTTCTGAATATCCTCCACCAAATTTTTCGTCATCTGTACCATGCTATCCGCCTCTGTTCTCAGCGAGCTTACCATCGTCTGTCCCTGTCCGATTGCCTGGGTAGCAGATTGTGTCATCGAACTGATATTACTTGCATCCCCTACCACATCATTCACATGGTCTGAGAGCTCCACCATCATTTCCAGTCCCTTTTCAGAATCCTCCGCCTGTCTTTCCACACCATCTGACACTCTCATTACCGATTCCGAAATATCTTCAAAGGTCTGCTGCAAATTCCCAGCCTTGTCCAGCACCCTGTCAGAGGAGTCTGCAACCGCTTCTCCAAAACGCAGCATCTTCGACAGAAGCCCTTGAATATTGCGCAGCATATGCGTAACACTCATATTCAACAGCATAAACTCGTCTTTTCTCTGGGTGGAAAACTCCTTTGAAAAATCCCCCTTTGCAACCTCATCCAATTGTCCGCTGACTCTCTCCAGTTCTCCGCTGATACCTGAGGAGATAACAATCCCAATAACCAGGCTCAACACAGCCGCGAGCAGCGTAATCAAAAGGGTTGTCACCTTGATTCCCGATACCTGTTTTAACATTGTACGTTCAGGAACAAGGGTACAGAGAACCATGCCCGTACTTCCCACCGGGGCATAAACCATCAAATATTTCTCTCCATTATATCTTGCATTACAGTTGCCGATTTCCTCAATTGTTTCCGGAAGCAAAGACCTGATAGCCCCCTCTTCCGCTTTCTCTCCAGTTTCATACAATTCTTCGCCGTTCGCCGTAATAATAACAGCCTTCCCGCCGTCTCCCAGCAAAAGACCGTCCAAAATCTGCTGTGTGGTCTCCTCACTGATATCAATTACCAGACAGCCGTTTCCCTTAAAAAACGCCTTTACAAAGCTTAAACCATATGGCTGTGTCCGAGTAGCCACACTATCCAGATACGGATGGTTTACCAGCCATAAGTTCTGTGTATCCTTGCCGACAATAGGAGCCCCCTCCTGTTCGCCAAAAGAACCATATGTACCCTCGGCAAATACAGTACTTGTTGATGAAATTGGATTACCATTCTCTGCAAATACATGATACTGCTCTATCGCATCATTAGCACCTCTCATCGTACTTAGGTTCTTCTTAATTGCCTTATAGTACCCCTGTGCTTCTGTGCCCTTCTCTTTGTAATACTTGGTATAATACTTTACAAAAGAGTCATCTACCACTATCTCCAAAGCTTTACCCTGCAGATTACCAGTCACTTCCTCCATATAAAGACTCATTGCACTGACGGTCTCCGTCGCAGAATCCCTATACTGCTTAAGCACCGTAGATTTGGCTTTCATATAGGAAACACTTCCAAGGATAATACTCAGCACCATGGGAACCATAAATGCAGCCAAAAGTGTATATAAAATCCTTTGACTCTTTGTAGTCCCTGTATGCGCCCCTTTGTTGACAATCCTCTTCTCCATTATTCCCATATTTCACACCCCTTGACCTTTCTCTGTGCTTCCCCGAGCATCTTACGTACATGATTATTTCAATAGGAAAATCCCATACAAAACCAATTAATTCCGTATGGGATTTTCCATTTTTAACAATATTATTTTAACATATATTTTCTTATATTAAAATAGTTTGTTCAAAATATTTCCTGTTTTTTATTACTGCTATTCATCCTGCTTATCTTAACTGAATACTCTTTGTCTTAGAATAAGCGCCATATACCTTCTTACCACCTGCAGTCTTGTATGCACGAACCTTGAATGTATACTTCTTGCCCTTCTTTAACTTGCTCTGTGTACAGCTTACTGTTTTGCCCTTCTTAATCGTCTTTACAAGCTTATATTTTCCAGAGCCGGTCTTCATGTACACCTCATATCCAGATGCACCTGTTACCTTCTTCCACTTAAGCGTTGCCTTTGCGGAAGACTTTCTGCTAAGTGAAGAAATCTTCACCTTAGCAGGAGAGGTTGCTGTCGCAAGCTCTAACTCAGAGCCTGCAATCTCCTTATTATCCTTATCATAAGCTACTACCTTAACCCGATAAGCTGTTGCAGCCTTTAACTTCTTCTTGTTTACCTTGTTAATCTTGTAAGATGTGGAAGAAGTGCTTCCTACTTTAGCATATATCTTCTTTGTAGCCACATATACATTATAACCTGCTGCACCTTCCGTTGCAGTCCACTTAACCGTGATTGCATTTGTTGCATTCTTGGTAGCCTCAAGAACCGGAGTCTTGACCGGATTCTCTGCCTCTGCCTTCTTTTGAGCATATGTTGCCTCTGCATCCGTCAGCTTCTTTAAGGTGTCTGCAGATATCAGTGCCTTTTGAGCATCTGTCAATGCATCGTATGCCTTTCTTGCCGCTTCAATTGCTGCCTTGCTGGCATCATTATACTGTACATCCTTGATAGCTTCAATTTTTGCTGTTACGTCTGCTGCTGCTTTCTTATCGGCT
>CAMWYM010000112.1 GCA_947178475.1 uncultured Clostridium sp. | reverse complement strand
TGTTACCGATCGGGAACAGGAGAGAATGTAGCAGATTCAGGATGAAATTTTGCATGGTATAGGATATACAAGATATAAGGTGGAATAAAGGAGAAAGAGATGAAGAAAAAAATATTAACATTAACTGTTTTATGCCTGACAGCTATAAGCATGTTTGGCTGTGGCAAAAAGGGGGATACTACAGAGGAGCTGCCTACCACAGAGGCTACTACAGAAGAAGTGACAGAGGATCCGCACGAGGGACTCAGCTACAATGAGCTTACCGGTGAATGGTCAGCAGATTTTGTAAGTAAACGGCCGGTTGCCGTTATGATTAATAATTTAAAGGAGGCATTACCCTCCTCCTCAACAAAAAAGGCTGATATTATTTATGAATGTATGGTGGAAGGTGGAATCACCAGAATTATGCCGATTTTTTCCGACTATGAGGCATTAGAAAAAATTGGTTCTGTCAGAAGTGCAAGACATTACTATATCTATATTGCTAACGAATATGATGCCATTTATGTCCACTATGGACAGTCTAAGCCGGCAAAGGAAATTCTCGACAAGAAGGTGATAGACAACGTCAATGGACTGACTTATGATGCAGGATTTTACCGGGATAATGACAGAGTGGCACCACATAACGCATATACCACCGGTGAGCGTATTGTAAAGGGAATTGATGATTTCGGATATTCCTCCGATTATGACGATACCCATGAGAAGGTATTATCCTTTAATGAAGAGGATACGGATTTGGAAAATGGTACTACTGCAGAAACAATTCATGTCAATTTCAGTAATTATTCTAAGCCGTATTTTATCTATAATGCCGATACCAAATTGTATGACCGGTATGAATATGATGCTCCGCAGATTGATGATCAGGAGGATGAGAATAATAATGTGTTGACCTTCAAAAACGTGATTATTCAGATATCCTCTTATGAATGCATTAATCCGGAAAATGATTTGCAGGAGCTGACTCAGGTTGGTGACGGACAGGGATATTACTGTACTAACGGTAAGTCTATTCCGATTACATGGAAGAAGGAAGCAAAGAAAGCGAAAACCAAGTATTATCTGGAAGACGGCTCAGAGCTTTTGTTAAATCCCGGCAAAACATGGATTTCCATTATTGGAAACGGAGACGATGCCGGAGTTGCATTTGAATAAATAAAATCAGCAAAAGGGCTATATCAATCTATAGTCCTTTTGTGATAAAGGGGGATATATCGTGACAGATAAAGAGCTGATACAAATGGCAAAGCAGGCTTATACTCATTCCTATGCCCCATATTCCCATTATTTTGTAGGGGCGGCACTCTTAACGGCAGAGGGCAAAATATATACTGGCTGCAATATAGAAAATGCCTCTTATGGAGCGGCTAACTGTGCTGAGCGGACAGCTATCTTTAAAGCAGTTTCCGAGGGAGAAAGAAATCTTCAAAAAATTGCAGTGGCAGCCAAGGACGGGTCCACGGCATATCCATGCGGTATCTGTCTTCAGGTTATGTCTGAACTGATGCCGGACGGAGAGGTTATTTTAGAGGAGAATGGCAAGGCGGTGTCCTATTCCGTAAGGGAGCTTCTTCCCTTTGCCTTTACCTTATAGATTCTGTATAGAATCTGATTTCTTCGGACATACTCTTTCTAATGAGAAGATTTTCATTTTGCCGGAAGCAGATATTCCGGTAACAGGAGGAGTATATGAAACGAAATCTGATTTTTGCGGGAATGGCACTGCTGATTGGCTGTATAGCCGGAGCGTTTGTTATTTTTTATGCTTTCTTTTATCCGAAGAACTATGTAAAAGATGAAAATGGTGACTATGTAAATGTAACTGCACCAAAAGCGGAGACTTTTCCTGTGACAAAGGAGACTACCTTTGAAATAGAGTATTACTACCCGGATGAACAAAGAAAGCTTACGGAACAGATAACGGATATGCCGATGCTTCTTGGCTGTGACAAGGCAGGGGTTGTCAACTATCTTGAAGATTATATGAAACACCTTTCCTATGAGGAACGGGATCAGGGACTTATTTCCTTTGAACTGATTTCTTATCAAGAGAACCACCTGTGTTTCCGCAAAACTTACCGGAAACAGGAGTATCAGGGATATTATGCCAAATCCTTTAACGGCACCATTGTCATTTTAAACGGTGATGGCAAAACGGTATATGAATATACACAGATTGCAATTGACAGTCTTCCAGACGATTTGCAGTTACAGGTGCTAGAGGGATATCCATTGGATAATGAAGAAGATTTATACAGTTTTCTCGAAAATTATTCCACATAAAGGAGTTTGTTGTGATTTATGATGTTGTGATTATCGGTGCTGGAGCTGCCGGTCTTGCCGCCGCCTACAATGCGGCTAAGGACAGTCAATTGAGTATTCTGGTATTAGAAAAGGAAAAGCTTCCCGGACGCAAATTAAGTGCTGCCGGAAACGGAAGGTGTAACTTAACAAACCGTTCCTTTGACTGTTCCTGTTATCATTCAGAATCTCAGGATTTATTATCTGACTGGATAGAATGCCATTCCTATAAAGAGATCTTAGCTTTTTTTGATGCTATAGGAATTCCCCTTTATGAGACGAACGGATATTTCTATCCCCTCTCAAATCAAGGACGACAGGTAACAGAGCTGCTTTATCTGCGGTGTAGGGAAAAAGGTGTACATTTTGCCTTTGAACAAAGAGTGAAAGAGTTGTCACCTCCTTTGTTTACTGAGGGACAAAAGCCGGAAGTCTATGAAGAGAATAAGAACAAATCACTATATCATATTTTGGCAACGAACAAAGAGGGAGAAGAGATTACATATCAGGCATTAAGGGTGATTCTGGCAACAGGTGGCAGGGCAGCTCCGAAGCTGGGAGGCAGTGACAGCAGTGAGAGGCTGCTGAAAAATTTCCAACTGGAATGGGAGCAAAGCTATAGTGCTTTGAGTCCGATTTATGTTGATGATTCGAGTCTTAAGCTGGCTAAAGGTGTACGTCTGGATGCTTTTGTCACTCTGAATACAGAACGCTTTGGAAAAATAAAGGAACGGGGACAGGTACAGATAAATGAGAACCGTCTGTCGGGAATTGTGGTGATGAATATGTCCTGTTACTATAACCGCGAACAGGCATTAGAGGCAAGGCACAATAAGGAAAAGCAAATAGCCGGCAGCCAGAAAAAACACAAGCCGCCGGCAGAGGATAAATACGATTTATATTTAGATGTCTTTCCTGATATCAGCTGGGATGGACTAAGAGATTATATATCCGTACAAAGGGAAAATTTTCCTGAAGAGACAGTATTTTTCCTGTTAAAAGGAATTCTCCCGGAAGGCTTTGCTGACTATATAACAAAACGTTTGGGATATACAAGGGATATGACCGTTTCGGAGCTTGGCGAAAAGCAGCTTAACCGTCTGGTTTCTACCTTGAAGAAACTGACATTCAGGGCTATTTACACAGAGGATTACGAAAGGGCACAAACTACTGGTGGCGGTGTTGCTCTATCGGAGGTAGATGTGAAAGGGTTTCAAAGTATCCATTACCCCGGATTGTACATTGTTGGGGAGGCACTGGATATATGCGGAAAATGCGGTGGTTATAATCTGACCTTTGCCATTTTGTCTGGGATCGCTGCCGCCAATGCTATCGTTAAGGGTTAATCGGAATAGGGGAAATGTCATTATGATTGAAATACATGGAATTAAAGTACCTGTGGAAAAAGATAATTCAAGACTGGAACAGCAGATTTGTAAACGTCTGCATTTAAAGAATGTTCCTTCATATCAAATTCTAAGGCGTTCTATTGATGCCAGAAAGAAGCCGGAGATTTTCTATCAATATACAGTGGGGGTAAATCTTCCAAATGAACAGCAGATTGTGAAAAAACTTAACGATAATAATGTTATGTTAACAAAAGTGACAGATTATTGTATCCCTGAGTGTGGGGAAGATAAAATGAAGCACCATCCGCTGGTGATTGGTGCTGGTCCGGCAGGACTTTTTGCAGCATTGCTTCTGGCCCAAAAAGGATATGTTCCGATAATCGCCGAGCGTGGACACTGTGTTGAAGAGAGAGTAGCGGAGGTCAACAGTTTTTTCTCGGGTAACCCATTAAATCCGGAATGTAATGTACAGTTTGGTGAAGGCGGAGCCGGCACATTTAGTGATGGAAAGCTGAATACCCAGGTAAAGGATAAGTATGGCAGAATTCGTTTCATTTTGGAAACCTTTGTCCGTCACGGTGCTCCCGAGGATATTTTATTTGATTATAAACCTCATGTAGGCACAGATAAGCTTATAGAGGTGGTAAGAGGAATCCGTAAGGAAATTGAGAGCTACGGTGGTGTGTTTTTGTTTGATGCCAAGGTAACGGATATCCGTGTCCTCGACGACCATATTACCGGGGTGAAAATCTTACATCGGGAGTTTGAAACATGGGTTGAATGCAGTCAGGTTATTTTAGCCATCGGACATAGTGCCAGAGATACTTTTAATATGCTCTATGAACGAAATATTCCCATGTGTGCCAAGGATTTTGCCATGGGTGTCAGGGTGGAACATCCGGCAGACTGGATTAACCGTGCCATGTACGGTGACGGAGCAGCTGCCAGAAAGCTTCCCGCTGCACCCTATAAGCTGACTCACCGGACACAGGATGAAAGAGGTGTATATTCCTTTTGTATGTGTCCCGGCGGATATGTGGTAAATGCATCTTCTGAGGATGGAGGTACCGTAGTAAACGGAATGAGCTACAGTGGAAGAAATGGCAGCAATTCTAATTCCGCCATTGTTGTCTCGGTAAAAAGAGAAGATTTTGAAGACGGGCATCCTTTGGCAGGAATGAGATTTCAGAGAAAGCTGGAGCAACGCATTTATAAAGAAGGAGGCGGCAAGGTAGTCGTCCAGCGTTTTGCGGATTTTGCCAATCGGGTATCCACCGTGAAATTAGGAGAGATTAGCCCGGAGATAAAAGGAGATTATTGCTTAGGCAATGTTGCCGATTGTCTTCCGGATTTTATCAGAGAGGGAATTGTGGAAGGTATGGAGGCATTTGAACAGAAGATTCCGGGGTTTGCACATGAAGATGTTCTGATTTCCGGAGTTGAAAGTCGTACCTCTTCACCGATAAGAATTGAGCGGGATAAGGATTTTGTATCGGCAGTCAGAGGTATCTACCCCTGTGGAGAGGGCGCTGGCTATGCAGGCGGCATCATGTCCGCCGCCATTGACGGAATGAAGACTGCAGAGGCTGTAATAAAGAAATACCGGCCTAAGCAGGAAAAGGATAACACGACAGGATAGGTCAAATAATCTGCCGGAATAAAAGGAAAGGAAAAGAGAAATGGATGAGACTAAGATTGCAAGAATAAATGAGTTGTACCACAAATCCAAGGCGGAGGGACTTGACGAGGCAGAAAAACAGGAACAGCAACAGCTGAGACAGGAATATATTGCGGCAATCCGCGGCAATATGCGGGCAACCTTAGATAATGTGAGTATCAAAAATCCGGACGGTACCATTACTCCACTGAAAATGGTGAGGAAGCGAAATGAGCATAACGGAAGCTAATAAGAAAGTGTTGCGGCAGCATATGCTGGAAAAAAGGAGCCGGTTGACGGAGGAGGAAGTTCGTCTGCACTCTGAGCAGATTGCCAGACAGCTTATCAGTAATATGATGTATACGGAATGCCAGCATATTTGTATTTATCAGGCATTTCGCAATGAGGTTTCCTGCGACAGGATAAGAGAGCTTGCTTTTTATGACAAAAAAGCGGTCTATGTGCCAGTAACAGATGTCGGACAAAAAACGATGGAATTTTATCGGATTACAGAGGATACAGCTTGGAAACCGGGTGCATATGGAATTATGGAACCGGTTATCTGCGAGGATACACCGATTTTACAGGAGCATGCGTTAATTCTGATGCCGGGACTTGTCTTTGACCGTCAAAAACACCGTCTAGGATATGGCGGCGGTTACTATGACAGGTATTTGAATCTACACCGGCAGCATAAAACGGCGGCACTTTGCTATACCTTTCAGATATTAGAGGAAAATCTGCCTGTTGAAGACCATGATATTGTGCCGGATTATATTGTGACAGAGGAGTATATTTTAACATAGGTAATCCATTTTCTTTAGCAGTATGGATTACAGAATATGAGGAGGTTTCAGTATGGAATTAGAGGAAATGGGAAAACTTGCTAAAGCGGCTGCCAGAGAGCTTAACAGATTGTCTAAGCCACTAAAGAATACCTGTCTTAGTGCAGTTGCCGATAATTTAGTTAAAAATGCTGACATGATTTTGGAGGCAAACAAAAAGGATATTGAAAACGGAAAGGCAAATGGCATGCCAGAGGCACTTTTGGACCGGCTATCACTTACCAGAGAACGAATAGAAGGAATTGCAGAAGGGGTCAGGCAGGTAGTAGCATTAGAAGACCCGGTGGGAGAGGTACTTTCCATGAAGGAGCGTCCAAACGGTCTGTTAATTGGAAAAAAGAGGGTACCACTTGGAGTGATTGGCATGATTTATGAGTCTCGTCCGAATGTGACGGCAGATGCATTTTCACTGTGTTTTAAAACCGGCAATGCGGTGATACTGCGCGGCGGATCTGATGCTATTTTTTCTAATAAGGCATTTGTCAGTATAATTAGGCAGACGTTGACGGATAATCAGATTACGCCTGATGCCGTATTTCTTTTGGAGGATACCAGCCGGGAAACGGCTGCACGCATGATGAAGCTGAATGAATACATAGATGTGCTGATTCCACGGGGAGGTGCCGGTCTTATCCGTTCGGTGATTCAGAATGCAACAGTTCCGGTAATTGAGACGGGAACAGGAAATTGTCATATTTATATCGACCAATCGGCAGATATAGATATGGCGGTGGAGATTGTGAAAAACGCGAAGCTACAGAGACTTGGTGTGTGTAACGCCTGCGAATCGTTAGTGATTCATAGAGAAATAGTGGAGGAGGCTGCACCTAAGGTGATTGCCATGCTGCGGGAGAACGGCTGTGAAGTCCGGGGCGATTCCACTATACAGCGGATTACCGCTGAGGTAGTTCCAGCAACGGAAGATGATTACAGGACAGAATATCTGGATAAGATAATTTCCGTTAAGGTGGTTGAAAGCATAGATGAGGCAATTGAGCATATTAACAGCCATTCCACCGGACATTCTGAAGCAATTGTTACAAAGGATTATGATAATGCCCAGAAATTTTTAAATGAGATTGATTCTGCCGCTGTTTATGTCAATGCCTCCACCAGATTTACCGACGGATTTGAGTTTGGCTTTGGAGCAGAAATCGGAATCAGCACCCAGAAGCTTCACGCAAGAGGTCCCATGGGACTGGAAGCATTGACAACCACAAAATATATTATCTACGGCAGTGGACAGGTAAGACCGTAACGAGAAGGAGAGGAAGATGGAGACAAAATTTACAGGTAGCAAGGATTATGTGGCAAGTGAAGAATTGATGGCGGCTGTTGACGTGGCGGTAGCTTTAGAAAAACCATTATTGATTAAGGGAGAGCCGGGTACAGGAAAAACAATGCTGGCTGAAGCGGTAAGCCAGTCTCTTGACAAGGAATTGCTGATATGGAATATCAAATCTACCACAAAAGCCCAGGACGGTCTTTATGGCTATGATACCATTCAGAGACTGTATGATTCCCAGTTTGGAGAGGAGGGCGTTGATGATATCGCCCACTATATTAAATTGGGAAAACTGGGGGAGGCTTTTCAGTCTGACAAACAGGTGGTTCTGCTTATTGATGAAATTGATAAGGCAGATTTGGAGTTCCCCAATGATTTGTTATGGGAGTTGGATAAAATGGAATTTTATATCCATGAGACCCGTGAGACGATAAAGGCCAAGGAACGTCCAATTGTGATCATTACTTCCAATGCAGAGAAGGAGCTTCCGGATGCATTTCTTAGAAGGTGTATCTTTCACTATATTACTTTTCCGGACAGAGAACAGATGACAGAAATTGTCAATGCGCATTTTGAGAATCTTCAGGAAAATGTGCTAAAAAATGCACTGGATACGTTTTATTGGCTTCGCTCAGTTAAGGATGTCCGTAAGAAGCCAAGCACGTCTGAACTGATTGACTGGATACGAGCTTTAATGCTCAGCGGCGTAGATACCGAGCATTTACGGGAGGAGCTGCCTTTTCTTGGTGTACTACTCAAAAAGGATGAGGATTTGGAGGCAGTGAACAAGGCAAAGCTATACTGATGTACCGGAATGCATGAAGCGGCATGACGGCTATTCTATACAGACAGAGGTTAAGAGATGTTTATTGATTTTTTTTATACATTAAAAGCAAAGGGACTGGATATCTCCATGACGGAATGGCTTACGCTTATGGAGGCGCTGGACAAAGGGCTTATCGGCTCTGATTTCTCTAATTTTTATTATATCAGCCGGATGATTTTAGTAAAATCCGAATCGGATTATGACAAGTTTGATTTGGCATTTATGGAATTTTTTCATGATATCCAGTCAGAGAATGCTTTGCCGGATGCATTGAAGGAATGGCTTGATAAGGGAGAAGATATGGAGTTTGATAAACAGAATCAGGAAATGTATTCCTTTTATCAACAGCGAAATGCCGACGAAGTGAAAAGACTGTTCAGGGAGCGGCTTACTGAACAGAACTCTGAGCATAACGGAGGCAATCACTGGATTGGAACTGCCGGCGGTTCTGCCTTTGGTCATCACGGACGAAATGTCGGAGGTATCCGGGTGGGAGAACAGGGCGGTATGCAGAGTGCATTTCAGGTGCTGGGCGAACGCAAATATCAGGATTTCCGCAATGACCGGGTCTTAAATATGCGTCAGTATCAGGTGGCTTTCAGAAGACTTCGCCAATATTCTTCAAGACTGGATGTACCGAAAACTGAGTTGGACATTGACAATACAATCCGAAAAACCTGTGATAATGGAGGATATCTGCAGCTGGAGTTTGACCGTCCAAGAAAAAATACAGTAAAGCTTTTACTGTTGTTTGATTGCGGCGGAACAATGATACCCTTTATGGAGCTTTGTAATGAGCTGTTTCAGGCTGTACACAAGGCTAATCATTTTAAGGACGTAAAGACTTATTATTTTCATAACTGTATATATTCCAAGGTTTATAAGTCAGCAGAGTGTGAGATGGGAGACTGGGTAGAGCTGGATTACTTATTTAAACATTATGATAAGGATTATAAGGTAATTATTGTGGGAGATGCCCAGATGGCACCGGAGGAATTGTTTGACCCAAACGGTAATTACCGGGGACCGAACGATGGGCATACCGGATATGAATGGTGTGAGCTGCTAAACAGCAAATACAAGAAATGTGTATGGATGAATCCGCGCTATCACAAGGACCAGATGCAGATGCACTGGATGGAATCGGAGGCGGCACTGGCCAAGCTGTTTCATATGTATACACTTTCGGTAGATGGTCTTAAGGAGGCTATTTCCTATCTGCTGAAGAATAAATAATTTGATTTTTTAGAGGATTTTTTGTATATTAGTAGCTGGAATCATCTAAAATGCCCTTAATCCGTGAAAGGAGATAATATTAATGTTTGATTTTTTCAAAGAGAAAAAAACATCTGAGTGTAATCCGGAAATTCATGCAGATGACGAGATTTCCAATGAAGACACGCTTACACCCCAATTGAACGAAACTGAAGAGGAAATGGCAGAAGAAAAGGAGAAGGGATTTTTTTCCCGTTTAAAAGCCGGTCTCGCCAAAACCCGCAATAGTATCAATGAGAGCTTTGACAACC
>CAMWYM010000111.1 GCA_947178475.1 uncultured Clostridium sp. | reverse complement strand
GTATACTCATATTGCATTGCCGCCTTTTGATAGGAAATCGTGTAGAAATTTTCCGGGCGAGTTGGTTCAAATGGTTCAAAGACTGACTGGTTTTTTTGGTAGAAGTTCAGAACCTCTTCCGCTTTATCAGAATCTTCAACTTGTAATAATAGGCGGTCTGTGGTGAGCCGGAATGACATGGTTTCAATCTCCTTGCAATATATATTTAGTCATTTTATAATATGCTATACTATTATCCGCCGCCAATAGCGGAAATCTGCAGATTTCTAATTGGTACAGGGTAAAGGTATGCTGTTTAATCATACATCAACTTTGGGAGAAGTACAATGACAAAAGACGAGAAATATATGAGGGAAGCAATAAAGCAGGCACAAAAAGCGGCAGCTGTGGGAGATGTACCTATTGGCTGTGTAGTTGTCTATGAGGATAAAATAATTGCCCGCAGTTACAATAAACGCAATGCAAAAAAGACCACCCTTGCCCATGCAGAGCTGCTGGCTATCGAAAAGGCATCCAAAAAGCTGGGTGATTGGAGGCTGGAGGGATGTACGATGTATATTACATTGGAGCCCTGCCAGATGTGTGCCGGTGCTATTGTTCAGGCAAGGATTCCGCGGGTGGTGGTGGGTGCAATGAACCGGAAGGCCGGCTGTGCTGGCTCGGTTTTGAATCTTTTTCAGATTCCGGCTTTTAATCATCAGGTTGAATTTCAAAAGGGAGTGCTGGGTGAAGAATGCTCGGCATTGTTATCGGGATTCTTCCGGGAGCTGCGGGATAAAAAGCAGGAATAGCCGGTTGTTTTCTCGGCGAAAAGTTGACAGAAGATGCAAAATCCTGTATACTGATACGGCATTAATTAAGTTAGTTTATAATCTTTCCATGCAGCTGGGGTGGTAGCGGTGCCCTGTACCTGCAATCCGCTATAGCGGGGGTGTTGGCCTGCCTCGGGTGTTGTTTTCAGTGCTGGCCATGGTAAGTGGCGTTGACGTATGGGTCTTGCGCAATGAAAACCTATGAACCGTGTCAGGTCGGGAACGAAGCAGCACTAAGTAGGAGCTTTCATGTGCCGCAAGGGTGCCTGGACTGAGTTAACTGCTATGGTAACGACTGGGATTGGCTCACAAAGCAGGCCGCATGGATTTGTTAAAATCATATAAATGTATTTTGTATGATTTTTTTGATTACTGGTGGAATATTTCCGAAAATAATGTTACAATATAGAATATTTAATGAGTTATACAATTAAATAGGTCAAATAGAAATTAAGTAATATGAATTTTTGGTTTGACCGGATATCAAATGGATGGGAGCGAGCAGCATGAATTATGCAGAGGTTATTGAGTTTGTAAAGCAACAAATTTCAGATAACGGCAGACCGCCGAATTATCCTTTTCGCGACCGCTTTGAACATACGATGCGAGTATACCGTTGGGCAATTAAGTTACAGGCAAAGGTCGGAGGTGACCTGGATATCATTGCCCTGGCAGCTCTGTTACATGATGTGGGCTGGCAGGAGGGCAGGGAGCATGGAGAGGTAGGTGCTGAGATTGCAGTGGAATATCTGGATAGTATTAATGTTGATCCGGAGAAAATTGCAAGAATCGGTGAGATTATACGAATCCATGATGATAAGGACACAACCGCAGAATTGTCGTTGGAGTGTCAGGTGGTGATGGACGCAGATTTGCTGGATGAAGTGGGAACGGTTAGTATTCTATGGGATTCTATGGCGACTGCCTGTGAGGATGGTGCAAGTTATAAGAAGGCCTATTACAGGATTAAGAATTATTATAGAGGTAATAGACCTAAGATAAAGAGATGTAAGACTGATGCGGCACGGCTGGAATACAGCAGGCGCATGAAGCTTTTAGAAGAATTTATTTTTCAGCTGGAAAAAGAACTATTTTAAGCTCATCATAATGGGTGTAATTTTATTAAAATATTGCTATTAGGAGGAATGAAAAATGAAAGGATTTTTGAAAGTAGTTGTGTGGATTGTGATTTTGGGAGCGATTTTGTTTGGTGTTTATATGATTGTGCCAGAATATCCACATAATTTTGCAAAGTCTATTGTACAGCCAATTGTTGATAGTACGGCTAAGACAAAGATTGGGCAGGTGAAGGCTTTGACCAATAAGGATTTGGATAATGCCACATATCAGGCTATTCTTGAAGCTAAAACAAAATCTAAGTTTTGGGTGTACGAGACTCGTGACGCAGAGCCGGGAGTTGAATATGTAATGTTTTACGGAAATGGAGTTACCATTAACTTAAAGGATTATGAAGATTATAACGGTAAATTATCTACCAGCGCTTCGGTTAAGATAGAATTTAAAATTGTTAATAATAACGTTGAGATATATCCTTATGTAGACGATGTGTTGATGAACATCCAAGACGGTGCACATGTAGAACAGAATGATAGAATCAAACGGGATATTTTGCAACAATTATATACTGGTATGCAGTTGGAAAAGTAATAATAAAAACAGCGGTAATAAAAGGTGAAGGAACATAAAAGATTCCTTCACCTTTTTTATCTTGGTTATTTTATGCAGACTATAGTCATTTTGTGTTATCTATCTAATATAATATCATTTACCTATCCGATATATTCTATGAAACGAAATAGGGGAGCTTTCTCTATTGTTTCAACGATTATCCGCTTGGACCTATTATAAAAATCTTAATCATCATTGGCGCAGTTTATCGTTATGGGTGAGACTTGACAGATGAAGGCAGATAAGGAGAGCGGAATGACTCTGACTGACAGAGGAGTCATAAAAATAGAAAACCCCTCAGTATAATCAGCGGCAGTTTTTTGCTGCCAGTAAAATTCTTTAAGGGGTTGGAAATCGGAAAGGAGAACTGAATATGGGAATTGCAGGAGTTGGCACAGACCATGGCTGGCAGAGAAATGTTTATCAGGGAGCCGGAACGGAGCGGAAAAAGGGGTTCTATGATGATATTTTATCGGCAGTCAGGACAGAGAAGGAGGATAGTGATGAGCAGGAATCGGTGATGAAGGAAAAGAGTGTTTCTAATGAGGGCGGGGAAGAGGGAAAAACCCTGACCAGAGAAGAAATGCTGCAAATGCTTTCACAGAGAAGAGAAGAAATTTATGAAAAAATAAAAAACAATGATACCGAAACCAGCTTTCAGATTGGTAGTCAATCCTTTACGGTAAGGGAGTGGAATAAGCTTTTAGAGCAGTTTGATTCTGTTCAGGAGGAAATCAGAGAACAGATGAGAGAAGAACAGGCAAAGCGTCAAAAAGAGACTACAACAAAGGTTACTGTGGAAACTACGACCAGTGTGACCTCAGAGGACAGTACAGATATTGCAAAGGCAGCGGGAGTAGCTGCACCGGAGGGAAGCCAGACAGATACAGGGGATACAGACGAGAAATCGGTTATGGATTCTCTTGTGGCAGAGTCTACTACCTGTACTTATCCAATGTCTGGTGAAGAGGAATCGGACAAAAGGTATATTGCATGGTATACAAAAGAAGGTATTTTTTCCGGCGATGCATATAGGGAGGAGTAGCTATGGGGAATACGTTTAGTGTGAATCATATGACAAGAACATACAATAGCTATGCCAGAACACAGGAAATGTTAAGCAGAGCAGGAAAGCCTAAGGAATTTAGCAGAGAGCTGGTTGAACAATATGAGCGGATGAAGGAGACATCGGGGGTTGAAGAAATTGGCGTGGTTTCCACAAAGGATATGTCTATGGAGGAATATAAAGAATATATCCGGGATAAAATTTCTCAGATCCCGTTAAATCCTTCCCAATCAGGGTGGATATGGAATATCCACATCACGGAAGAAGGCTTTGAGGCGATGAAAAACGATCCGGAATATGAACAGCATGTGTTAGATATTATTCGCAGCAATTTTTCCTTTTATGATCCATGGCATAGTAAAAACTGGTCCGTGTTACATTTCGGGGCAACAGACAAGGAATCCTATGGGGAAAGCTATGGGATGGGGAATGCCTTTGAACTGAAGAAGGAGGAAACCTTCTGGGAACGCAGGCTGGAAAAAAAGAAGAAGATGAAGAAGCAGCTGGATAAACAGGTGGAGAAGCGAAAACTGCAGGAAAAAGAATGGACAGAAACTTTGATTCGCAGAAAGGAGTATTATGAGAGCATTGCAGATGGAGAAAAGTATCCAATTGTAGATGAGCAGATGATAAAAGCAAAGGCGGCTGCATTCTTTGATGCGAATATTATAGTGGGAAATAGCGGAACCAATGCTTTGTAACAGCTGTAGATATTACAACCCGCTTATAATATATCAATTAAGTGTTATACTAAGGGGAAACCTTTCGTATAGCACTTTTTGCGTTGTACATCGTTTGTCCGTTTGTGCTGTGGAGATGCCCAATCACGTCTTATTTATCAATTTCAAATATGTTGGTTCCGATATAAGAAATGAAAAGATATGATGTTATATAGCACATGTGGAAACTGGGAAGAGTGATTAAAAGATTTGAAAAGCAGTCTTAGATTTTGCTAAAGCGAGAAAGCGTATGATAGAGATAGCAATTTGTGATGATGAAAAAAATATAAGAACATATCTCGCTTCACTGATAGATCGGCAGGGGAGAGAATGTAATATAACGGAATATGCTTCGGCGCAGGACTATCTTGCGGATGGTAAAATGCATGATTTATTGTTTCTGGATATTGAGATGAAAAATAGTACAGATTCTATAGACGGGATGTCTCTGGCACGGAGGATTCGTGAATCGGGATCAAAGAAACAGCCAATAATTATTTTTGTTACCGGATATGAGAGGTATGTGTATGACGCATTTGATGTAGCCGCATTTCAATATCTTTTAAAACCGATAGATGAAGAAAAATTTGCCAGAGTGTTTGAACGGGCAGTAGAAGCAGTCAGGGAGCAGAATCTTTTGCCGCCGGAAGCACTGGTATTGCAGTTTGCCAATTCCACGAAAACCATTCCCCTTGATCACATTTATTATATTGAGAGTGAAGGGCATAAGGTACGGCTTCAGTTAACAGACGGCAGCTTTTCCTCCTATGTGAAAATCGGGGATTTGGAGGAGCAGCTTCAGGGAATATTTTTTCGTACACACAGAGGATATTTGGTCAATCTTGCTTATGTGGAAGAGTATAACCGGAATGAGGTTATCATGACTAACGGGGACTCTATTCTGATGTCAAAATACAAATATCAGGAGTTTGTCAGGGCATATTTGAGATATATGGGTGGAAAAGTGTAAGAAGAATCCAAAATACTGTGATGATAGTGTCGGGCAGAGTATGAAAAGCTGAGTCCCAAAGCTTTAAGCAGTTAGGAAATATGAGGAAAGTATAAATGACAAAAGAACATTATGAAATGGGTTTATATATAGTTGATTTATATGAGATTGTATTACAAATTCTTATGTTTATATGGCTGTGGGAAATCATTGCCCCGATTCGTCAGGGCAAAAAGAAGTGGTCTGTTTTTATATGTTTATTTTCCGTTAACCTGGCCAGCTTTTTATGGAAGGGACATCCGGTGTGGCTGCGCCATCTGTTATTTGTTCTGGCAGTTTTAAGCTGCTATATGGCGGTGAGTGGTGAATATAAAGGCTTAAAAAAGGGACTGAAGCATAATCTGAATACATTGGTGACACCGGTTTTTATCATATTGTTATTTTATAATCTGAACGCATTAAGCTTTCTGATGCAGCTGGGAAGTTATCAGCCCATTGAGCGGCTGCTGTTGACAGATATAGATACCGGAAGGGGCATGGAGGATATTGTACAGTATTACCATCAGGTTACTATCGGAGTGTTTATACAGGGAATTGTATATACCTTCTTTTTTGTCACTATGGTTGCTATTTTAAGCAGGCTGGTGAAAAGACCATTGCAAATGAACGGACAGGATATGATTTTTTTGTCTGTGCTTAATATTGTAGGGCGAATGTTTGCCTTAATGATAGTGGATATCGTAGTGGTACCCGGAACGCAGGAAATGTTTTATCTGTTTGAAATGCGTACCGAAATGGCATGGAAGATACCGTGTGTTGCTCTTTTGTTGTTTGCAGGAGAAGTATCTGCGATTTATATTTATCAGAGATATCATGCCCTTTTGCAGGAAAGGGAACAGCATTTTATGGAAAAACAGCAGGTGCATGCCATGAAGGAACGAATGGAGGAGGTAGAGCATTTTTATGATAGCATATGCCGGATGAAGCATGAAATGAGAAATCATTTAACCAATGTAAAAGGTCTGGCAGTAAATGGAAGCTTTCAGGAGATGGAGCAGTATGTTGAAAAAATGGATAAAAGCCTGAATGAATTTGGTCTGGAGCTTCAGACAGGGAATGCAGTTACAGATGTGATTATAAATGACCGGAAAAAGCAGGCAGATCGTCAGAAAGCCGTATTCCAGGCAGAATTTGCATATCCGAAGGATGCCGGGTTTGATGCATATGATATTGGAATCATTTTGTCAAACCTGCTGCAGAATGCGTTGGAGGCATGTGAATCTGTGAAAGGAGATGAGGCATTTATCACATTGATAGGAAAAAGAAAAAAGAGATTTTTCTGGATTGAGGTTGTAAATTCTTTTTGCGGAAAGCCGGAATTTGACAGTATTACCGGACTTCCGGTTTCTACCAAGGAGGAGCATGCTTTACACGGTATTGGATTGTCCAATGTGAAATATGTGGCAGAGAAATATATGGGAGACTTGGAAATTCAGATAGAGAATAATGAGTTTCATGTAATGGTGCTGTTGCAGGAAAATAGAAAAGGAATTCATATATTATAATCAAGGAGGAGAAAGCTATGGCAATTACAGGTTTGAACAATTACGGCAGTGCATATGAGAATGCATATGGGTATCAAAAGGCAAGGGAGACAGAGGCTTCCGGGCAGAGGGAATCAAAGAAAACGGAATTGTCTGAAACAAAGGAAGATGCTGCGAGGAGAAGCAGCAATGAAGAATATCTCAAAAGCATACAGAAACAGGTATCATATGTCAATCTGGAAATCGGTTCCGGACTAAGTATGAGAAAGGACAATAAAATAGGAACTATAACAATTAATCCGGCACTTTTGGAAAAAATGCAGAATGATCCGGAGGCGGCAAAGCAGTATACACAAACCATAAAGGATATTGAGCGGGCAGAAAAAACGGTTATGGCCTACTATAATGCACTTGGCGGTGTTGTGGAGCGGACTAGTCACTGGTATATGGATGAAAACGGAAAATATTATCATTTCGGCTATGTGCGTCGTGATGATAAACTGAATAAAAAGCTTCGTGCGGAGGCACAGAAAAATGCGGAAAAGCTTATGGAGAGAACCAGAGAGAAGACTGTCAGGAACAGAAAGGAACTGAAGGAGTCCCTTGAGAAGAAGGCAGAGGAAAAGAAAAAGTCAGAAGAGCTGCAAAAGGAAAAACTGGCAGAAAGAGCAAGTGAAGCAGATAGGAGCGAGATGGGAAAGGCAGAGCAGTTCTTAGTTGGAAAAACAGAACAGGCGGAGGATGGGGAAATCTATCTGGATACCAGTGATATGCAGGTTATTATGGAAGCAGTAAAGAAAGAGGAGAAACAGGGAGAAAAGGCAGCAGAAGGCATTGGTACCAATGTAGATATGAAGATATAGCACGGAACGGACAAATATAAAAGTTCTCGTTTCATTTTATGATTATATGATGTAAAATTAATCAGAGGTGAAATTATGCAGGAAACGATAAATTTTAACCGGTCAATGGGTCTGACTGTGATATTAACAATAGCAGCGGTGTTTTCATCAAAACAGCCGTATATGTGCCTGTTGCTGGCAGGAATCTTAATGGTAATGTTTACTGTGGAAAGCATATCTGATTCGGAGCAGAATATACTGCTGCAGCTTGGTAAGACTTTTTTGGTGGCAATTTTTGCTGTGTTCAGTGGACATTTTATGATATTCTTGCTGTTTTATGAGTGCAGATTTGGAAAAAGAGAATTTTGGCAGATTACACCCGGAATCTTTTGTGCAATCTGGGAAATGGCAGCAGGGAAGAAGCAGCTTCCCTATATTATCTGTGAGGTTTTGATTCTGGAGCTGGCTGTCTGTGCTTTGAGACTGGTGGAAGAGGTATTTCATCGGGTCTTTTTGACGAACCGGAAGGTTGAGGAATCCATTCAGATTACGGCAATCAATGAAATGTATGAAAAGAAATTGAATCATGAGCTGCAGCTTAAAAATTATCTGCTGGATAAAAATGCCAGATTGGAGGAAAGAGAAACCATCAGCCGGAATATCCATAACAGTGTGGGACATTCTGTCACAGCGGCGATTATGACGCTGGAGGCAGCGGACATGCTTTTTTTGGAGGAACCGGAACGGGCAAGAGAGAAAATGAACATTGCAAAGGAGCGGGTCAGTGAGAGTCTGGAGTCCATCCGGCATGCGGTGCGGGTGCTGGATGTTGAAAACGGTGTGGTAAGCGGCAGTGATTTTATAAAAGAGGTTTTGGACATTGCAGAAAATTTTGTGATGGACACAGCAATAATCATAAGGAAGGATGTTACAGCATTTCCGCCGGAATTTCAGATACCTCATGAGCATGCGGAGTTTTTAACAGGAGCGGTGCAGGAGCTGCTCACCAACGGGGTACGTCATGGCAGGGCAGACACATTTACTCTTCATGTATCCGGGGACAGCGGACATGTAAAGGTGCGTATACAGGATAATGGAGTAAGCGATTTTAACGAAAATAATGCCGGGGAGAAAATTGCAAGAGGTTTTGGAATGAAAAAGCTGATTGCCTATGTGCAAAGATGCGGAGGAAAAATACAGTACCGGAATGAAAACGGATTCGTAACTGAGATAGAGCTTCCGATTCTTGCGGAAGAGATTGGGGATAAATAGACGGTCAGAAAGAGATAAGGGGTAATATAGTATGGAAAAATATCGTGTTTTATTGGTAGATGATGAACCGTTGTTACTGGAGAGCCTGGAAATACTTCTGACCTACGGGGGAATGGAAGTTGTCGCCATGTCGAGGGACGGTAAGGAGGCATTGGAAGCACTAACAGAGCATCCGGCAGATATTGCATTGGTGGACCTCAATATGAAAGGGATGGGTGGAATCGAGCTGATTTCCTGTATGAGACAGCAGTATCCTTCCGTGAAAATTCTGGTGCTCACCACTTTTTATGATGACGAATATATTACAGCGGCGATTGCAAACGGAGCGGACGGCTATCTGTTGAAGGATAGCGGAAAGAATGCAATTATTGATGCAATCTGCCAGATCATGGAGGGACGGACGATTATTGACAGTAAGGTGATGGAACGGCTGGCTTTGCTTATGGCAGGAAAGCGGACCGGGGGAAAAGGACAGGAGATGGATATAGCCATGAAGCTGCCGGAAACGATGACCGAACGGGAGCAGGAGGTCTGTACTCTGCTTACCCGTGGATTTACAAACCGCCAGATTGCGGATGCCCTTTTTATATCGGAGGGAACCGTAAAGAATTATATCTCTTCTATTTATGAAAAGACGGGGATTCATGACCGGGCAAAGCTGATTGTAGCATTGAAGGGATAAGTTGGATAATTCCTCTTTATACAATGCTGCTTTACTTATACTTCAGCCCGGTAAAGGGCTGCCCGTTTCTTTTTTTGATTTCTTAAATTCTATTGGTGTTCTTCAAGAAGATTTTCATTAAATTTTTACATCACAATCCCATTAAAGCCGGTAAAGGAATAATGCTATAGGTGTGGCAACAAAAATATAAAAAACTAAATATAAAAATATATAGATGTTATGCATTTCCTGTTAATGAAGTAAATATTGAC
>CAMWYM010000110.1 GCA_947178475.1 uncultured Clostridium sp. | reverse complement strand
ATTATATAAATAACGCAAAATACAATAGCGTATTTCAATGCACTAACAATATATCCTGTGATCATATTTATTTACTCTCCTTTTATACTCCAAGCAGCATCTTGTGCCAGTGCTATTTTATGCCCTGTTCAAATTATTATCGATGTATTCTAAATAAGGTTTTTTATTGACCTTATCTGAATTATTTTGATACCAGACAAACGCCTCATTTAAACCATCACGCAACGGTTTTACTCCCTGCATCAATTCATATTGTTTTGAAACATCAAGGCAATACTCATAGTCATAAAAACTAAAATATTCTCTTTGTTCAATATCATCATAAATATTTACAAATTCAGCCTGCCTACCTGTAACAGAATAACCAAGCTCAACCCAGTCACGAATAGATACAGTCTCTTTATTCCCCACATTAAAAATGTGACAGGACGGCTTCGCTGCCAAAAGAATGTCTATAAATCTGCACAAATCACCTATATGAAAAAACTGTAATTTCATTTCACCATCTTTCGGTAAATAAAATTTTCTGCCGTTTAGCGCACAATCAAAAACAAATGCCTCTCTATATACATTATTCATAGGACCATATAAATACGGAGGTCTTAAAATATATGCATTTGGATTTCTTTTCATCAAAACTGCTTCTGCTTCAATTTTATCGGTTCCATATTTGCCCCAATATTGATTAACCGCCAATGGTGTATCTTCTTTAAATGGTTGTTGACCATATTCCGGATAAACGGCACTTGAGCTAATCAGGATATACTCTTCATAGCTTTCCAAAGCATCCAACAGCGTTTCAACATCATTTGAAGTATATGCAGTATCAATAACAACATCAAAATGGAGATTCCGAAGAGCTTCTCTGGCATTATGTCTGTCTGCCTGAATAAGCTTTACTCCCTTAGACTGCTCTCTGGTATTCCTATTCAGCACATATACATCATCACCCTTTGCAAGATAATATTCCGCAATATATCTACTCACAAATACAGTTCCACCGGTTACAAGTATTTTTTTCATGACGTACCTCCTCTATATTTCTGGTTGAAGAAAATCAGATTTGTTTCGTTTTTCCAACCTGATGAATCAGATTTTCAGTTTGCATCTGGCTGTTGTCCGTCGTGGGCTTTCCACTGGCATTCCAGCATCTGCATATCCGTAAATACCGCCTTGAAAGAAGACTCCTCCGGTGAGCAGGCATAGATACCAAATTGAATTTTTCCATCACCTTTGTGCATGTGACAGATTCTCATCTGATTAAAATTTATTCCATCTGCAGAGCATTCGATACAATAATCATCTTCCCGACGGCTAAAACGATACCACATGGATTTTACGGAAGCATCAATCACTGTGGTAGCCCAATCAGAGTATCCTCCATTTGTCACAACGCTGCCTAAATGCTGATATTCTTCATTCTCATATTCAACGGATGCCTTTAACCAGTTTTCACTGTCAAGATACATCACAATACCACATTGGTCAAAGCGGTGACAGCTCTCTGTAAATTCCGTTTTCACAACAAAGCTGAAATATTTTTCTTCTGTCTCCATTTGAAATACAGGAGCATTGTCATTTTGAAAATGATAATATGTTCTTTGCCATAAATCAGTGTGCTGTTTTGTAACAATTTCAACTCTGTTGTCTACGATTTTGTAATCCTGCGGTTCTCTTGTCCATTTAAACTCCGTTATATTCATAAATAAAATCCTCCTGTATATGTAATCAACTCAAGTTTTTCATGTAACACGCTACAAATGAGAAATCATCTGACTTCATACATTAACTTTAATCTCTGGGCTTCATTTGCAGAAAATCCAAACTTTTCGTAAAAGGGTATTTTATCCGGCATTGCACATAATTCAACAAAGATGCCTGTACCCTTAATACCGTTTTGATTAATATAACTCATCAGTTCATGAATCAGCATTTTCCCGATTCCTTTGCGTTGATAATCCGGTCTGACAACAACATCTTTAATATAATAATTAAGTCCCATATCACCAATCATTCTTGCCATTGCCACAATTTTCTTTCCGTCATAAATAGAGACTCTGAATAGTGTATGTTTCATTGCCAGCTCTGTCTGCTCGAAAGACGGGGCATCTCCCCATACCGATTCCCACAGAGCAATAAATTCCTCTGCACTCAATTTATTGTGTTCTACTGTCAGTTCTCCCATAGCGCCCTCCAAACCTTATTTACAGAAATTAGATATAATGAATTATAATCATTGGCATATCAAAAAATGCTATGACATATGTCACCAATTTTCGAAGAAACTTCGTTTGTTGCAATAGTCGCCAAATGTATATACAAGTATCTACGCTTGGCTCGTTATCTGCACAAATTGATGACCTGCTTGCGCATCAGCGCAAGTCATTATAACCTGATTGCAATATTGCTTATATCTGAATTTTGTTTATATAGCAATCCACTGAATAAAAGCTGTTTTATCCGTACTGTTATATCCTGCATTTTGATAAAATTCTAATGTCTTCTGTTCCTTAGAACCTGTAAGCAACATCATTTTATAGCAATTTTCTTTTACCGCTATGTCTTTTGCATAATTTAAACATTCCGTTGCATAACCCTTTCCCCGGTAATCTTTATTTGTAACAACATTTTCTATAAATGCATACGGTCTCACATTTCTTGTTAAATTAGGAATTATCACGCATACACAGGAAGAAACAATTTTGTTGTTTACTATGTTCACTAAAAGGTGGTGGTTTTCATCCTCCACGATTTGTTCCCAGGTAGATATCAAATGTTCTGATTGTTCGGGAATTGATTTTTCATGTAAATACAAATACAATTCCAGCACTTCTGCCAAATCTTCTTTTTTCGCTTCTCTAACCATTCTATAACCTCCTCAAGTTCCCAATTTATTACCTAAGTAATTCCCATTCTGTACGAGTTATGGCATATGCATATGAAATACCATTCTTTTCATCGGGGTATTCTTTTATTTTTTTCATACCATTTGCAATAGCAGTAGAATATGAACCGACATTCGTATATTTCATATAAGAATACAGACAATCGTATTCCGTATTCCCAAATGCCCAGTCTCTAACCGCTTTTGCGGCTTCACTTCCAAATCCTTTTCTCCAATACTTCTTATGAATATGATAGCCTATTTCCGGAAGATATTCCCCATCAATATTTTGTATTGTAATTCCACAGTCACCTATAAGTTTCCCTGTTTCTTTCAAAACAACAACCCACAATCCAAATCCATATTCTTTATAATTTTGAAGATTCCATTCAATCCAGTTTCTCGTACGTTCTTCATCAAAGGGCTGAGGATAGTGTTGCATAGTTTCTGAATCGGATAGTATCTCATATATCGCTTCAAAATCCTGCAATGTATATTCTCTCAAAATCAATCGCTCTGTTTCAATCATCACCTTTTATTCTCCACAAATCTCCATTTGACTCTACATCAGCCTGTAATCATTTATAATTCAGGATATGTCCCATTTTTTCCTGCTTGGTTTTCAGATAAAATGCATCATACTCACCAGGCTCCATAACAATGGGAACCCGCTCCACGATATCCAGTCCATAACCCTTTAACCCATATACCTTAAGGGGATTATTGGTCATTAAACGAAGCTCTTTGATTCCAAGGTCTACCAAAATCTGTGTTCCAATCGTGTAGTCCCTTGCATCCTCCGGAAATCCCAGTTCCAGATTCGCCTCTACGGTATCACGCCCTTTATCCTGAAGCTCATATGCACGGATTTTGTTAATCAGTCCGATTCCCCTTCCCTCCTGACGCATATAAAGAAGAACGCCTCTTCCTTCCTTCGCAATCATCTTCATCGCTGCATCATACTGCTGTCCACAGTCACACCGGGCAGAGCCTAACGCATCTCCGGTAAGACATTCGGAATGTACACGGCAAAGAACCGGTTTTCCATCTGTAATATCTCCCTTTACAAGGGCAACATGATGCTCTCCATTTAACTTATTCACATAGCCATGTATCGTAAATTCACCATAACGGGTTGGCATTTTTGCTTTTGCCACACACTCTACAAATACCTCATGCTCTTTCCGGTACTGAATCAAATCCTGAATTGTGCCGATTTTCAAGCCATGCTTCTTAGCAAAAGCAATCAAATCTTCCTTTCTCGCCATCATACCGTCTTCCTTCATGATTTCACAGCAAAGCCCCACCGGCTTTAGCCCCGCAAGCTTCATAAAATCCACTGTTGCTTCGGTGTGTCCGTCTCTTTCAATAACTCCTCCGGGTCTTGCCTCTAACGGAAACATATGCCCCGGTCTCCTGAAATCCTCCGGCTTTGCACCGTCTTCCACAAATTTTCTCGCGGTGATTCCACGCTCATAAGCCGAAATTCCTGTCGTGGTATCCACATGGTCTACTGACACCGAGAATGCGGTACAGTGGTTATCAGTATTTGTAATACACATCTGTGGGAGATTTAAACGGTCTGTATAAGAGGCATCCATCGGCATACAGATTAAGCCTCTTGCATAGCTCGCCATAAAATTCACATTTTCTGTGGTAGCAAACTGAGCCGCACAGATAACATCTCCCTCATTTTCTCTGTTTTCATCGTCTAAAACGACGATACATTTTCCGGCCTTTAAATCCTCGACCAGCTCTAATGTCGTATTAAATTCAGACATTTTTCTACCTCCTGTATCTTAATGGTATAGTCTATTTTGACTTATCATATTTCCATTATATTTACATAAAGCATTTACATAATAATTTCACATAATATATTAACATAAAAACTCTACATAATTTATTTACATAATTACTTTTCATAAATTCTCAGCATAATCATTTTACATAATGTATAAACATAATTTGTTTACATAACTTTAATCTAACAACATGAGCATTAACTCATAAAGCAATATTGCCTAATAGTAAAGCACTTTTTTGTTTTAATATTAGTTTGTACGAGTTCTCTTATATTTACATAATACCAAAGCATTATTTACATAACGCCATTATTTTACCTCCACAGCATTGCATTATCACTTTACATAACTCATCTTTTTATTTTTGTGGTATCATGTATTTAATTTGCTTGTCTCTCCTATCTAATTTACATAACATCACAATATTAATTTTTACAATACTATCAGTTTACATAAAACCATTTTTAGCAAGAAACTCCATTGAAATTTCCACAGAGCTCTTATCCTCTTTTTCATCTAATCCGGAATCATCAAAATGCATCAGCTTATCAATATATTTTCCCACAATATCATTTTCCAGATTTACAATATCGCCTGCTTTTTTCGTAAGCAATGTCGTATGCCCGGCAGTATGCGGAATCAAAGATACTTTAAAGCACCGGTTGTCCACATAAGCGACAGTCAGAGAAATTCCATCAATGGTAATGGAACCCTTTTCAATAATATATTTTAAAATCTTTTCCGTTGTCTGAATCGTCACCCATACGGCGGTGTCTTCCTTTACAAAGCTTTCTATCTCACCGGTTCCATCAATATGCCCGCTGACAATATGCCCTCCAAATCTCCCATTTGCCGCCATGGCACGCTCCATATTCACCTTACTCCCTTTTGTAAGACTGCCAAGAGAGGAACGCCTGAGGGTTTCTGCCATCACATCTGCGGTAAAGGTTTTTGTATTCATTCCTGTGACCGTCAGACAGGCACCGTTGACTGCGATGGAATCCCCAATATGCATATCTTCAAAAATTACATCCCCCTGCAGGGTGAGACTGGAAGACTTTGCTCCTTTGCTGACGGAAACTACCGTTCCGATTTCTTCTATAATTCCTGTAAACATGTTATCACTTCCCTTCTAACCAATTTTTATTCTTTATTCTTTCTTACTTTTTAAAGTATCTTTTCCAATTACCAGACTTTTGTCCTATCATAAGAATTTTATCATATCTATACACCAGTCCTCATATTTCCCCTTATTGCCCTGTTCGTCAGTATATTCATATACACCATCTAAATGTATTTCTCCAACCGTATGATAACCCATTTTTTCGTATAACCGCTTCGCTTTTGGATTATCCTCTGGATTTACATCAAGCCCCAGGCATAAAATACCTTTTTCCTTACAAATCTCTTCACATGCCAATATTAATTGTGAACCAATCCCATAATTCCTTAAAGGTTCTATAATAAGCAAATCAATCATATCTGCACATTTAGCATTATTGGTGTAAGACATGACATCTTCCTTATTGTCTAAGGACAGCAGTACATAACCAACCGCACAGTTATTTATAAATGCCCCTATATAAACTGCATGTCCATCCCCTTGCTGTTTAAGCCTTTCTGTATGTACAGATACCTCATTTTTCACCAATAGTAAATTGTTTAAGTCGTTCTCTTCTATCTCTCTTATTTGATATGTTATACAATCTATTTTGTTTAGCCTTGCTGTCATACAATAAAGCCTCCTAACTAATTTACCATTTCATAATCCATTAATTTTCCTGCATATTCGTTATGCAATGCAGGCAAAGCAGGTACTTGGAAGTCAACAATACCACTGTTTACTAGAACAACACTTATTGAATTCCATTAAAAAAATCGTCAAAATACATAGCTGCCAGCCACATAACTTAACAGTACGTCTTCTCCAACCTGTTCTACAGATACCAGCTTACATCCCAAAGCCTCTGTAGCAAGCTCCACACCCTCACCGCCAACCGGGGTATAAAAGCCTGCACCGCCAAAAAACTTTGGTGCCACATACGTTTCAATACGGTTCACAATCCCCGCCTTAATTGCTGCATAATTGAGAGTAGAGCCGCCTTCCAGCAAAATTCCGTCTATCTGCTTTTCTCCAAGCCTTACCATCAAATCCTGTAAGTCCAGTTGTCCATTTATTTCTCTTACCGTTAAAACCTCTACACCCTCTTTTTCCAGCTCCTCCTTCTGCTCATGCCAAAAACGGTTATACTCTGGGTGTGGCTCTATCGTTGCCAAAATCGTTGGTACTTCCTTTGCCGTTACCACTACGTTACTGGATAGAGGAATCCGGAGCTTGGAATCGCAGATTATCCGGATTGGATTTCTGCCTCCTTGTATCCGGCAGGTCAGTCTCGGATCATCATTTAATACCGTCCCGATTCCCACCATGATTCCCTTTAGCGCATTTCTCGTCTGCTGGACACGGTTTCTGGATTCTTCACCGGACACCCACTGCGAATGTCCCGTTCTCGTTGCAATCTTGCCGTCTAAAGTCATGGCATATTTCATCACCACATAGGGAGTCTTTGTTGTAATATAGTGGAAAAAGACCGGATTTAATGCATCGCATTCCTCCTTTAAAAATTGTGTCACCACTTCAATTCCTGCATCCCGAAGCATCTGAATTCCTTTGCCTGCCACCAGCTCATTGGGATCATTAGAGCCTACATACACCCTGGAAATGCCATGCCCTATAATTGCCTCCGTACATGGCGGCTGTTTTCCCTGATGACAGCAGGGTTCCAAGGTCACATACATTTCTGCCCCCATTGCATCCTCTTTCCTCTTTAAATTCTGAAAAGCATTCCGCTCTGCATGCAAATCACCATATCTCGCATGATAGCCTTCACTGATAATCTGTCCATCCTTTACAATCACCGCACCAACTAAAGGATTGGGATTTACTTTTCCTATCCCTGCCTTTGCAAGCTCTATGGCACGCCGCATATATTGTTCATTTCCTGTCATTCTGTCACCTCTGTTCTGTTTATATCCATATTCCTTTCCGCCCGCTTCATAAGAGATTTCCCGGTAAAACAAAAAATCCCGAAGCCATTGCACTTCAGGACCTAATACATTCAATACATATAAATGCCATAACAGCATTTACCCTCACTCTTCTTCCATCCAGACTATACTGTCGGCACCGGAATCTCACCGGTTCCTGCCTTGCGGCTCGCGGGCTGATGAAGCTTAAAAAATCTCATGTCATTTCCAAGTCTTCAAATACCGCCGGTGGGGACTTGCACCCCGCCCTGAAGATTTATTCACTTTTCCGTAAGTCATTATAACCCATTATAAGTGATTATACAACCTTATTTTTAAAGGGTTTTTGAGAATTTGAAAAACATAACCCGTTATAAGTCGTTATAAATAATCTTCAAAATGGTACACAAATTGGTACACAAATCTAACTCATTTTAACCTGCAATTTTTCTAGCTTTTCAAGTTCTCTTTTCACACGTCCAACGTCCACATGATTATATACTCTCATCGTTGTTTGGATATCGGTCTGACCTAGTAAATATTGCATTACTTTTATATCACAGCCAGATTCAGCTAAACGAGTAGCAGCCGTATGTCTAAGGATATGTGGACTAATATGTGGTAATTGGATATCTCTATCATTATTCATAGAAACGATTGATTTCAACATTCTCCTGACATTATTATGGTTCATACATTTTCCTGTGACATGAGACACAAATACAAAGTTTTTATGCCCATCCACTTCAAAATCAGTAGCTTTTGTTGTTACAAACCATACCTTGCGTTGCTCTAAAAACAACTTGTATACTTCATCGATCATAGGGATTACTCTTGTACCAGCGTTAGCTTTTGTTTCGCTTGCATAAAGAATATATTTCCCATCAACTGTACGGCATTGAACTTGATGATTAATACTTATTTCTTTTTCGTCCATATTAACATCATCCCATGTTAGACCAATTACTTCACTAATTCTGAGACCTGTTTTTAACATAATCGCAAACATAGGATAATATCTTTTCATGCGTGGTCTATTTTGGATTCGTTCTAGAAATTCTTTTTCTTCATCAAACGTTAAAGCATACTTTTTTTCAAGTTTTGTTGGATAGTCCTTTGTGCAACCATCCGCCGGATTCTTTAAAATTATATTATCATCACAAGCCAATTGTAACGCAGGACGTATTATTTTTTGAATAATTTTTATTGTACCAGCGCTATAACCTGAATCACTACACTTTTTGTAAAATAATAATATATCTGATTTTCTAATATTAGCTACCTTCATTTTTCCCAGTTTACTATCTTTAATTGAATGCTCATAATAATACTGATTCTCTATATATCTGTCACATAATTTTCTTTTAATTAATCGCTTTTTGCCTACCCATAATACAAAAGGGCATTTTTCACTGTTTGACAATTCTTTAATCTTATTAATGCCAATCCCAGAATATGCGGAATATTCCTCTACAGTTAAATTGGATTTTTCCCAAATTGGCACCCCATTCTTGTTCTGCTTTTCACTTGATTCAACTTTTTCTATAATTATCACTCTCTTTCGTATAAAATTATTCAAAAAGGAATGTACCAAACTGATACATTCCTTTTCATATTTTGGATCACCACTCCCATTAAAATAATTTGTATGGGAGTTACTAGCAGATCCTTCTCTTATAATATTATTATATTTAAATCATTATCCAACTGCATCTCGGTAACAATCAACCTCCACTTCTAAATCACAACAATATTGCTACATTACATACTTATCCGTTTTCTTGTAACAATAATCAAAAAATACCACCAACATTCATTCATTGAATATTGATGGTTATTGTAAAATATTGTCGAATATGCTAAATTATAATTGTGATGGCAGCCATGTCATACTCAACATGAAAGGGTATATTAAAATGGCTATTATCATTAGTGTGTTTGTATCAATAATCGCTTGTGAATATGGCGATTGTAAATTTGAAACAATTTTTACGTATGTCTCAATTGCAACTCAACTACTGGATATTTATATCCGGTTTAAGTATACGCATTATAAAAAGCAAAAGAGATACAAATGATAAAGTCACCAAGTCAGATAAAACCAATAAATATATTGGTTAATATACCATAATTAAGCAACGGTTAATCATATGACATGGTTTGTCATCTATATAATATTGTACTTATTCTTTTTTCTTTTTTATCATTATTTGTATTACATTTTTTAAC
>CAMWYM010000109.1 GCA_947178475.1 uncultured Clostridium sp. | reverse complement strand
GATGATGTGTTGGCAATGTCATTTCTTACCTTCTTTAATTCCGAAAAACCGATTTTTTTTCCGGATATCACATACAGCTTTTATGATGTCTGGGCGGATTTATTCCGCATCCCCTATGAGACAAAGGCTTTGGACGGGGATTTTTCTATTGTGGCGGAGGATTACTATGGAGAAAATGGAGGAGTGGTTTTCCCGAATCCAAATGCGCCTACCGGACGAGTGATTACACTCTCCTTTGTGCGGGATATTTTGGAGCACAACAGAGATGTCATTGTCATTGTCGATGAAGCATATATTGATTTTGGCGGGGAGACAGCGCTTGCTTTACTGGATGATTATGAAAATCTGCTGATTGTCCGTACATTTTCTAAATCCCGTTCTCTGGCAGGGCTGCGTATCGGATATGCCATGGGAAGCGAAAGGCTGATTAAGGCATTAAATGATGTGAAATACAGTTTTAATTCTTATACGATGAATTATCCCACTATTGTAATGGGTGTGGCAAGTATAAGGGATGAGGTCTATTTCCGGGAAACGGTAGCAAAGGTGGTAAAGACGAGAGAGTGGTTTGAGGGAGAGCTTAAGAGGCTTGGTTTTACTTTCTGTAAATCAAGTACAAACTTTGTATTTGCCAGCCACGGGAAAGTGCCGGCAAAGGAAATCTTTGAAAGAGCTAAGGAGAATAAGATATTTGTCCGCTACTTTGATAAACCAAGAATTGATAACTATCTTCGGATTTCCATTGGAACGGATGAGGAGATGAAGACATTTGTAGATTTTTTGGAGACAATGGTCTGAAAAATATTTTGATATGAGTAATTATAATTGTAGTACAATCAACCGGCATTTATTGCTTGACGGGCATTGCAGAATCCGATATGATAGAGGGGAACTTATCACAGGGTTCTGCTTTTTATTTTCTATGGTACGGTTCGTATCGTTTTTCACTATGCGCAGGGAAATATTCTTTATCCATGCAAAGAGTACAGTCCTATATCAGAATATGACATAGGAAAGGATAGGATAATTGTATGGATTATGAAGAGTTTTTGGCTTATATAAAGGATAATATTGGAGAATATATGAATCAGTATGCCTGCCGAAGTGATGGTTCTGGCGGCAAGGGGGAAACAGGGAATGCCGGAGACGTTGAGGGAGGAGAATATCATGCTGAGATTCATCAGGTAATCAAGAATAACGGTATTGCTCTTGACGGGCTGATTATCAGAAAAGATAAGGAGATGATTAGTCCTAATATCTATTTAAATTCTTTTTTTGAAAACTATCAAATGGGTAAGCCGCTTGCTGCCATTATGGAGGAGATTATCTATCAATACAATCTGTTTAAGGAGGAGCAGAATATCAGACTGGCAGATATATGGGATTTTGCAGCGATTAAACAGGATATTGTGCTGAGGCTGGTGAATTATGACCGGAACAGGGAATTATTGAAAACTTGTCCACACAAGCGGTATCTGGATTTGGCAGTGACCTTTCGGATGGTGCTGGATCGGGACTGCATGGGAATCGGCAGCGCTCTTGTCACTACAGATGTTTTTGATTATTGGGATGTTTCTCTGGATCACTTATATAAGCTGGCATTGGAGAATACCATGAAGGAATTTCCGTGGCGGATGGATTCTTTGGCTACAGTCATTACGGAATGTATGAAGCGGCAGCTGCCTGAGGAGAAGCTTATGGAAATGCGGGAGGACTTTAAATTATTGGAGAATACAGAAAATGAAGTCAGTATGTATGTGTTGTCCAATGAAGCCGGTATGAACGGAGCAACCTGCATATTGTATGATGCGGTGCTTAGGAATTTTGCCAAAGCCCAGGGCTGCAACGTCTATATTCTGCCCTCCAGCATACATGAGGTGCTGCTAGTTCCCGAGAATGTGGAGACGGATGCTGTTACGTTAGAGGAAATGGTTTCTGATGCAAACCATAGCGCAGTGGGATTGATCGATTTGCTGTCGGATCATGTTTACTATTATGACAGAGAAAGGGATATGGTAGAAATATATGAGGGAAAATGATACATAGAATATATTAGGTCAATATATTAAGCCTGTATGGTGATAAGATTCGGTTGACAAAATACGGATTATACCATATTATGAATATTATGTGAAATTTACTAATTGACATAGGTGAGGAAAAGGCTGTATTGTCTGTATGGCCGATTGCCACAGATGTGTGGGGATATAAGATGAATACTAGTTTTGTGAACAGAAAAGACAGCATTATAGCGTCTGCTATTGAAATTATCAGTGAATCCGGGATTGCATCCCTTACCACAAAAATGCTTGCACAAAAGGAAAATATTTCTGAATCATTATTATACCGATATTTTGGCGGAATTGATGAGGTGCTGGTGGAGGTTGTGGACCTATTTAGAAAATTTGATATGGGAATAATTGCCACTATTGAGGTAAAGGATATATTACATTTGGATAAAGTAATGGAGTTTTTGCGGACCTTAGCAAATAACTATGACGGTTATTATGAACTGTCATCCATTGTGTTAAATTATGAATATCTGTTACATAATGTAAATACACGGGAGGCTATTGCCGCCTGTATTGATATGAGAACTAATTTTGTGCGAAAGGAATTAAATCTTGCCTTGGAGGAAGGAGAAATTACAGATACCTTTACCTCGGAGGAGCTTTCAATCCTGCTTTTTGGGGGAATGACCAGAGATCTTCTCAATCGCCGGATTTGGAATGATGACAAGACACATTCGCAGGTGTCCAAATCCACATTAAATAAGCTGGTGGACATGGTTCGCATTAAAAAGGACTCATAGAATGAAGATAAGTTACAGATAATAATAAGCACAGATGGTATGGAGGGTTCTATGAGAATATTAATTGCCGATGATGATTTTGTAAACCGAAGATTTTTAGAGAAATATCTATCCCTGTATGGTGAAGTGGTTGCAGTTGAGGATGGTATGTCAACTGTGGAGGAAGCTGTGAAGGGGATGGAAGAAAGACAGATGTATGATTTGATTTGTCTGGATATTATGATGACGAAGCTGGACGGATATAAAGCGTTAGAGGCGATTAGAGAGGCGGAGAAGAAATATGCTGTCTTAGCCGAGGAACGGGCGAAGATAATTATGGTTAGTGCATTGGATGAGGTAGTTTTAGATAATATTCAGGTCTGCAATGATTATGATGCTTATATCTGTAAACCGATTATGCTGGATAAGTTTGAGAAGCTTTTAGAGCGGATGGGCTTTCAAAAAAAGTCATAACAATAGACAGACTTGTGCAGGTAATCCGGCATAAGGCAATTACAATAATGATAAAGGGGAATGTTCATGGACTTATTTGACTTTATGAGACAAGCAAACATGAAAAAGGAATCACCCTTGGCAAAGAGATTAAGACCAACAGCCCTTGAAGAGGTTGTTGGTCAAAAACATCTTATCGGGAAGGATAAGCTGTTATATCGCGCCATTCAGGCAGATAAGATAAGCTCTGTTATTTTTTATGGACCACCGGGAACCGGAAAGACTACGCTGGCTATGGTAATCGCCAATACTACAAGCTCTGTTTTTACCTCGCTTAATGCAACGACTGCAGGGAAAAAGGATATGGAGCAGGTGATAAAGGAAGCCAGGGACAACTATGGCATGTACCAAAAGAAGACTATTTTGTTTGTAGATGAGATTCACCGATTTAACAAAGCGCAGCAGGATTATCTGCTGCCTTTTGTAGAAGATGGGACGATTATTTTGATTGGCGCTACGACAGAGAATCCATATTTTGAAGTAAATGGGGCATTGATTTCCCGCTCTCATATTTTCCGGTTGGAGCCGTTAAGGAAAGAGGATATCAGGGAACTGATAAAGCGGGCGGTGTATGATACGGAAAAGGGAATGGGTTCGTACAATGCAGACATTGATGAGGCGGCTTTGGATTTTCTGGCAGATATGAGTGAGGGGGATGCACGGCGTGCATTAAATGCCGTTGAATTGGGTGTTCTTACTACAGAGCCCGCTGAAGATGGGGTGATACATATCACGCTGCCTGTAGCGGAGGAATGTATCCAGAGACGGGCTATACAGTATGACAAAGACGGTGATAATCACTATGATACGATTTCTGCCTTTATTAAAAGTATGCGGGGATCTGACCCGGATGCGGCGGTTTATTATCTTGCCAAAATGTTAGAAGCGGGAGAAAGTATAACCTTTATTGCAAGGCGGATTATGATTTGTGCCTGTGAAGATGTGGGTATTGCCGACCCGCAGGCTATTCAGGTGGCGGCAGCCTGTGCTCAGGCAGTGGACAGAGTAGGTATGCCGGAGGCACAGCTTATTCTAGCTAACGCAGCGGTATATGTGGCCGGAGCACCGAAATCCAATGCAGTGACCAATGCGATTTTTGGTGCAGTGGAAACGGTAAAGAATCAGAGGACAGGTGCGGTTCCATCGCATTTAAGAGATACACACTATAGCGGCGCAGCGGAGTTGGGGCATATGGGATATCAGTATCCCCATGACTATCCGGGAAACTTTGTAAAACAGCAATATCTGCCGGATGAGATTAAGGATGTGCGTTTCTATCATCCTACAGAGAACGGTTATGAGAAAACGGTGAAGGAACGATTGGAAAAATTATATGGGGAGTATGATGGAGATGTTTAACAGATTAAGAAGGATTATGGCACTTCTCACAGTTGTATTTATTGTGGTGCTGTTAATAGTTACGATAATTTGTGCCGTGACGGGCAGTAAGTACTTTTTTGGTATGCTGTTTCTTAGTATTGTGGTGCCGATAGTATTATGGGTATTTATGTGGTTTACGCATTTAGTAAATGGTAACTCGGAGGTGACAGGGTCGGAGGATAAGAGGGATGATTCATACGGTATCGGAGATAATTATATGACAGATGGTATAACGGATAAAAAAGAATAGTCTCCTTAAAAAGGGGACGGAGCCGGAAAACCGGCTCCGCAAATAGGGGAGGATAAAGTATTATCGGATTCCCTAAGGTTAGAGAATCGGTCTCACTTTATCTATAGATGCTATATCGAGATATAACATCTGTCGATCAAGTGATATTTTAAGTATGTCCGGTCTTTTCTCTTTTATTCATCATTTTTAATATTTTTTCTGGTTATTTTTCAAAACAGGCTACAGGATAGGCTGAGTTTTTTAATCCCCTATGACCTACTTGAAAAATGTGGCATGGTTTGCTATAATCTAGCTTGTTGTATAGAATTTATGCAAAAGGATGGTAAAACAAATGAGTTTATTACAAGATTGGCGTGACTATGCCTATGGACAGATGGATGACAGAACCCCGAAGGGAAAGCAGTTTTGGCTGAATTATTTTGGCACGGAACAGGAGATTTATAAACAGCTTTTATCTAATCCTGAGGAAGTGGTTACAGGAACGGTTAAGGAGCTGGCAGATAAATATGATACGACTGTTCAGCTGATGACCGGATTTTTGGACGGGATTAATGACAGTTTAAAGACTCCTAATGATTTGGAGGAAATGGAAGAGGATACGGAGGTATCCTTGGATTTTGATTTAGAAAAGCTCTATATGAATATGGTGGACTGCAATGCGGACTGGCTTTATGAATTAGAGGAGTGGAACGAACTAATTACCGAGGACAGAAGAAAAGAGTTATATAAGCTCCAGAAAAGCTCCAAGACAGTGGTAAAACCGCCTAAGGTAGGGAGGAATGACCCCTGTCCGTGTGGGAGCGGTAAGAAGTATAAGCAGTGCTGCGGAAGAAACTAGGAGACGGAGTATGAGTAGAGTGAGAACCAGATTTGCACCAAGTCCTACAGGGAGAATGCATGTAGGAAACCTACGGACGGCTTTATATGCATACTTGGTGGCAAAGCATGAGAACGGAGATTTCATTTTAAGAATTGAAGATACGGACCAGGAACGCTATGTAGAGGGGGCTGTCGATATCATTTACCGGACGATGTCGGGAACAGGTCTGCTTCATGATGAAGGACCGGACAAGGATGGTGGAGTCGGTCCTTATATACAGAGCGAGCGGCATAAACAGGGTATTTATCTGGAATATGCAAAGGAATTAATCGCTAAGGGTGAAGCGTATTACTGCTTCTGTGACAAGGAACGGCTGGATAACCTGAAAGAGGAGGTTGTGGACGGAAAGTCTGTCCGCAAATATGATAAGCATTGCCTTTCGTTGAGCAGCGAAGAGGTGGAAGAAAAGCTTGCTGCCGGTGTTCCCTATGTTATCCGGCAGAATGTTCCTGAGGAAGGGGAAACCAGCTTTGAGGATGAGCTTTACGGAATCATTACTGTGCCGAACAAAGAATTGGATGATATGATTTTAATCAAATCAGACGGTTATCCCACCTATAATTTTGCCAATGTGGTTGATGACCATCTTATGGGGATTACCCATGTGGTCAGAGGACAGGAATATCTTTCTTCCTCACCGAAATATAACCGTCTGTATCAGGCATTTGGCTGGGAGGTACCGGTGTATATCCATTGCCCGACCATCACTAATGAAGAGCATCAAAAGCTGTCCAAGCGGAGCGGACATTCCTCCTATGAGGATTTGCTGGAGCAGGGATTTCTGACAGAGACGATTGTGAATTTTGTGGCACTGCTTGGGTGGAGTCCGGACAATAATCAGGAGATATTTTCTTTGGAGGAGCTGGTAAAGGCTTTTGACTATCATCATATTTCAAAATCTCCGGCGGTATTTGATATGGTGAAGCTTAAATGGATGAACGGTGAATATATCAAAAATATGGAGTTTGACCGGTTTAAGGAAATGGCGCTTCCCTATGTGAAGGAGGTTATCACAAGGGACGTAAAGATAGACTCGATTTTGGAGCTGGTTAAGACCCGGATTGAGGTGTTTCCGGATATCCGTGAACACATTGACTTCTTTCAGGAACTGCCAGATTATGATGTTTCCATATATACACATAAGAAAATGAAAACCAACAGTGAGAATTCCCTGGAAATACTTAGGGAGGAGGGTGAGATTTTAAAGGATGTCACTGAGTGGAATGTGGATTCCCTGCATGACATTTTAATGGAGTATATCTCAGCCAAGGAGATAAAAAACGGAACCGGTCTATGGCCTGTCCGTATTGCGGTATCCGGCAAACAGATGACACCGGGCGGAGCCTTTGAGATTATGGATATTCTCGGAAAGGAAGAGTCCTTAAGGCGTATTGAGATAGGAATTAAGAAATTGCAAGAAGCAAATCAGTGATGAAGACTGCTCAGATATCCCTAACGGATATCTGGGTGTTTTTTTGTACGAAATAAGGAGAATTGGATGCAGCCTGATTTTAATAAGGGACAATTAAAAGCAATTGAACAGACGGAGGGACCGATTCTGGCACTGGCCGGACCGGGTTCCGGAAAAACGACAGTTATTGTCCATCGTGTAAGATATCTAATTGAAAAGGCAATGATTCCGGAAGCAAATATTTTAGTGATTACCTTTACCAGAGCCAGTGCCAGAGAGATGGAAGAGCGCTATCACCGGCTTACCGGAAATACGGAATGCCGATGTACCTTTGGCACTTTTCATTCCGTATTTTTTTCTGTCTTGAAAATGGCGTATGGATACCATGCCGGAAATATTTTGTCTGAGGATGAAAAATATGGATTGATTCGGGATATCATTCGGAGCAAATCTCTGGAATATGAGGATGAGGAAGAGCTGGTTGCTTCGGTAGTACGGGAAATCGGGTTGATGAAGGGGGATATGGTTTCTCCGGAGCACTTTTATTCGGCATACCTTGGGGAGGAGATATTTCGTGATGTCTGCCGGGAGTATGAGAATATGGTGACAGCAGCGGGAAAACTGGATTTTGACGATATGATGGTCTATTGTTATGAGCTTTTGCGGGACAGACCGGATATCTTAGGCAGTTTGCAGAAGAGATATACCTATATTCTAGTAGACGAGTTTCAGGATATCAATAAAATCCAGTATGAGATTACAAGGATGCTTGCAGCTCCGCAGAATAACCTTTTTATTGTGGGAGATGATGACCAGAGTATCTATGGTTTTCGCGGTTCAAAGCCTGAAATTATGCTGCATTTTAAAGAGGATTATCCTGAGGCAGAGGAGATATTGCTGGATATAAATTATCGGTGTAGCCGCAATATTACGGAGGGAGCAATGCGTGTGATTGCAAATAATCAGGTCCGGTTTGACAAGCCGATTGTCAGTGACAGGGGGTATAAGGAGCCGGTGCAGATACATCATATGAATAATCCGACGGAGGAGAATGTGCATATTCTCAAGACTATTCAGGAATATCACAAGGCAGGTATGTCCTATCAGGATATGGCGATTATTATGAGGACCAATGTACAGGCCAGAGCCATTGTGCATAAGCTGATGGAATATAATATCCCTTTTCAGGTACGGGATAAGATTCCCTGCATTTATGACCATTTCACGGTGAGAAACATACTGGACTATATCCGGGCTGCCATGGGAAACCGGGAGAGGGAATTGTTTCTTCGGATTATGAATAAGCCGGGGAGATATCTGTCAAGGGAAATTCTGACAGATCCGGTAGTAGACTTTGACAAGCTGCGTGAAACGGTAGGGAGCAGGGCATGGGCGGTGGAGAAGCTTAATCAGATGGAGTATGAGCTTAGAATTTTATCGGGGCTTAAGCCATTTGCAGCGGTAAATTTTATCCGTAAGGCCATTGGTTATGACGAGTATTTGAGGGAATATGCCGGGTACCGGCATCTGAATGAGGAGGATTTGCTGGGAACTCTCGACGAGCTTCAGGAAATGGCAAAGCAGTATAAAACCTTCGGCGAATGGTTTGAAGGGATTGAGCATTACAGGAGGGATTTGGAACAGCATATGAAGAAAAAAGCCGCTGATAAGAGAAAAGGACTGACGGTAACAACAATGCATAGTGCAAAGGGACTGGAATATGACGCGGTTTTTTTGCTGGAGGCAAACGAGGGACTTACTCCTTACAAGAAGGCGGTGAAGCCGGAGGAGATGGAGGAGGAGCGGCGTATGTTTTATGTGGCTATGACCAGAGCAAAAGATCATTTGCATATCTATGAGGTGAAGGAATACTATAATAAGGAATTGGAGCCTTCACGATTTATCGGTGAATTGCAGGCGATGGAGCAGCAGCTATGACAGCAGATTATTAAGGCTTACGGCACCGGCACCCTGTATGTTGTAGGGGAGGTATGGTACCGGACGGGCAGCATCCATCAGCCGGATTTTTATCTGATCATTGGTAAGGTCAGATTGTTGCTGCTGGAGAAGGGCACAGGCGGCACTGATAAACGGCACTGACATGGAAGTGCCGTTTTTTATGCTGTATCCGCCATGAGGCTTGGTGCTTAATATGTGGAGTCCCGGTGCTACCAGCTCTGGTTTTGTGATATAGGGGACGGGGGGACCGGCAGAAGAAAAACGCTTGCCGTCATAGGAGCCCACGGTGATTACCTTCCGGCAGTTTCCGGGTGCGGTGATGGAATTAGGAGAAGGACCGTTGTTGCCGGCAGAGCAGCAGATGGTAAGACCGGCTTCCCATAGCTTTGTTACCCATTGATTCAGACGGTTTCCTGTTTTATTAAGCTCCGCACTGTTTCCACCAATGGAGATGTTTACAATTCTGATACTGTATTCTCTGTGGTGGGTTAGAAGCCATTTAATGGCCTCGATAAAATTATCCGTGCACCCGTTTCCGTGGCGGTCTAAAACCTTCAGACTTACCAGATTGGCTTCCGGTGCGATGCCTATTCGTGTAGAGGCGATTATGCCGGTGACATGGGTACCATGGGTGAAGTCGTCATACGGTTTTTGGCGCTGGTTTATGAAATCCCGGAAGGCAAGAATACGGCTGGCATGGATATCCGGATGGGGAGCAAGACCGGAGTCCAATACGGCAACAGTTATATTTTTTCCGGTGATGCCTTTTTGATGAAAAGAGCCTGCCCCGAATACAGAGACAGGAATTTTAGAAGCAGAAAAGGGAAAAAAACCTCAACTCTTTACTAAAACATATTTTACGATTATAGTAAT
>CAMWYM010000108.1 GCA_947178475.1 uncultured Clostridium sp. | reverse complement strand
GCAACGGTGCTAAGCTCGAAAAAACCTCGCTAAGCACCGGCGGCTCCAAAGCACCATGCTTATGATATTGTCTATATTGCACAACTAGGTTTTGGAAATAAAGAGTTTCGCAATTGCCTATTTCAATATATAATGTGATTCATTATACTCTTTCTGTCTAAGAAAGTCCACACCGGTTCACTGAAGAAAACTGCCGAAATCCCTTTATCCATCGGCAGCTCCTATATAAAGTCAAAGGCTGCCTGACTGTACTCCAGATTTTCATACTCAATCTCTTCCTGTGCCACCTGGCTTCTGTAATCCACCACAACGGTCTGCTGTCTGCCTCCCACCAGCTGCTGTCCCAATATATAGTTGACATCAAACCGATTCGTAATTGCCGGCGTTGCCCCTCTTGCCGGAACAATCAATTGCACATTATTTGTCTTAAGCAGTGCAAAAATCGGTTCCCAGATATAGATATCCTTAGCCGCACCAAAGGGGTTATCAATAAAGATTACCTTTTTAAGCTCATTTACCTCAGCCTCCGGCGCATACATTCCGGAAATATAATTAATAATAGAAACCAGAAATTGTATATAAATACCCTGAGACTGCCCGGTGCTCCCCACTGCCTCCTCATAGCGGAGATAACGGCTCTGCTCTTTCATCCTCTCCCTTTTATACAGCTTTAATTTAATGGCGTTCATATCCGTAACCATGACACTAAACAGCTTTTTCAACAGCAATCGTCCCTTCATATATTTAATCCGGTCATTGTTGTCGTTAAACTGGTCCGCACCACCTACCACCTCGTCAATATAATCCGACATCCTTTGTTTGATAAATTCATCCTTAACATACGGAATAGAAAGACTTACCATCTGTATCATCTCTCCGTCTAACTGGATACGGGACAGCTTTGGAAGCTTATCCAACTCAGTACGCACATCCCTGCACCGCTCGATACACTGATTCTCAAAATTATTTTTGATTGCCTCCATATCCTCAATGCCTTGCTCCACCCGCTCCTTTTCCAATGCAATGTAGGATATCATTTCCCGGATATTGGCCAGTAGTGCCTTCGCCTCCTCATAGGTTTCCGGCAGCTCCACATCCTCTCTGACAGAAGCAGAGAGTTCAAATGCTCCCATGGTATAAAAGGTGTTAGCCGTCTGGGTTTTATAATTCAAAAGCTCCTGCTTTGCTCTGGACAGGGTCTTGTTGCTCTTATCGTATCCCAGCAGACTCTCCTCAAAAATCTGCCGGATTTCCTCCTGTTCCTTCACAAGCACCATAGCCTCCTGCGTATCTATGCCCTCATTCTCTACAATACGCTTCACATCCTTAAAGAGGTCTATGATCACACCGTTATTCTTCACATACTGCTGATATTGCCGGTGGAAATCCTTTATCTCCTCCTGCATACTCTTAAGAATACGGTCCCCTTCAGCAATTGCCTGAACCGCCTCCTCTCTGGTCACCGGTTTGCCGGACTGTTCTAAGTCACTCTCTACTTCACCGCCAAACCGCTCCTTTAACGCCAGAGCCGCCTGCTCTATACGTCCCTCCACACGGGCTGCATCATGCTCCTTCTTCTTGTATTCCTCTCTGAGCTGGTCATTCCGGACAGAAAGCCGGGATAAATGCATACTCATACGGTTAAGCAGCTCCTCCTCCACAGGATGAAGCTCCCCCTGTTCCTTTAACTGCTCCAGTTTGTCAAGTTCTATTCCCCGCCGTCTGATAATTTTAAGCCCTCTTCCCATGCTTTCTGTAAGAGCGGCAATCAGCTTATGCTTGTCCTCTAACACAACTGTAGCCTGCTCTACCACTGCCTTTGCCGCCAGAAATTCTGCTTTCATCTGCTCCTCCGGAATATTAACCGCAGTGAATTTTCCCTCCACATAATATTCCCGATAAATGTTCTCCCAGTCAGAAAGCACCTCTTTTACCTGCTCCTCCATATGGAAAATCTGTCCTTCCACCTCTTCCCTCTTAAGAGAAACCAGCTCCCTATCCGAAGCAGCCTTTGTCGTATCCGTTTCCAAACGTTTCACTTCTTTGTGGTAAAAATCAAGCTGATTCTTTGCCTCATCTGCCAAATCACTCTTTGCTTCAATACCTGCCAGCTTAATCTGTTCCGCCTGATTAGTGAGGAGAGTACTCTCTATTGTCTCAACCTCCTCTTTTTGCTTACTAATGTGAGCAGATATCCGTTCCATGTCAGCTTTTAGACCATCTACCCTCCGCTTATGTTCCAGTATCTCCTCCCGCCTTTCCTGCACTTCCTTTTCTGCATTGAGAAAATCACCTTCTGTAAGCTTTGCCGTATAGTCTAAATCCTCATCATAGACTTCCTCCATTTCCTTGAACCGTTCCAGCTCCTCTGTCAATTCAGCAAGCTTTTTTTCCAAACGGGTAGTTTCTAAGCCAAGGGCATCCTCTTCCAAAAAGATATGCTTATCCTTTGCCACCAACAGAACTCCTTCCTGATCTTGAGGAATATACGGGGATTCCAATACATTCTGGTCATAAACCGGAACCGCTTGATTCTTCAAATCAATAGTTCCAATTCGTTCATCCGCCGAGAGAATTTCAAACTGCTTTGTCACCACACCATAGGGCAGCAGCGGAAAACGCTCCAACAAATCCTCCCGATTTACCCTTGGCAGGGCAGAAAGATAATCTACACCGGAAAGGGCAAAATCACCATGACGGCTCTCTAAGTAGTCCTTCACTCTGGATATCGCTTCAGACTCCTCTAAAATCCTCCCTTCCTTCACCTGCTCTAAATGACGGTTCACTCCTTCAATTCTCTTCTCCAGATCAGACACCGTAATTCGATGTTTAAATGCCCGCTCCTTTATCGTGTCGTAAAGAGAGGAAATATCCTTTGTGCCATAGACCTGAGTCATCCTTTTGATGCGTTCCTGATTAAACACATACTCCTCATGTTTTGCGGATGCCTCCTTTAGTGCAGCCTCGGACACTTCCAATGCTTCCTGCTCTACATAAAGCTGTCGCTCTTTTTCATTTAATTCCCCAATATCCAACAGATATCCTTTCTCTACCTGCTCTTTACTCGCTCTAAGTTTTTGCTCTTCCTGCTGTAAATTCTCCTTCAAATCCTTTATATCACTTAACACCAAAATAGAAATCTCCTTGCGGACATCCCTTATCTCTTCCATCCGTCTCCTGTATTCCTCAGCAAAATGCTCCATGTGGCTCTTTGCAACTGCCAAAGCAACCGTCCCTTCCTCATGTATTCTGGTCAGGGATTCCAGCTCCGTATCCAGCCTGTTCAGCTCCTGTTTCCTGTCTTCAAGCTGGGCTCTGATACCTTTAAGTCTGTCATCATCCAATTTTTTCTTTGCCGCAGCAAGACTGTGCAGCTTCGACAGCTGATCGGAATTTGTGTCCGAAGATGCAGCTATCACTGCCTGATTTTCCTCCATCTGCGCCTTATCCCTAAGGTAGCGAAGATAGTCATTGATGCTCTCCTTTAAATCCAACTCCGTTTTTGCCTGTTCAAGCTCCTCAACATCCTCTTTAATCCGGTCTGCCAGCTCCGACAGCTCTGCCTTTAAATCTGCCAAATCGTACCGATCCTTAAGAATTTTAAGACTCTCTATCCTCCGCCGTTCTGCCAGAAGCCTTCTATCCATCTCCTCCCGCTTTTCCTCCATTTGGGCTATCTCTTCCTCGCCCTTCCGGCTCAGTGATTCTCCTGTCACATAGATATCCGCAAGGGTCCGGGAAACCTTGTCGCGCTCCTCATAGAGGGATAAAAATGAAGACACCTTCCCCTCTAATAAATGCATCAGCTCCGCCTCTTTGTCATAATTGGCAATCTCACTCTTCTTTCTGGAAAGCTCTACCAGCTTATCCTTAATGTCTAACAGTGTCCGTGCCATATCTTCATTTACATCACTCTGCTCTGTCTTTACCAAAAATGCCTTCTCAATAATCTCCTCAATCAGCAAATCCTCAACCACCTTGCGTGTGGTCTTGTAGTGGGATTCAAAATACGTGCGGACATGTCCCTCTGTCCGGTTAATCCCTCTGATAATTTCCCACTGACTCTCGAACAAGCCATATCCACTGATAAAGCGCTGATACTCCCCTTTACGCTCAAAGACATGGACCTTAAGACTTAAATTATTTCTGGAAAGTGTTTTCAGATAATTCTTAAGTCCAGTATAGGTGATTCTCTCCTTGCTGTTCTGTAACGGAAGGTTAATAATATCATTCTCGTTGTAATCACGATAAAAAATACAGTAATTAAAATACTCAATGGATGCACTGTCTCTCACAGGAGCCGCTCCCGGCCTGCCGGAATCCATAGAGGCGGAAACCTCCGTACTCCCAGCCTCCACATCTCCGTTTCCGGAAAAAGACATCTGCCCGTTATCTGCCGAATCCGCCTCTCTCGCTTTTCTCGCACAAAATCCGGTGGTCATATAACGGAAGCCCTCTTTAATATCCTTGTCATCCAGCTTCCACTCCACCAGAGAATGGATAGTGGTATTCCCGCTGCCACTGCGGAAAAGCTTCTCCACCGGCTGCTTTTCATCCAGCGTACAGTTGGGAATGAGATTTTGCAGCAACAGCAGCATCAGCACACTTTTTCCGCCGCCGTTTGCCAGATCATACAGCGTATTTTTCCCATACATACGCATGGAAAAATCATCATAGCTCTGGGTTCCAAAATTATATTTTACATTATTTACTCTGATTCGATTTATATTTGGCATAATTATTCCTTTCACCCTTTGTCTTCATTTGACAATGCATCATATATCTGTCCACGGTACTCCTCAAAGTAGTGCTCCACAACAGCCTGGAACCGTTCTGTCGGATAGTACCTCTTATTCACCTCTACAAAGAGATTCTCCCCAATCAGAAAATTAAAGGTCAGCTTGACAAAGCTCGCCTTTGACGCACGGGATGCCCTTATGTCCTCTTGTTCCTCTGTCGTACTTGCCGGCAGCTCGTCCCACAAAAGTGCAACAGTTCGAAAGCTCTCCTGTTTCTCCTCCTCAAGGTCATAAATGGCAATGTCCTTTGTAAATACCGACAATGCCTTGGTCACCTCCTCCATGACATTCTCAAGCTTAATATATTCCTTAAACTGATAGGATGCTGAATCGGAATAGAAGGATAACAGAATCTCATACATAATAAAATAACAAAGATACAGCTCCCGGTTATACCGGACTCCGATATTTTTCTTCAGCTCCTCATTGGTATAACCAAAAATCCGGTTACCCTCCCCGGCAGACAGAAAAAGGCTCTCTTTATACTCATAAATACTCAGATTTAGTTTTTTCAAGATGACACCGACAATCTCGTATACCTCTGCATTACCGTAATAGTCATCATACAGACTGCCGTTTGCTCCGCTTCTGCTGACATCCTCTCCCGTGATCAGCTTTGCATAAATGTCCATCGCTTTTTCCAGATTCTTCATCTCCATCTATTTATCCCTGTCCTCTCTGCAATCCGGTATTTCAGCAGCCACCGAATAATCCGTTATTTCATATGCGGTATATTCCCTGTCAAAATGATACCCCAGCTTCTTCGCCAGCCCCACCGACATCAGGTTCTGTGCATCCCAGCTTGGAAGCCAGTCTCTGTCGAGACACTCTAAGATAAGCTTTGCCGCGCAGACATAGGCAAGACCCTGACGCCTGTGGTCTATCCTGGTGTCCACTTCAATCTCAATTCCGTCACGGAATCCGGAATAGGAGGAACAGCTCGCCACAATCTCGTCTCCCTTAAGAATAACCACTCCCAGTCCGTACCGTCGAAATAAGTCATAATCCGGATAATTTCCCACTCCGTCCCTGCACCACTCCTGAGACATACACCGGTTAAACAATTCCTCATCGATAACCGAAGCCCGGTACTCTTTTGGAAGGTCCAAAACTACCTTCTCCAAGTGCTCCCGGTCAAAGATACCCCGTTCCTTTTTTATCGCATAGCGGACCACCTTCTTCGCCCTGCTGCCGTAACAATCCTCAATCATTTCGTTCCAGTCATCATGCTCCGGAACCAGAATCATAAATTTCTTCTCACCAGTCGACGGCTTCCAAAGCATAAGCTCTCTATTGGGTTTTCCTGCAAGGAAAGTGAAATCACCTAACACCACCGCTCCACTGGCGGGATTGTCCTCATCATCAACATAGACATCGCCCATAACTCCCTGCAGCGCAGACCAAATACAGCCCTCCTGCCAGCTGGCAAATAAATTCTCCGCCTTTTGCGGGTTTTCTAATTTAACTATCAAAGCCTTATCCTCTCTTATCAAATCTTCTTTTCCACAATGTTTTTATTGTAAGTCTGTCTGTATGACAAAAATTTTAATGATGGTTACCCCCGTGGTGTTGTTCACCATGGTGCTGTCCCGTTCCTTTAGCACTGCTCGCACTATTCGTGTCATTATGGTGGTGACTTGCCTCCGTGCAATCCAAATCACAGTTGTGGTAATGCTCATAATCTCCACAATCCGGCGGACAGTCGTGGTGGTGGGATGCATCCGTGCAGTCCGGGTCACTGCATCCCATTCCGCTGACAAATACTGTCGTGCCAGATGCGTTGTCCGGAAGCTTTGAAGATAAATCCGTAACCGTTCCACTTTGACCACAGCCAGCCAGGAATATCAGACACGCAAACATGGCTGTACAAAAAAATTTCTTCATGTATCTTCCTCCTCTCAAAAATCGCTCTCTGTTTTAATTATTAGGTGTTTGCAAAACTCAATTTTTTCTTTCTTCCGAAGTTTCGCAATTGCCTATTTTTAATTATGCTCGTGTGGAATAAAGTATAGCATATAAAATTGAAAATATCATCAGTTTTATTACTTTGAGTACCCTTTGAGTTTCTCATCAGTTGACAAAATTAATCAAAATCAACTTCTAATCCATTGTTTTATTTTCCGGCTCTGTATATACTAATCTCATGAATATCCTGTCTGGAAACAACAGGAGGCTGCTGTTATAAAAGCAGACCATTTACGAATACAATCAGGGAGATGATTTACCATGAATCCATTATCCATTGCAGAAAACATTATCAGGCTGCGGCGCGAAAAGGGAATTACCCAGGATGAGCTTGCCGCTTTTTTAGGTGTCACGAAAGCCTCCGTTTCAAAGTGGGAGACAAAGCAGAGCTATCCTGATATTATGCTGATTCCCCAGATCGCAACCTTTTTCAACATTACCACTGACGAGTTACTGGGCTACAATCCCCAGCTTTCCCAGCAGCAGATTCAAAAATACTACGTGGACCTGTCGACCAATTTCACCAGACTTCCTTTTGATACCGTGATTGACAAATGCGAGAAACTGACAAAGGAATATTATGCCTGTTATCCATTTCTATCCCGGATTGCCCTGCTGTATCTGAATCATTACATGCTGCCAGAGGATGCCAAAAAGCAGGAAGAAATATTGGAAAAATGCATTGTGCTCTGCAACCGGGTTGAATCAGACTGCAGTCAGATTCCTTTAAAAGAGGAGGCATGTATCCTCCGGGCAATTGCACATCTCCAGCTAAACAGACCACAGGAGGCTATTGATATCCTCACTCCATTCATTGACCCAAAGCAAATCCGGATGACAGTAGAAGGACCTCTTGTTCAGGCTTATCATATATTGGGAGAAAACGAGAAAGCCGACTATTACTGTCAGTTCCATGCATATACCCACTTAATATATCTAATCGCTAACAGCATCTCCCTGCTGACACTTCACATGGACCAGCCGGACTACTGCAAGGAAACCATACGGCGGACAGAACAGGTGATTGCCGCCTATCAGTTAGATATGTTGCATCCCAATGCCTGCTTGCAGTTTTATTATCAGGCCGCTGTATTTTACGCAGCTTATGCCGATAGGGACAATGCCCTGTCCTATCTGAAGCAGTTTGTATCCAACGCAGTCACTCTGCTGGAAGAAGATCTCGCCTTACATGGTGACGGGTATTTTACACGGATTGATGAATGGGTTTCCAGCCCCGAAGTAGATGCCTATGCACCAAGGGATAAGGAAACCGTTGCAAAGAGCGCTGTACAGGCTTTCGAAAATCCGGCATTTTCCGCTCTCTTTGAAGATGCTGAATACAAAAAACTCAAATCAGAATTAGAAAGGAGGTTATCTATATGAATATGAATCCACAAGAAATGTTACCATTTATCATTCCTCTTGCCCTTGCAGAGCTGGCCCTGCTTGCTTTCACCCTGCACCATATCCTGACTCACAAAACCTACAAGCACGGCAACCGTCTTCTCTGGGTGATTGTCGCAATCGTCGGCATGCAGTTTATCGGACCTGTTTTATATTTTGTTCTTGGAAAAGAGGATAATTAATATGCTGAGACTAAATCACATCTCCAAGCGCTTTGGAAATCATGAAATTATAAAGGACTTAAATCTTCATGTGAAGGAACATAGCATTTATGGCTTTCTCGGGCAAAATGGCGCCGGAAAAACCACCACGATGAAAATGATTCTCGGTCTGTACCCTGCGGATAGCGGCGAGATTTTCGTTTATGATACCCCTGTTACCTATGGGGAAAACCAGACCAGCCGTTATATCGGTTATCTTCCGGATGTACCGGAATTTTACGGTTTTATGACACCGGCAGAATATCTTACCCTCTGCGCAGACATTGTATGCATGTCTGACACAGATAAAGCAAAACAGATTCCGGAGCTTTTAGAGCTTACCGGACTCTCCGGTGCAGATAAACGGATTCACGGTTTTTCCAGAGGAATGAAGCAGCGGCTTGGCATTGCCCAGGCACTGCTTGGCACGCCAAAGCTTTTAATTTGTGACGAGCCTACTTCTGCCTTAGACCCTGTGGGAAGAAAAGAAATCTTGGATATTCTTCATACCGTAAAGGAAAAAACGACAATAATTTTTTCCACACATATTTTATCCGACGCAGAACGCATCTGTGACGAAATCGGCGTTCTCCATGACGGCACACTGGCATGCTCCGGTACAATGGATGAGCTGTTAGGACACCACCCGGATAATGGCTTTTTTATTGAATTTGGAACCCCTTCCGATTTAGAGAAATTCTGTACCTTTTATCCCGGCGGAAGCCGCACTGGAAAAATGACATTACAATATCCCGGCGGAGAAAATAAGGATCTTCTCGCTGCCCTTTCCCTGCTTACCAGACATTCCATTGTTCCAAAGCGTATAGAACAATGCGAGCCTTCTCTGGAAGCTTTATTTATGGAGGTAATTGACAAATGAAACCTGGACTTGCTTTTATCAAAAAAGAATGGATGGAAATGTTTCGGAGTGGCAAGATGACCATTCTGCTTATCCTGTTTGTGCTGTTTGGCATCATGAGTCCTGCACTGGCAAAGCTTACCCCTGCACTCTATGAAATGGTTGCAGACAGCATGAAGGAACAGGGGATTACCATATCACAGATTGAGGTAACTGCTCTGACCTCCTGGACACAATATTTTAAAAATGCATTTATGGAGCTGATTGTACTGGTTTGTATGTTCTCCGGCATTTTGACAAATGAATATCAAAAAGGCACCCTGATTCCCATGTACGCAAGAGGACTTTCCAGAGGCAGTGTACTATTTGCAAAAATGATTACGACACTGACAGCATGGACGCTATGCTACTATCTGTGCTTCGGAATCACTTATGCATATAATGCATATTTCTGGGACAACGATATTGTGTCCCACCTTGCCCTTTCGGTATTCTGCCTGTACCTTCTCGGTGTCTGGCTGATTACTGTAATATTTGCCGTTTCTGCCCTCCTGTCATCCGGCACAGCCGTTATGCTTGCTACGGGAGGAATATTTGCAGGATTGTATTTTGTGGGCATGATACCAAAAATTTCAAAATATCTCCCTGTTACACTCTTAAATGCCGGCGATTTAGTAACAGGAAATTCCTCAATCAAGCCCGGCACTGCCTTTACGGAGGATACCTGCCTTCCAGCGATTATTGTAACGCTGGTTTTATGTGTATTCAACTATGTGATTGCGTGTGTTTTGCTGAAACGGAAGCGGGTATGAGACTATTCTTGTCAATATCCCGCTTTCCGGTGCTCTAACCGGTTCTGTCTGCAAAGCAGTGCTCCCTCAAGCAA
>CAMWYM010000107.1 GCA_947178475.1 uncultured Clostridium sp. | reverse complement strand
TTCCCAAACCATGCGGACTGCCAGCATCCATACAGCTTTTTCATAATGATTTCCAACCCACTGTTTAAACCGTCGCATACGATATTTCAGCCTTATCCTTAAAGAAACTCCCGATTTGTCAAGTATTCCATCTGTTTCATTTATCCTCTGACCGATTGCTTTTTCTTTCAATGTCGCATACCGGTAGTTTTCTTTTCGTCTTGGCAAACGCTGGCTCGCTTTTATCTGCTCCGGCGATGATTCCCGACATGCAAAATGAGATTTATATTTCTCCCATATCCGCATCCCCATATCAGTCCGCACTATAACACTGCTGCTCCCCATTGTATCCGAATGTTTCTTGGTATAATTGTCTCCCACAGAAATATCCGCAAACATATTCAGTTTATCCAAACAATACATACAACGCTCCGGGCAGAAATAGTCCTTTACTTTCATACGCTCTGTATTCGAAAGCTTGATTACTCTGCCAGAATCCGTCTCCAGCTTCACGCCCCCCGGCCATCCTCCTGCATCTTTTGTTCGGAAAAAGAACTTATCCAGTTTTTCTCCTTTCAGTGATGAATGTCGGGAAAAATAATCCATCACATTCCATGACATGGTCCGGTCGCAAAACAAACCGATTATAAAATAGTTTTCTCTTTTCAAATGATAAGAGTTGATTATATTGATTATTCCCTCAACAAAACAGCCGGTACCGACCAAAATCACTTTTTCCTCACGATGGGATAAAATATAATCTACTGCTTTTTCCTGAGAAACAGGAAGATAACGTGACTTCTGCGAACTTTCCAGATTATCGCCCTTAATATAGCGATTTGTATATACCTGCCCCGTCTGATATTGATGCGTACCTACCAAAAATGCCGAACCATACTCCTCATTTTCTAAAAGGTTATATACCAGCTCCGTGACCACTCCGCCGCTTACTGCATTTCCTCTACGCTTTTCATCCAACGTCCATGCGACATACACACTGCGGTATTCCCCAAACCAGAATGAAGAATCTTCTGCTTCCGGCAAATTTTTCGTATAATCAAACCCCTTTCCCGGACACACCTGATAACATTTTCCACAGTGAATGCATTCCTCCCTGTCAATCACAGGAATCCACAGTCCCTTTTCCCTCTGGTAACTGATACAATCTGTAGGACAAACCGCCTTACAAATTCCACAGGAAATGCACAAATTATTACTTGTTGTATTCTCAACTGTATTCAAAATAAACCTCCATCTGTTTATCGATGCTTTTTAATATCCATCCACCACGATATCTGAATCTTCGCTTTACTAAACAACGTAACAGGATTAAGCAGTCCTATATCAAAATACCGGATTCCGTTTCTGTGATAAAGCTTCAAGATAGAAAAAAACTTTACTATTCCCCAATGCTCAATAAATACATCCACCAGCCTGCTCAGTGCCAAGCGGTCAATATGGGCATAAGAAAATTCTTTATTCGACAAGTTCTCCCTCAAAAACGTATACCGCTGTACCAAGACGTCAACTCTGGTATCAAAACGTTCTTCATTCTTCGTTGATGTAAGAGTCTTTCCGCCACGTGTAACGCAATAAATTATCTGGTCAGTCGCCGCCACTTTCCGGCTATAGAATGCACATTTCGTCATACACATAATATCATTGGATACCATAATCTCATCAAATTGGATATCATTCTTTTTTAGGATAGAAGCACGGATTAACTTTGACCACGGTGTACAAAATCCATATTTCATCTCCATTAAGTGCTTTAAAGAAGGGCTCTTTGCATATTGTTCTACTAATTCCATATACATAATATGTCTCGAAGATACCTCTCCCGTTCCTACATCTATACTAGTTGGTGCAAAATAAACCATATCGTAATCTGTGCTCAGGTACGGAGCTACTTTATCATAAAAACCGTCAAGAAAAAAATCATCTGCATCTGCAAATAATATCCACTCACCCTGTACATGCCGTAATGCAATATTTCTACTCGCACCAGCTCCTTTAACACCGGAATCGTTTATATAAAAATGAACGTTCTCACGCTTGTCTATAAATTGCCTGCACTCCGACAAATCAACACTGCTATTATCATCTACTACGATTACCTCTATCTCGTTTCCGGCCGGAATACTATTTATCAATTTCACTAGGGAATCCGGTGTATTGTAATGGGGTATAACAATTGACAATAAAATTTCACTCATATTTTCTCCTTAATTTCCATTATTGTTTCAATATATGCTTTACAATACAATGAACTCCGCTCTTTACTAATTATCCTTTTCCAAGTCATAATCCAATTTGCGTACATGATATTGTACATCCTCTAAAATCTTGCGGTTTGCCGCAATAATATCCGCCTGTAACCCAATAATTCCCGTCATGCAGCCTAACATCATTAATGTAGAGGATAGAATCAGGGATTGTATATGTCCAGTAGCCCCACCGGTAAAGAAGAATACCAGATAACGGATACCAATTATCAAACCAATCAAAAACAAAATTATGCCGATACTTCCAAAAAATTTCAACGGCTTGTACATCATAAAAGAACGTATGATTGTTACCATAGATTTCTTAACATATCCAAACATACTATGAAACAACCTAGATTTACGTAATTCCGGGTTTGTTCGTATTGGCACAGATTCCATAGGAATCTTGTCATGCCCTGCCTGAATAATCGTTTCCAGCGTGTAGGTATATTGGTTTACTACATTCATCCGCATTGCTGCTTCTCTGGAATACGCCCTGAATCCGCTTGGCGCATCTGGTATTTGTGAATTAGATGCTACTCTTACTGTCCAACTTCCGATATGCTGCAATTTCTTTTTCAACGGTGAAAAGTGTTCGGTATCGTCAATCGGTCGTTCTCCTATCACAATATCTGCCCGTCCCTCTATAATAGGCCGTACCAGCTTTTCTATATCCGCCCCGCAATACTGATTATCCGCATCTGTATTTACGACAATATCCGCACCAGCACGGAGACATGCATCTAATCCTCCCATAAACCCTTTGGCCAATCTTTTTTTTTTTTTTAAGGTCACCACATGATGGACTCCCCATTTTTTTGCAACCTCCACTCTATTGTCAGTACTGCCATCATTGATAATCAGATATTCTATTTCATCTACTCCGTCAATCTTTTTCGGTAAATCATTTAATGCGATTTCTAACGTCTCTGCCTCATTTAGGCATGGTATTTGAATAATCAGTTTCATTTTCTTCTCCTTAATCTTCTTCATTTACATAGGAAATATTCATTCATTTTCGAATATCCTAATACATTCTATTGGTATTATATCCTATTTAATATTGATGTCAACATCATCTTACTTGAGTTAATCCACTCCTATAGCGTTACAATTGATGTTGCACCTTCCACTATACAAAAACGGTTGAGCCTTATAGAATGTCAGTCACCACAACCAAAATCTATAGAGAAAAGCCCAACCGTCATAAATCTCTCTTCAGTTTCCTTCCACTCTCGAATGCGACTGATACCGTTTTTCCAATACAGATTTCAATTCTTCATCCCATATTCCAATCCACTCATTACTATCTAACTGAAAAACATACGATGGTCTATACTCTTCAAATGTATCAACAGTGTTAGACAACAGCACCGTATCTTCATTTACCTGTACATCTTGTAAATTATATACAATGTCTTTATCATATGCTGCAATTAGAACTCCTTTACGATACATCTCTGTTCCAGCACAATATATGTTTTTATCACTAAATATAGTTTCTTCCTCTAACAAGGCATAGGTAGCATCACAAGCATTATATTTTCTCTCCGCTGCCGGTTTGCATTGTTTCTCTTCCGTTCGCCAAAATAATGCGACAGAAAAAAGAATCGTTACCATGCAAAAAGCAACAAATTGTTTTCTCTTATATAGAAATAGCAAAATCACAGTAAATACAACTAATAAAAACAGAGCAATCATAAAAACATTTTTTGTGAAGATCAGCTGTTTTTTATATCTGGCAAAAGGAATAAATAAGTATAAGGTAGAATTACTTCTCATACTCTTTCTATCAAGAATAGGAAATGAATAAAAAACATATACCAAAACAACAATAATATTTAATACCCATGACCATATCGCAATCCATTTAAACTTTAATTCCTTATGCATCTTTAAAAGGTAAAGACCTAACAGTAAAAACGATCCAATGAATGGCGAAAAATATCTGCTATATACAAGAAATCTCGGTTGTCCATTATGTGCACCAACCAGTGCAATGCATAATACCATGCTCCAGAGGGATACAAACGAAAAGAGGAACAATATAAATAATTTTTTATTTACCTCTCCCTTTCGCATTTTTTTAAAATTTTTCCAAATAAAATAAAGACAAGCCACAGAAACCACTGTCACTAATCCTCCTGTTTCAATGGTCATTGATCCTGCAAGAGAAAAAAATTGTACGATTAATTTTTTAATACCTGCCAGCGACTTTAGCGCCTCAAATCTCTGCGTTCCAGTTACCATATGTTCAACAGAATTAGGCATAACCACCTCTACGCCTTTTAGGTACAGATTTTTTTGAACATACTGAAGCAATTGTTTTTCAAAATATATACATATACCAAATGCAGTGGCAAAGGATACAGGTTGCACAACCCATTTTTTGTATACCAGAAAAAACATCATAATTAATAGACCCAGTGAAACATATAAAATTAAACACCGGCTATGAACAATATATCCATAAGCAGACACCATTCCCAAAAGAGCCGATAATAAAATTCTTTTTTTGCCCATCTTCTCCGGTATCTCCAATAACAGCCAAAGAATCACCCAGGTAAGCAGTGCTAAAGGAAGTTCGTTATACAGAAAACCGCCAAAGAAAAGTACAAGACTATTACATGCACTAACAATGGCAATGGCAAGACTGGTAACCTTATTGCAATGGAACTTATTATAAGCTACATAATATGCAATCAAAGCAATGACTGCACGAACAATAACATTTACAAAAAGCATGGTACGATATATTGCTACCGGATTACTGAACACTTTATATATCGGAGCCAATAGCATCGTATATCCAAAATTATAAAATTTGTGCAGGCTCATATAAGAACTCCAATCATAGCCAGCAAAAAAAGAAGCACCTGACAACGAATATACTTCATCCGCTATAAAGGGTAACTCTCTATTAAAAACCATCCAGCCTTGTGCTAATATCATTCCCAAAAACAGGACAAGCATTAGTTTTTTATTCCCGGTACTCTCTATTTTCTCTGTCACAGTTTTCCAGATTTTAGGATTTTGACACAATATCAGCCAAACAACAAAAAATATAATCATTCCCACAAGCAATATTTTCAACAACGACATTTTCTCTTAGTCCTTTCTGCAAGAAGCTCAACCGCTTCAATCTCCTATCCTTTTCCATTAAAGATATATTGTGTTAGTATATCTTAAATCTCTATATTCGTCAATAACACTGCTTGGGTTTCCGCAGTTTTATCCACAGAAGCCCGATTCCATCAGTATCTAGATAAACAACTTTCAAATTTCTTATAGTTTTCACATAAAAATAATAAACTCTCCTTAATATTTGCAAAATATTTTGCATTTACAAATATTTTGCCATATAGTAAGAGATAACATTATCATTTAATAAAAGGAGATAGCTTATGAGACAACATAAAGGAATCCGTCAGATTTTAGCAATAATACTCATTTTTTCTTTGATGCTCGGGACCACAGCGCAAGCGGCCGAAATACCGTCCGGACAGGCAAGTCAGGCTATAGCAGACAGCCAATCCACATCGGAGAATCCCGGAAATACAGATACTTCCGCCGGTTCGGGGGATACAGAAACCCCATGCACATCCTCTAGCGAAGAATCATCGGAAGAAGAAAGCGGCGGTGATAAAAAAGAGGAGACTGACACAAACATTGTGGATAAAACCGCTTTAAAGGCCCAGATTGATATTGCCAATGCCTTAAAAGAGGAGGAATATACCCCTGAATCCTATATAGAATTGAAAAACGCACTTGCAGCAGCAAAAGAAGTTTACGAATCGACCTCGGCAGATGAAACCGCCGTCCAACTGGCTACAGACAACTTGATAAATGCCATTAACAATTTAAAGCTTATTATCATAATCGATAAAAGTGCATTAAAGACACAGATTGATCAGGCCGAACTGCTGATACAGGATAAAAACTCTTATACTACAGCAACCTATGAAAGTCTGGTCGTCTCACTGGCATCCGCAAAGACAATTTACAAAAGTGAAAGCAGTGACCAGACTGCTGTTAACAATGCTGCCAATAACTTGAAAGCTGCAATAGAAGGACTTCTACTTCGAGCAAAAGATAAGACAGGTCTAAAACAGAGTATTGACATTGCCCGTACATATAAGAGCTGGCTATATACACAAAGCACCTACAAAAAAGTGACTACTGCCCTAACCAATGCTCAGGCTGTCTATGACGACATCGATGCAACCCAGAAAGAAGTAGATAACAAAAAAACCAAGTTGGATACGGCAGTGACCGGGCTGAAAGAAGACGTGCAGCCGTATAAAGTGGTCGGTGATACATATTATTATGATATCAGAGCATTTGGTGCCGTACCAAATGATAACACCAGTGATAAACCTGCAATTCAGGCAGCTCTCGACAAAGCCGGTGAGGATCATAAGATTGTTGTAACGGTCAACGGGGGACTTTACTATATCGGAAGTACACTTGGTATCCAGTCTAATACTACAATACAAATGGATTCTGCCTCTACCATACGCCGCAGCAAAGTAACCGTTAATATGTTAAAAGTCACCGATGCAAACCACAAAACGACACCTTATTATGGCTATACTTTAGGGCATGACATCACCATCACCGGTGGAACATGGGATGGCGGCGATATTTCCAAAACAACCGTTGAAAAGAATTTGATTTATATCGGACACAGTCAAAAAGTAACAATCAGCAATACCACCATCAAAAATTGTTACGGCACCCATGCATTGGAATTTGCCGGTGTTATCAATTCCACGATAAAGAACTGTACCTTTACTGGGTTCCGCTACGCTTCCGACAGATTTACCGCAGAAGCCGTGCAACTAGATATATGCGATAAAGAAATCTCCAACGGAGCAGAATGGACTCCAGGATATACAATGGATGGTACTACTTGCAAAAATATTACCATCTCTAATAATACTTTTATTGATTATCCCAGGGGGATTGGCTGCCACCATATTTACAGTACCGGCCGCCAGAAAAACGGAGCCAACAGCGGACCATATGAAAACATTACCATAACGAAAAACACCTTCAAACGCAGCTCTGCTTCCACTCAGTATCTGTGTTCCAGTGGTATCTTCATTATGGGTGCCAAAAATATTACAATCAAAAGCAATACGGTTAATAAGTATGACTATGGAATTTGGGTAAAAAGCTCCTCCGGTATCAAATTAAAAAATAATAAATTAAAATATAACACTTATGCCAATATCATCTACTCCGGCAATACCGGTATCAAAAATGCAACCGTTAAATTTACAGTTACGCAGGACAAATACAAATCAAAGACACTGAAGTACACCTGTCCTACCATGAAAAAGGGATATGTAAAAACTGCCGGAAAAACTTATCGTTTTAAAAAAGCGGCTTCCACACATACCGCAAAACTGAAAAAAAAGATTAAGCGAAATCAAAAGATGACTTTTTACGGACAAGATGCCAACGGCAATAAGTTCTATCGAATTTATTACACTCCCAAAAAGGGTAGTTGAAAATGTCTCATAAAAGTCTAAGAAAACATTGACAATGCTGATACAAAAAAGGGACTGTGACATACAAAATATTATTGATGCCGCAGTCCCTTTTTTATTCTCCTATTCTCTCTATATATGACTAATATTGTTTTCCCAATACATCATTTAAATCATCATTCCATATTCCGACCCACTCATTTATTTGTCTTCAGCAAAGTCTGATATTCTTTATAATCTTTCTTATTATAAAAATATGATTCGGCATATTTTTCAAGCTCAAAAAAAGCAAATCCTTCTTCTAAGAGAAGCTTTTTCACTGTCTGCCCTGCATCCTCACTCCCCGCTGTCCTCAAATTAAACAAGCTCTCTGTCAGCACCATATTTACATAGCTTCTCTCAACAGCTTTATAGAGACCTCTCTTTTGCAGCTCCAGCTTTAATGCCTTAAAGGCCTTATAAAATTCTACCGGGGCCTCCGCCTTTCTTGACTGGGTATTGCTGCCGTCATTAAATCGATAGGTTATCAATCTCTTCTTCACTACCGTTATTCTTCCGGCAACAGCCAGCGCCATACGGACAAAAAATACATCATTTGCATTTTTGGTATTTTGAAACTCCAGCCTCTGTTTCTTTACAAAATCTGCCCGGAACATCTTTGACCATGGGCATGCGGTTGTAATCTGAAAAATCTGACCATTGGTATCCTTTGCAGAAAAGGGCAGCCTCTGTGTCAGCAGGTTGTCCCGCAACACCCAATTCATCTCCTCCTTTTCACAGGTCTGCACATTGTAACGGTATGCCTGAAAAAGCACAATGTCAGCCATATCATATTTTGCCTTATAATATGCCTCCTCACAGAGCTTTTCATGGAAAATGTCATCCGCATCAAGGAACAGAAAATATTCTCCCTGCGCCACCTTCATACCATTATTCCTTGCAATTCCCGCTCCCTGATTCTCCTGATCCAGCACCTTTATTCTGGAATCCTTACTCTCATATTCTCTCAGCAGCTTCTCCGTACCATCTGTAGAGCCATCATTTACGCAGATAATCTCAATAGATTTCAAGGTCTGGCGCAGCAATAAATCCAAGCACTCCCTCAAATACCGCTGTGCATTATACATCGGAATAATCACACTGACACATATTCTGTCCGGTTCTAAATCCCTCTTTTCATTAGTCAGCTTCCTCTTAATGCCATACAGGGTACAGGGCAGTCCCTTTTGCCTGATGTTTTTCACAAGGTGATATCCCTTTCTCGGAACCACAGTTACAGCCTTACCTGCCCGAAAGGAGGTAGATGACTTCAGCTCTTCCATCCTTTTATTAGACTTTGTCTTTAACAGGTCATATTTTTCCTGCTGTACCTGCCGCTCCTCCACCAGACGTTTTACCAGCATTGCATACCAAATCTGTGTTTCCATCGGATACCCAGCCAATTCATTATCAATCTCTTCCAGTGGCATTGTCCGGACTGCTTTGGCTGCATTACTCTGCATAACATATATGCGGTGGTTAATCGCCCTCACAATATCTCTGTCTCTGAAATCAAACTGCTTCAAAAAACGATTAAACTCTGTGATACAGATATAATATCCATATGACCGCCTAAATTCCTGTCCTCCTGTCATAATGGATTCCTCACGTACCCTGCGCTTATAAAACGGTGTTGCTATATGCTTCACCCGCTCCGCTGCAAAAATTGTCTGTAGCGAAAACAGATTATCCTCATGGACAATTCCTTCAAAAAAGAAAATGCTATTATTTAGCAACATATCTCTCCTAAGCATCTGCAGGCATGCAGATGGTCTGAACAGATGCAGATTCTCCATTCTTGCAAAAAGCTCCGGTCCGGATACTACATCCTCAAACATACTCGGCCGCCGGTAATAATCCTTAAAATGTCCATGCTGTTCTTCTAATTCCGGTGTCTCAAAAAAAGCCTCTGCATCAAAATAGATGACATCTAAATTATCCCTGTCACATTCACTAAAAAGTACCTCTAACATATTCTCTGCAATATAATCATCACTATCCAAAAAATACAGATATTCTCCCTGTGCCGCCTTGATTCCTGCATTTCTGGCAGAGGATAAACCTCCATTTTCCTTGTCGATGATAACAATTCTTTCATCCTCCTCCGCATACCGGCGCACAATCTGCATGGAATCATCCCTTGTTCCGTCATTGACACAGATAATCTCTATCTCCTTTAATGTCTGCCTCATAGCAGACAAAAGACATTCTTCAATATATTTCTCTACATTATAAATTGGAATAATAACTGATACTTTTATCACGACAATCTCCTTAATATTATTATAATGAGCATAAGAATTTCTCTGTTTACCATAATTTAATATACCATAATTTAACATGCTTTACAAGCCACGTAAGCCTCTCTCCTGTTTACATATTTACTAT
>CAMWYM010000106.1 GCA_947178475.1 uncultured Clostridium sp. | reverse complement strand
ACCGTTATATCGGACTGACCGCAGGAACATATATTGCGGTTCCGGTGGTAGCCCCCATTGCACTTAGCGGGTTTTATTCCTACAACGGAATGACTTTTATGGAGATGGTCAGGCGGAAGCTGCACTTTGCTTTCTTTAACCAGACACTTACTTATGTTTCTACGGAAGGGGAAGCAGAGATACGAAAGCTGAGGCGGGCAGAAGAAGGAAAGAGTAAGACGGATAAAAAGAAAAATGCCGGAGGGCAGGATGGTTTTGCCAAAGCAAAGAAAAAAATGTTTTTCATGCTTGGCGGCGTATTCCTTGCACTTTCGGCATTTGTTGTTTTTGCAGTCTGGTACAAGTATGGAAGATAGGAGGAGATTGACATGGGATTATTTACGGATGGATTCAAGGAGTTAAAAAAGGCTGGTGAGCCGCTTTATAAGTCTCCAAAGTCCATACAGGAAACGATTGAGATTATGGCGGTAGCGGAAAATGGAATTTTTGAGGTAGCAAAGAACCGCTTTTCTATGTGCTACCGGTTTACAGATATTAATTATACAACGACAAATGAGGAGGAGCAGGTTAGTATATTTGAGCGTTACTGTAAGTTTCTGAACTCGTTAGATTGTGATTTCAAGGTTACGGTCAATAACAAAAATAAGGATATGACCTTATTGAGAGATGCGGTACTGCTTTCTTATCGTTATAATGAATTTGACCGTTTCCGTAAGATTTACAACGACATCATAGAGGATAAGATTCGGGAAGGCAGACAGGGGATAGAGCAGGAGCGGTATCTGACCCTTACCATTGAGCGGAAAACCTTTGAGGAGGCAAAGGCACAGTTTGCTACGCTGGAGGCAGCCATCCATAAGGCGTTTGGTGAGATGGGAACCAGTATTGTACCGTTAAATGGAAATGAGCGGTTAAAGGTGCTGCATGACTTTTACCATCTTGGCAGGGAGGATACGTTTGACTTTGACTTAAAGCATGCAAAGAAGACAGGAGCGGACTTCCGCAATGATTTGGCAGGTGGAATGTTAAAGTATTACCCGGAGCATATAGAGGATGAGGGAAAGTTTGTAAGGGCATTATTCATTAAAAAGTACCCAAGCAGCCTGTCCGACCGTTTCCTGAATGAAATCACTTCCTTGCCGGTCCATTCCATCACAAGTATTGATGTGGTTCCGGTTCCCAAGGATTTAACCACAAAGACCCTGCAGAAAAAATATCTCGGCATAGAGAGTGACATCATCAAACAGCAGAGAGTCCGTAACCGGAATAACGATTTTTCATCGGAGATTTCCTATGTCAAGCGGACAGAGAAAAAAGAGATTGAGGAGATAATGGATGATGTCCGTGAAAATGACCAGTGTTTATTCTATGTAGCGGTCAGCATTATCCTTGTGGCAGAAAGCAGGGAGGAGCTTGACAGTTTCACGGAAACTGTTGAGACCATTGGGAAACGCAATTCCGTGGTGATTGACACAAATTATCTGAAACAGAGAGAGGCATTAAATACTGCACTGCCGATTGGTGTAAGACAGGTGGAAACAATGCGTACCATGCTCACACAGTCCCTTGCGGTTTTGATGCCTTTTAATGTGCAGGAGTTGAATGACAGGGGCGGCAATTATTATGGTATTAATCAGGTCAGCAAAAATATCAATGTGGGCAGTCGGAAGAAGTTGATAAACGGCAACGGATTTATTTTTGGTGTACCGGGTTCCGGGAAGTCCTTCTTTGCGAAGCAGGAAATGGGAAGTGTGTTTTTAAATACTGATGATGATGTGATTGTCATTGATCCAATGAATGAGTATTTTGACATTGCGAAGACCTACCGGGGTGCAGTGGTGAATCTTTCCGCATATACCAGAAACTTTGTCAATCCCCTTGAAGCGGATATAGCATGTTTAAATGAAAAGGGAATGCGGGAGGTGATTGCGGAGAAGTCGGAATTTATGCTCTCCCTGTGCGACCAGCTGCTTGGAAACACATTGAACCAGAAGCACCACTCCATTATTGACCGCTGTGTCCGGGACCTTTATATGCAGGCATGGAAACAACGGTATGTTCCGGTAATGTCGGATTTCTACCAGATATTAAAGACACAGACAGAAATGGAAGCACAGGAGCTGGCGCTTTCCTTGGAGCTGTTTGTAGAAGGTTCTTTGAATATCTTTAACCATCATACCAACGTGGATGTGGATAACCGTTTTACAGTGTATGGTATACAGGATTTGGGAAGCCAGCTTGCACCTGTAGCGATGCTTGTCATGATGGAGGCAATCAGGCAGAGAATCATGAACAATGCAAGGCGGGGAAGGGCAACGTGGCTGTATATTGATGAATGCCATGTACTGTTAAACAGTGATTACAGTGCAAGGTATCTGCAGCAGCTCTGGAAGAAGGTGAGAAAGCAGGGCGGGTTATGTACCGGTATCAGCCAGAATGTGTCAGACCTGTTACTGAATGATATTGCGGCTACGTTATTATCCAACAGTGAGTTTGTGGTGTTGTTAAAGCAGTCCAACGTGGATAGCATGAAGCTTTCCAAAACGGTTGGGGTATCCGATGCACAGCTTAAATTTGTCAGCAATTCCGCAAGCGGAACAGGCTTGCTAAAGTGCGGCAGTATCGTGATTCCGTTTGATAACCGGATTAGCAGGGATACAGAGCTTTATAGGCTATATAACACAAATCTCCATGAAAAAATTGCCGATGGATTGTTGCAGAAAAACGAGGATACCGGCATGACTGACAAGAAAGAAGTGCTTGGGCCGGAGTATCACAGGGAGCTGGATATGGGCTTGATATATGATAAGCCCAAAAAGGCAGATAATGAATGGCTGATATATGATTAAAAAATGCCGGGGAGAAATCCCCGGTTTTTCCGTGGAGGGAGGAAATTAGTGTTGAATATCAGGAAAGTATCGGATAAGCCCATGGTAATCCATACCCAAAAGCAGCCAAGGCTTCATCTGTGTGACAGACAGGGAAGGGCAATCCGAAAAAAGATAATACCGGATTTAGTGAAGCCAATGAGAAAACAGGAAAAGAACAATGTCTGGCAGAGAATGAAGGAATCGGGGCGGCTCATAAAGGCGTGTAACCGGGGTTTACGGACTATAGCAGCTGCCGGAGCAAGGCAGGGAGCAAAGCAGGTGGAGGGTGGGGAGGAGATAAAGGATAGTATTGACCTGCTGGCAACTGTTTCGACACCTATATATAGGGCAGTTAAGTATGGCGGAATGCTGTATCGGAGGAAACAGGCCGATAAGAAAAAACGACAGAGGAACAGGCAGAAGTCCCAGACGGAAACAGAATATGCGGCTTCTTCCATCCATGTCCGGAAACAGTCTGTGAAAAGAAATAAAAGGAGATCAGGCAGTGACGACAGGAACACTTCCAGGAAGAAGGATTTTAAAGGTACAGGTATCAATAGTTTGGTAAAGAGCAAAATGATTGACATCTTTTTAGAGAAATTCCGTGCTGAGCAGGAGGAGGAAAAAGACTTAATTACTTCAGCCAAAGAGGCGGCAAAAGCAGCAGCTCTTATCATGACAAAACAGGCAGTGGTATTTGCAGCGCCGTTTTTCTTAGGTGCATCTGTACTGATTTCCATTGTGGGAATCATCGTAGTCTCTGTCTTGGCGGTTATTTATCATTCCCCGCTATCTATTTTCTTTCCCCTGCCGGATACGGGATATGACAATCCAAGAACGGTGCTTTGTGAGTATTATAAAGAATTTAACCAGCAGATTATCTCTTTGGAGGAGCAGGGATATGCCATCTCTTATCAGAACAGTGAGGATGGGGTTCCAGTATCCAACTTTAACGATACCCTTATGGTCTATATGGTCAGATACGGAACCGGGCAGGCGGCTTATGTCATGGACGAGACAGGGAAAGAACATTTACGGGAAGTCTTTGAAGAAATGAATTACTATGATTCTTCCAGCAATACGGTGAAAATTCCGGCGGGAGAGTCATTAGGTGAGGTAGTGGCAACCGGATATTGTTCCTGTTCTCAATGCTGCGGCTCCTATGCAAACGGAATCACGGCAAGCGGAAAGAAAGCAGAGCCAAAGCATACCATAGCGGTGGATGCTTATAATCCCATAGTACCTATGGGAACAGAAATTGTCATGAATGGAACGACCTATACGGTAGAGGATACGGGAAACCTGAATGCCCACGGGGTAGATTTTGATATTTATTTTGCGACCCATCAGGAGGCTTTAAATTGGGGAAAGAAAACCATAGAAGCATATTTAGCGGAGGGGAATGAAAATGAGGTGGAGGTTGTGACCACTAATGCACAGGTACACAACCTGACCTATAAGGATTATATTGCATTGAATAGGCTGTCAGCAGAACAGGTGGAATGGCTGGAGGCTATGATGGGTGATGAAATGTGGAATTCTTATTATGCCGGAGAAGCAGGACAGGCAGTTGCGGACCTTGCCATGACAAAGATAGGATGCCGGTACAGTCAGGAGAAACGCTATCAGGAAGGGTATTATGACTGCAGTTCACTGGTACAGCGGTTGTATAAAGAAGTCGGAATAGAATTACCAGCTACTGCATCTGCACAGGGCAAATACTGCTATGACAATGCCATGATAATCAATAAGAAAGACTTAAAGCCGGGAGATTTGATTTTTTATTCCTATAAGGTAAACGGAGAGTTCCGGAATATTTCCCATGTAGCAATCTATGTGGGGAATGGAAAGATGGTTCATGCTGCCAATACAGACAGGGGTGTGGTTATGGATTCTCTTAGGACGAACCGTGTTGTATTTTATGCCAGACCGTATTAAGGTTTGGCATTTTTGAAAGGAGCGTGAGGCAATGCAGGTCAGTGAAATGATTCTGTTTATACGAAATGATAAAGGGGCAGAGACAAATATGCTGCTGACGTATAAGGATTTTATGGATAAGTGGGTGTTTCCATTTGCAGAGAATAACGGGGAAATTGCCAAAATGACAGAGGAGATTTTTTCTTCCAGACGAAAAGAAAACGAATGGCAGGAATGGTATGGAACTGGAAATAAGAGCTATTATGCGAGATTTTGTTCAGGGATAAATGAGCTACAATGCTTTTTGCTGGGAACACACAATGACAGTAAAGAGTGGGGGTTTGATGAAGCAGAGTCCAGCAGAGAATGTCTGGAGGCTTTGAAAACCCGGAATATGCGCACTGACGGAAGTTCCTATGGATTGAATTACCATTATGAGAAAGCGGAAAAAGAGTTCGAACAGGGAGAGATTCTTCATAATTTTAATGGTACGGATTACCGTGTGGTGGAAAAGTACAGCAAAAACAACCTGCTTTTAATGAATGAGAGCAATGGAAATTTTCTTGTGGGGATAAATACCGTCTTTTATTGCCGGACACCAATGAATGAGAACATCATTGAGGAGGCTGAGTATGGCATCGAATGGGGACATGGAGTGTATCTGTCAAGTACACCGTCGGAGATTGATTTTGTAGGACTGCGGACAGAATACTGTGAGCCATACCGACAGAAAGGCAGTACCTTTTCCATTGAAATACGGGAAGTGCTTTCCAAAGTGGAGGACATTCCGGCTGACACGCTGGGAGATGCGATTGACCGGGCAATGGAAATGTATAAACATTCAGAGGTTGTACTGGACGAACAGGATTACAAAGGGGTAGCGTATATCCCCGTAAGTAAGAATAGCAGATAAGAGAAATGGAGGAATCGGTAATGAAAAATAATGATGTGGTGCAGAGTATGGAATTTGTCCTAAAACAACTTCATAGAGAATGGGAGCGCAGCGGAAGAACAAAAAAAGAAGTAATTGCAGATATGGCACAGATGAATAAAGTCATGGCTGTGATGGCACAGAAGGTCAGGGAAAAGCAGGAACAGCTAGGGGAAGATTTGACATTTCGTAAGAGTATTATTCTTTCCCATGAAAATTATATCCTGCTTAGAGCCATGAAAAAATTTATTGCGGCAAAGGGCAGGCTGGAGAAATCCGGGGGCGTGTTTGCAAGGATTTTGCTGGATAAGGAAGAGACAGAGGTATATCTGGATATTGTTCCGGAGAAATAGAAATCAGGGAATGTGCCGGACAGTCTGAAGTGGCTGTCCGGTTTTAAAGGGAGGCAGCAGAAATGAGCGTAGATTATAAGGTAAGGCAGATTTATGGAGATATCATTACCAGAGTAACCGGAACGGAGGAGGACTGGAAGGCGGTCTGCCGGTTGATGGGACAGATATACCGCTATGAGTTTGATAACGTGTTAATGGTATATGCCCAAAAGCCAAGTGCTACGCTGATTGCGGATTATGACACTTGGAAAAAAGTAGACCGCTATGTAAAAAGAGGAAGCAAGGGAATTGCTATCTTCCCGTCACGGATACTAAAGCCGTATTTCCGGTATGTATTCGATATCAGCGATACAGGAGGGAAAAAGCAGAAACTCAGCTGGGATTTAGAGGGGGATAATCTTCCTGATTATCTTATGCTTTTACAAAAACAGGGGGATTTGGAGAAGGAAATTGCAGCGGATAGAAAAAATCAGCTGAATCAGTTAAAAGCCTTTACAAAGCAGGAAATAAAAGGCATAATAAAAGAGGATTTCGGTGAACGGATGACCGAAGTCGTAACGCTTGCAGGGCATGTATTAACAGGCGAAGAGAATAAAACGCCAGAGCTTATTGCGGAGAAGCTGGTAACGGACAGTATATTATATGCAGTAGGTACAAGATGCGGATTCGACTTAAGTAGCGAAGAACTGGACTTAAGTCCGATAGTTGATGTGACAGTGGAAAGCCATATCAGCGTACTTGGTTCTCTGGTATGTGATGTTTCCTGTGCTGTTCTTAAAAACTTTAGCCGTAACATTACGAGGTTAGAACAAGAAAGGAGAATGCATTATGGAAGCATTAACAATCACTTATCACGAGGAGAAGGACGGTCTGCTGTATCCGGACATCCGAATGGAAGAACCAGAGAGCGTCACATTAGGGAAGTTCGGAATCATGGCGAGGGAGTATCTGGAGAGCAGATATCCGCAAAGGTTCCGGAGTCTGTTGCGGTTCGGACAGCTGAATCAGACATTAAAGGAAGTGGAGGAAGAAGCAAATCAGTTAATGGACAAGCTGACGGGGCGGTATCTAAAGAAACACAAGCCGGAGAATCCACAGTCCACGATAGAGATGTACCAGATTCGTATGCAGGCAAGACTGCAGGCGGAGGAAATCGTCAGAGATCAGATCATAAATCAGTTTCATTAGAAACACAGGAAGAATTAGATAAAGAATTAAGGGAGCTGGATTCGTTAGGAGCCAGCACGACAGAAACCCCAAGGGATGCCGAATACCATCAGGCATCCCTTTTTGAATATATGGATATGAATAAGCCCGCTGCTGAAAGCTATATGGATAAGCTGAACCGGGAGATTGCCCGGACGGAAGCAAAAGGGAAATATCATTATCTGAATCCGAAGCGGGAAGCAAATGTCCCGCATGAGTATGTTGTGGAGGTACTTCTGCACGGAAGCGGTTTTGAAGGCGGCAAAAAGCGCATTATTGCCATGTATCAGAATATACCGGATAAAAAAGAGCGGGTAAAAGCAATTAAAAAAGAGTACGGACAGGGAGGTGCGGGCTGGCCCATTGAGGGATATGGTCTGCACGGTTATGACAGCTTTCATGGCAAAGGGTTACGATTCCAATGGCTGGATGAAGAAGGAGAAAAAGAAGGATACCTTGGCTGGAATGCGGTGGAGGCAGAGATTGGTGCATTGATACTTACCAATGAGTATCATTTATCTTCGACCGAATATAAGAAGCAGTTAGAAGTACCCGGTGGTGTTGATTTACGGGAATTTCAGGAGGATGATTCTATAGAAGAGCCGGATGATGCTGTAGGAGTGCTGGACGAATTTGCAATCCCTGATGAGGTTGAGGAAATGGGGATTACCGATGCCATGCGGTATGAGATGGAGAAGAACAAGCCAGCATCAGCTTTGGGCGATGAACCAGGAAAGAATCATAAGAATTATGTTCTTAGTGTATTTAACCGTGAGTATGGTGGTGCAAAAACCAGATTTCAATGGAATGTGGAAGCGGTCAGGACATTAAAGAAGATTGAGGCAGAAAAACGGAGTGCCACACCAGAGGAACAGGATATCTTAGCAAAGTATGCAGGATGGGGTGGAATTCCCCAAGCATTTGATGAACACAATGAAAGCTGGAGCAGAGAGTATCAGCAGTTAAAAGAGCTTCTGACCTCAGAGGAATATCGGGCGGCAAGGGAAACCGTAACCAGTGCCTTTTATACCCCGCCGGAAGTAACCGGTGCCATATACACGGCACTAATCAGATTTGGATTTCAGGGCGGCAATATTTTAGAGCCAAGTGCAGGCATCGGTAACTTTTTCGGAAGCCTGCCGGAGAGCCTGTCAGGCAGCAGGCTTTACGGTGTGGAAAAGGACAGTATCAGCGGAAGAATTGCAAAGCAGCTGTATCCGTCGGCTGACATTCAGATGAAAGGATTTGAAGAAACGGACTATGAGGACAATTTCTTTGATGTGGTGGTGGGAAATGTGCCCTTTGGGGATTACAAGGTATATGACAGAAAGTACAATGGGGAAAATTTTAAAATCCATGACTATTTTATCGCAAAATCCATGGATAAGGTAAGACCGGGCGGTATTGTTGCGGTGGTCACCACAAAAGGAACCATGGATAAGAAAAACAGTAGTGTAAGAAAATATCTGGCAGAGCGTGCCGAGTTAATCGGGGCAGTCCGGCTGCCTAATACTGCATTCAAAGGAGATGCAGGAACGGAGGTAACCAGTGACATCCTGTTCTTTCAAAAACGGGAACGTAAGATTACCGCAGAACTGGATTGGATTCATTTAGGCATGACAGAAAACGGGATTCCGGTCAATGCTTACTTTGCCGAACATCCGGAAATGATGCTTGGGCACATGGAGTATGATACAGGACGGTATGGCAGGGATTCCCAGTATACGGTCTGTGTCAATGATAAGGAGGGCTTCAGCCTGTACGAAGCCTTACAGCTGGCGGTAGGCAATATCTCCGCACAGATGCAGAACTTTGAAACACTGGCAGAAAGGGAAGAGAAGACAGAGGAAAGTATTCCGGCTGATCCTGACGTGAAAAACTTTACTTACACGTTTGTGGACGAAAAACTATACTTCCGCAAGGATTCCCGTATGTACCGGCAGGAGGTGGGAGAGAAAATTATGGAGCGCATCAGGGGAATGGATGCCATACGAAGAGCTGCCAGACATCTGATTGCTATACAGCTTGCGGGATGCAGTGAGGAAGAATTAAAGGCGGCGCAGGAAAAACTCAATACCGGGTATGACCGTTATACTGCAAAATACGGTTATATCACTTCACAGGGTAATTCCAGAGCCTTCCGGGACGATGAGGATTACCCTCTTTTATGCTCGCTGGAAGTAGTGGATGAGGAGGGAAAGGTAAGCAAAGCGGATATATTTACCAAACAGACTATCCGTGCAAGGCAGGAAATCCACCATGTGGAAACAGCAGTAGAGGCATTGAATATTTCCATCAATGAATTTAACGGGGTAAATATTCCCTTTATGCTGAGTATCTATGAGCCGGATGCTCCCAAGGATAAGCAGAGACAGAAGATGATTGAGGAATTAAAGGGTGTGATTTTTCTGAATCCGCAGCATTATCTGGAGCATGATGAAAATTATGGCTGGGAAACTGCTGACGAATATCTGTCCGGCAATGTAAGGGATAAGCTGCGGATGGCAAGGGTATGTGAAAAGGAACATCCGGAATTGTTTGGAGAGAATGTAACAGCATTAGAGCAGGTACAGCCACCGGATCTGGATGCATCGGAAATTGAGGTGCGGATTGGTACAACGTGGATTGAAGCAGAGGATTATGAAAGATTTCTTTATGAAACCCTGAATACCCCCTACCGGGCACAGGCAAGAAGAACGGAGTATTCTTCATCGGGCATACAGGTTCACTTAAATAAATTTCAGATGGAATGGTTTATAGAAAATAAGCGGCTGGATAACCGGTCGGTAGCGGCAACCAAGACTTATGGTACTTCCAGAATGGATGCCTATTCCATTTTTGAAAATACTTTAAATTTGCGGACAATTACAGTCAGGGACAGAGTGGATGATGGTGATGGGAATTACCATTATGTCACAAACCAAAAAGAAACCATGCTTGCAAGGGAAAAACAGAATCAGCTAAAGGAGGCATTCCGAGAATGGATATTTAAAGAGCCGGAGCGGAGAAACAAATATGTCATCTATTATAATGAAACCTTTAACAATATAAGGCTTCGGGAATATGACGGCTCACACCTGACATTCCCCGGCATGAACCCGGATATTCAGTTAAAACAGCACCAGAAAAATGCGGTGGCACGTATCCTCATGGGAGGAAATACCCTGCTTGCCCATTGTGTGGGAGCCGGGAAATCTTTTGAGATGATGGCAGCATGCATGGAGCAGAAAAGATTAGGGCTGGCAAATAAGACAGCGATGGTTGTTCCCAAACCGTTAATCGGACAGACTGCCAGTGAATTTTTAAGGCTTTACCCTTCTGCCAATATTTTAGTGGCAACGGAACGTGACTTTGAAAAGAGCAGGCGGAAACAGTTTATTTCCCGCATTGCCACCGGAGACTATGACTGCATTATACTGTCCCATTCACAGT
>CAMWYM010000105.1 GCA_947178475.1 uncultured Clostridium sp. | reverse complement strand
CGCAAGCGTGCCCTGCGGTGATTTGTCTATATTGTACAACGGACATATTGAAAAATTGAGTTTCACAATCACCTATGATGTAGTAATGGTAAGTGCACCCGGATTAGATATCTGAATCACACCTCCATAGGCACACATCAGCTTGGAGGTATTAGTCAATGCCGGTTTATTCGCAATCAGTACCTTTGGGCTTCCCGGCGCCCAGGGTGCCGGGATAACCGGAATGCACGGCATTGGTGTCAATACCCCAAGAGCTGCCGCAGTAGCCGCTGCCACTACCGGATTTGCCATACTGCTGCACATCCCAAATGGCAGTATATTTTTAAGCGGAATATTATCCATGATTGTTGCCAGCGGCATGGAGGTAAGACACTTGTTTTCCGGTGTCACCATCAATGCAGACGGAGCCATTCCAAACGAACAGGAGCACATAGCGCCTCCACAAACCATATTTGCCATCTATCCTTCCTCCCCTACAAAATCCATCTGAATATCTGTAACTCTTGATACCTTCTTTGTTCTGGTAGATTGTATTTCCACCGGTCCAACCTTACAATACACTGCATTTTTCATCGGTTGATTAAGTCCTGTCCATATCTTTGCTTTATCTTCAAAATCCATGTTACAAAGCTCCATCTCCACCCCTTTTTCCTCATTTAAAAAATGCTCGTCTCCCAAAAACTGGATGATAATATCCAAAATTTTCATCTCCTCTTCCAGCCTGTATTTCAAATCACCATCGGAACAGGGAACAATAAGATAATAAAGGTCATAATAGCTGGAAGGGTATTTTAGCTCCGTTGCACTTATGGAAATCATATTTCGTGTATACACATCTGTATTTCTCCTGATATCATAAAGACCAATACATACCAAAAGATTCTGGTTATCTCCGGGCATACACAACCCAATACGGTCTGCATCAATATCAATCCTGCTTCCGATAAGCCCCCTTACTACTTCCATAAATTTTATACCTGTTTTTGTGATTACATAATCCTGTTCCACTGATTAACCCTCCTCGCTATCATCGTTTTCCGCAGGTGTCACTAGAATACCATTCCTAAACTCTCCCTCAGAAATAATTTCTCCTGTAACTGGATTATACAAAATACCATACCCATGATATTTCCCTAACAGGAATTTTCCGTCATACTGCATAGAACCGTCCGCTGCATATAAAATACCATATCCATCATAGAGACCATATCGAAACTCTCCCTCATAAATTTTCACCTTTGTATTTTCTTCATAAAGCTTGCCGAAGCCATAGTACAAACCATTGAAAAAACTACCCTCATAAACAATATTTCCCGTGGACGGTTCAAACCTTTTCCCCTCTCCCTGATATTTATCCTGAACAAACTCCCCAATGTAGATTACTTTTCCATCCTCATCATAGGCCGTTCCCATTCCTTCCTTTTTATCCTTTACAAAATTCCCCTCATAGATTAGCTTTCCGTCCTCATCATACAGCTTTCCCTCCCCACTCTTTTCACCGTCCACAACATCACCTATGTACATCACCGTACCGTCCTTGTAGTATAAAATTGTATTTCCACCAGTAAATTTTCCCTTTGCAAACTCCCCCTCTGAAGCTACATCACCCTTCTCATACAGCTTTCCCTGCCCCTCATATAATCCGTCCAGAAATTCTCCTCTGTAAATCACCTCTCCGTTTTCGGCATAAAGTATTCCCATTCCGCTATAAAGTCCCCTTGAAAATTCTCCGACATACCGCTTTTGCCCACTGTCATAAAAGCTCTGTCCTGTCCCCTCATACTTTCCTCCTGCAAACTCCCCCTCATACTCCAGCTTTCCGCTTTCATCATAATAGGAACCCTTTCCCTCAAAGAGCCCCGCCACAAAAGTCCCTTCATACTTCTTGGTTCCGTCACGGTAATGCAAAACCCCCTCACCCTCATATTGATTAAGCACATAATTCCCTTGATATTTCACATTTCCGTCAGGGTAATATTCCGTCCCTGCTCCGGAATACATTTCTTCCGCAAAGCTTCCCCTGTATAATACATTGCCATCATAGTCATAAAGAACCCCCTCCCCCTCAATCCTTCCCTCCTTCAAGGTTCCTATAAAGAGAACCGTGTCCCTCTGCTGCGCAGCGGTAAGCTTTACCCTGCCTGTATAGTCAAGTCTCTCTTCCGCATTGACATACATGGTTTTGGTGAACCATCTGGGAAACAGATTTTTTGTGATATAGGGAAATACAAATCCAATAAGGATAAGAGGAAGAAAGGTAAAGAGAACAAGAATAACCGCCACAAACATTTTCCTTACATAATACCTTCCGATTCGAAAATAAGATTTTTCTGACATTTTCTTTTCCGCCCTTCTTATTTTATCTGCAGGTTTCCTATCGTCTCATAAATAACTCCCGGAGCAGGCTCCTGCTTCTCCTTGTGGCTTCGAAGTTCCTTTACCAACAGTACTAATGCCACTGTATAAGCAGCGAGAAACAAAACAACTTTAAGCACCTCTGCTCCCCTTTGCATAACCTCAGCAATTTTGTTTTTTAATTTTGTAAAGCCGGTTACATACTCACCGGCTTCCTTTTCCAGCACATCATACAGACTGCTGTATGCTTCATACACAGCAAAGAAGTCCTCCGGCACATTTTGTTCCAGACGGGTTATGATTCCTGCTAGTCCCGGAATACTCCCCCTACCTACCTCCTCCGAAAATACATCCTTTAACAGTTTTTCCATCCTCTGATTTACCTCTGTCATTCCACTGTCTTTGCCAAAGGCGGGATTCCAGTCGTAGTCAAACTCTACCTCGCCGTCACGCCACATAATCCTGCTTACATCAAGAAGCTGGCAAATCATAAAATCCGGCAGCCTCCAGAGTAAAAATTTCTCCATTATCCTCTTTATCATCTGATTTCTCTGTTCCAATGGCAGGGACTGCGTTACCAGCAAGCCTGACAGCGGTACTCCCTCTCTCTGATAAAAGAACACATATAACTCCCCGTCTTTTGAGAAGCATCCCTTATAGTCGTCGTATGCAGTATCTTCTTCAAGAGTATAGAATAGTGGAAGAAGCTCTCTTACCATCTGTGCTATCCTAAAATGAAACACCGTATAGTCTTCACCGCTTCTCATGCAACGGCACTGCATCACCCTGTATTGCTCCATTTCCCTTTTTATATATATCACATCATATGTTTCTTCAAATGCCTGAATGATCACCCTATCACCTCTAACCTTCAAAACACATCCCTGACAATAACAAAAGCCATAGCGGTCAGTGACGTATCTTCCATATCCTGCGCAATAATCTCATAGACTCCTGACTGGCTTGGAGCAGTATAATATCCGTTATCGTCAATCGTTCCGCCCTCCGGCTCCTTTACACTCCACCTGATGTGTTTTCGTATTTCACCAACGGATACTGCCTCAAAATAGTGCCCTTCCCTGATTTGAAGATTGACAATATCTGGGCGGATTGTCAATTGTCTTTCTCCTTTCTCCATCAGCTGTACCGCACTGTCCTTCACTGCCATCCATGAAACCTGAATACGATCCCTATTTATCTGACCCAGACATTTTACTCCAATCACAAAGCTGCCCCTTTTCTCATCTGTCCGGGCTGCCAGCTCCAGCTTAGGGTATCCAGTGTCCTCAAACACATCCGGATTCCCGAATATATTGTATTCCTTATCCAAGACCTTACCAGAAAGAGCCAGCGAGATAAACACCTCACCAAGCCCCAGACCATGTACGATTTCTTCGGAGCAAAATCTCTGCCCTGGAACACCTCCTGCTCCCAGATTGATAATTGCGTTTCCTGTCTGAATCTGCAGCTGATCACCCACCGTTTTCGCCGGAATCTCCCCTTTCGGCTGCTGAACCTTTGCAAACCGGACAACCTCCTTCTCCTGCCCCAGCCTCATAGACTCCATAGTCTGTGACAAAACATTGTTCCACACATACTGCTTATACGGAAGATTTTCTACCTTCTCAATTACATAGGTATCTCCCGCCCGTATCACCTTAAGCCTTGCAAGATAAATAGGCTGCTCATAGCTGTCCCTGATAATATCCTCCATAGCCGAACGATAATATTGGTTGATAATCGCATGCTCTACATCAGTGTCAATAATGCTGACACGGAATCTTCCCTGAATCAAATCCCTTTTTGTATCCTTCCCCACAGTAAGCAGAAAACTGTCAGAAACCAGCTCCATAAATCCCTCCGTTCTGTTCACCGATTTTGCCCGGATTTCCCCAGTGAAATAATACCGGTCAGCAGGTATATTCTTATTCTCATCAAAGGAAACGGTAGCCGTGCTGCCTCCCAACTGCTCCATACCGGAGAGCTGAAGCTGATAGGAAAAGGCAATCGGCTTTGTCTGCCAGGTCTTTTCCACAATCACCGTAAATTTTGCAGATGTACCACTTTTTATATACCGTGGCACAGTCTGAAGAATGCGGATTCCGTCCCCCTGAAATACCGTCTGCGTCACCTCATACAAATCTGCAATGCGATGTCCCTGCTTCTCCGGCTCCTCAGCTGTCACATACAGGTGGTATCCCTCCACATACTTGTTAAATTCCTCCTCCTGTTCACTGTTCGCTCTCGTTACGCTATATACCGGCTCCTCTACCTTTTCATCATAGGCAATACAGAGATATAAATCTCGCCTATCCTCCTCAGTGACTGCATATTTGGAGAAGCCTTCAACAGAGGAAAGCTTTTTTGTTACCGGACGGTCCACAACAATCTCTCTTCCTGAGAAATCCAGTGCAAGCCCCATCTCCAGAGAAATCGTGACATCATCAATCTCCACCACCTGCATTCCACATACTACACCGGTACCATATAGAAATCTATTTAACAGCCTTCTCTTATCATTCATATAACGCTGTTCTGCGCTAAAATCATCAACACTGAGAAGCTTGCCGTAAAAATACCGGTTTCTCTCAAAAGGAAAATATTTTAAATTTTTCAACCGCAAGCCCTCCTTTAAAGTCTATTTCCTGTCAGCGTATTTTCATTCAACGCCATATCCTTATCATCACTCAGCCAACTGTTAATTCCTATGTAGCTGTAATAATCAAGATAAATATAGGGTTCCAAAACCACCAGCCGGCAATCCACGTCAGCGGGCGCCGAGGAACGGATAATCCGCCGGAGTACCGCGACCTCCTGCCTTCCTCCTATGGCAGCCTGAGGCAGCAGAATAGTAACAGCATATGCGTTTTCACCGTAAAGCATCTCCAACAGATTAGTCTTCCTCATATCTGTCTTATAGCCGCCTGTCTGATAATACTCTACAATAAATGGTGTATATCCGGTAAACAGACGAATCATCTCCTCTATATACTCTCTGGTTCCCCGAATACTGCACAGCCTGCTTCCGTTTTCAATTAAATAAACCATTTGTTCCCTGCTCCAGACCATCCTGTCATCTATATCAAACCAGCCTGCCAGCCACTCCAGTGTCTCCATATCGGCAAGGGGCGGATAAAGCATACTGGGAGTCTCCTCTATTTTTTTGCTCATATCATAGTATATCCACTGAAAAATGCTTAAATAGCGAAACAGAAAGTTATCTTCTTTAGAATGCTTTCTATATATTTCCGGCAAAAGGGAAAGCCATGAATCTGCCTGAAAAAAAATCTGTATTTCCGGTAAAAAGGGCTGTATACCATTATCGGGTAAATTGACTGCCACCAGCCACATATATCTTCCTGTCACTCCTTCTAAAAGATAGTCTGAACTATCCCCAAGCTCCATGACCTGATATTTAGCATACATCAACAGCTTATCCTCTATCAAAATATCCTCATCCATAATCAGGCTGCCTATATCCCACTGTCTGCTTTCATAAGAAAGACAAGCCTCCTCTGATATAAATATCCTCAATCCTGCTATATGGTTTTGCGCACTCTCCTGTTTTACACAAAGTCTGGACCAGCAGGTCTGTTTTTCTCCACTATCTAGCAGTGCAGTACACAGATACATATCCTGTCTGATATAATCTTCCTCTTTATTTAGCAAAAAATATTTTATGTCAACCATAAGCATGTCCCTCTTATCACCGGTCTGTAAGCATACAGCGTATATTTACCTCTTCGAGATTTGCTATTCCATAAAACGGAAGATGGATGTCCCGATTATCGTCCCGAAGTACTCCCCGCCCTCTGGCATTAATCTCAAGAGAATGAATTCCTGCTGTTTCAGGTAATGCATCAATATATCCAAACACCCCGCTGTAAACAATTGTCTTTCCAAAATCTATCTGCTCTTCAAAGTAATTTCGGATATGCGCTTCAATACTTTTATGAGCCTGCATATACCTGCTTTGCACCAATATTTCCAGTTGGATAAAAATACCAATGTATTCCGGATCCCTTACAATTATTCCTGTACCCAGCATTTTCCTTTTCTCCAGCAGATGGATAATGTTTCTGTTATAAGCATCTCCTTTCAGAATCCTCTTCCCATTCGTAAAGGGAAGAACTACTGCCTCTAACATATTCTCCTTCAGCGGAGAAGGAAAAACCTTTACCTTTTTAATCCTAAGCCCCGGTGTATTTCGGATTACCTCCTCATAATCCTTTTGGGTAACCGCCCTCTTTTTTATACTGGTATGTTCCTTGTATCTCTGCACACAGTCATAAACGGATTCCGCTTCTTCCCCGCCAAGGGCAGGAAACGGATTATACAATTTGGCTGCTCCTCTTTCCTCCACAAACCCACTTATCTGGTTTCTTTGGATATTGCCGTTCTTCCCGGCACATACTGCATAAGATATGATCTCTATCCTTCCCTTCGGCATAATACCCTGCCTGCCATTTCCAAACCTTAAAACTCCATCCTTTTCATCTATGACATAAACACGGTCCTCTTTATCTGCTCTGGCAAAATCAAGAACCCGATTCCACCGGACATAGCAATCTGAACCCTCAGTGCTCTCAATCCACACAGAAAACATTTCCCCCAGCACATTCCTGTCCGGGAGAAAAAAGCTCTGATCCGGCATACCGTTTCCGTAATAAACGTATTCGTCTTTATTCAAATTGGTTAAGCAGGATACCAGACAGATTCCTACATCACCGGCTATCCTATCAAACAATGCACTGTCAAAAACAAAATGTCGTTTCCGGTCATAGACATAAGAAGAAAACTCTGTAGTTTTCCTATACCCCAAAGCCGTGCGTATATAGACATCTGTATTTTCCTGTACTGCCAGCCAGTAATCAACATCCACCTGATAAAACTCTTTCTTTTCTTTTGGCAGAAGAAATTCCCGGCATTCCACCTTTGTATCCCGCTGTATGAGAGGAACCATATTAAAGCAGACTCCCTGCAAAAGCGGTGCTGTATCATATTCACCCTGTACGGTAAGCCTTAAGCGGTATTCCCCATTCCACTGTCCCATTCTTTCCTTCAACCGAAAGCTTATTACTCCCGTCTGCAGAAGTCCAACGGTTGTATCCTCTACGATTTCACATTCCACATACTCCCTTCCGTCATAACAGGAAAGACTTAATTCAACAAGTGGAATAAACTGCTCCTTATCGATGATATTTCTTGGCACTGCATAATTATCATATAAATGAAAATACAGGGTATGGATATTCTGCTTTTCCAGTCCATACCTCAAACGGATATCATAATATGCTCCGGAAACCGGATTTTCTCCAAAAGGATAAAAAGGGCGCTGTTTTTCCTCCTTGATTATATTGTCTTTTTCAAGATAGATTGGATGCTCCGCCTCAAGGATAAGAGTATCCGCATATGCCTTTGTCCCCTTAGACAGCAAAAAGGCATGATACACCCCCTCTGCTCTGGCATATACCCTGGCAGACTTTAAACCTTCTGGACAAAGTCCCAGCAGGTGCAGAAGCATCATATAATGGGAAGGACCCATCTGCTGCAGATGAAACTGCTGCAGCTCTGTCACATATGCAAAAAGCTCTAACAACACTATTCCGCTATCTGCGGGATTATAGTTTGTCCACAATGGATATATATCCTGTATATCCTCCTTCGCCTTCTCTACAAGTTCCAGAAATGATGGATTGTCTAACTCCTCTACTTCCAACATAACCCTTTATCTCCTTATATCTCCAACACTCATACTTCTGCAATAGCCAGTGTCTATTCAAACAATATTTCTATCTCGTGTTCACCGCTGATTCCCAACACGTAGCTGCTCTCCGGATGCTCGTCCCGCAAACTGATATTTTTAATATAGCAAACCTCCTCTATCTGACTGCATATATTCTGAATCTGAAGGATTGACGGCAAAATCCCAATCTTCCATCCATTCCCGTCAAAGTTACCGGTCACTGGGTCAATAAAGCTGAGAATTCTGTGAATTATCTTATCTCTAAGCTGGTAAGCTTTAAGCAAGGGGACAGCCACAACCGACATATACAGGTTTAATGCCACCCACTCTGGCTCCACGATATGAAGCCTGCCCTCGTCATAAATACGTCTGTCTATATATGGCAGCAGACATCGGTAAATGCTTTCCCGCATATGTTCAAAATATCCTCCCTGCCGTATCTTTGTATCAGGAAGCACTGCCAGAGTCACATGTCCCGGTGTCCTGTTTCCACTTTCATCCCTCCCCGGATAGCATCTCACCTGCAGCACATCACGAACCCCACTATAGACCAAATCCTCAAAATCTCTGGGTGTAACCGCACGGCTGCCATGTCTTAAACTGGATGCTATTCTCTTCACTGCCTGCTCCTTTGTTTCCTCGTCATAGCCCCCCGCCATAGCTTCATGATTAGTTACTGCATTGATAAACCCTATATTTCTATCCATAGTCTGAATTGCTTTTGGTGGCAGGTTTCCCCGTTTTCCACTTCCCTCCGCTGCACGAGCCGGGACGGAGTTAATGTGAATAGCCATAATAACCGGACTTCCTGCCTCGGCATTCGTATCATCAGCCACTTCCCGGATAATCCGTATCCAATATCCCCGGCAGCCAAAAAACTCCTGTTCTGCAAAAGCGTGTTCTTTGTAGATGGTCACAAGCCCGGTTTTAGAGAAATTTTTTGTGTCATCCTCTACTTTTAACAGGCTCCATCCCCCATTACCATAATACTCATATCGATAATGCAGGGAAGCTAACGCTCCTTTTCCCTTCACTGCAAACAACAACCGAATTCCCTCCTCCTGCAATGGTCTGGAAAACAACAAATAAAGCATATCCCTATCCGGAAATAGATTATAGAAAGGTGTAAACTCCCGGCTGCACACCATTTTCTCCACATTCATGTGATTTATTGCAAACGCATAGTCAGGTGCAATAAGCGCATCCTCATATCGGTAATGCAGAGTAAGATTTTTTATCCGGGGAGCAATATAAATCCCATCCATAGCATACAAATTTGATATTCCGGTAATACGGACTCTTATACAGTATTCTTCTCCTGCCGACAGCAAAAAGGGACAGATATCCTCCGGACAGACAAAATTCACTGAGGTCCTCCGTCTGTCGGTCCGCTCCCTGAAAATCGTTTCATATCTCCTTGTGTCAGGTATTCTGGTCCATCCGGAACCGTTATAATATTCCCATATCACAGAATCCACAACCATATCTACCTGCTCTGTCTTCTTAAATTCCGATGCATGCATAATATTTCTCCATCTCACTGGCATCTGAGGTGACTGTAACTCACCCGGATATTCCAAAAAATCCAGTTCAAAATCCAGTCCTATCATTGCTCCCTTTTTACAAAAAATCTCGCTTGAAGAGATAAATACCTGTGCATATGGGTACGGATGCTCACCGAAAGGAAGAAATTTCTCTATATCCAGCTCCACATTCCCATCATATACTGTCTCCGGCACCAGGCTCACCGCACTGCAGCCAAGGGAAAGCCTGCGGAAACTAATCCTGCTCTCTGAAGGAAGCTTCTGTGATTCAAGGCGAATCCAAAAGCACTCCTTTCCCTGTACCTGTGTCCGTGCAAAGGCAGGCATTCCCTTCTCCTTTTGCAGATATACCCGTCCGCCCTCAAAACGGAAGCCCGGAAACTCCACAAAACCGCTGTCAGTATAGTAAAACCATGTAACCTGGTTCATCAGGAATTCACCTATTTCATTCTCTTCCCTATCTCCCAAGGCATGAAAATCAAGCATAAGCTCTCCTGCTGTATCCACTCTGAACAGGGTGTCATGACCGATATAAAAAATATGCGACTGTCTGTTTTCCCCCCTCTTTTCCTGCAGCTTAACCGGAAATTCCTGAGGCGGTCCTATATAGTCATCCCTTCCGCTTACATAATAAATATCTTTTAATCTCGCAGGAGATACAAATATGTCCTCCTGTATTTCAAAGGTAACGGGCTCTCCATCCTCCGACATTCCCCTCACCTTTTCGCCTGTTTCCAGCCTGGACCCTAAAACCTCATCATTGACAGTTGAAAAGGTTACATATCCATTAGCTGCTCCGGCAGGCAGCCTCTTTGCATCTAAAAGATTATAGAACTGAAGTCTGTACATATCGGGAAGCTTACTGTAATTATTCAATGTATCCCTCATCATCCCGGCAAAAAGCAATGCCAGCGCACTTCCCATATCCGGTCTTTCTTCGCTAAAATCCCAATCCGCTGCATAGGAAGCAGAGCGTGTTTTAATCATCTGATTAACATTATTCCATTCATTTATCAGCAATTTTGAAGCTTTCAACCCTCTTCCTCCCTAGTTTAACTTTACAATGTCTCAGTTTCTCTCCGTAATTCCGCTGCTATTTATTTTCATGGAGCTTCCCGCCTTGATTTCAG
>CAMWYM010000104.1 GCA_947178475.1 uncultured Clostridium sp. | reverse complement strand
ATATAGAATTCATCGCATATATGACGGATGGTTTCTTCTGTCATGCCGCAGCCGGAATCCTCCACTTCCATTATATAGCCGTCATGGGCAAAATAGCTTCTAAGAAAAATTACTGTGTTTTCGTCAGAGGCCTTTCGTGCATTGTCAATAAGATTGATAAATACGGTTTTAAGCAGTTCCCGGTCGCCGTAAATAACGGCATCTTCAGTCTGGGTTTCCAGCCGGATATCTCTGTGGTCCAATATGGGCTGCATACTTTCGGAGATTTCCTGGACCAGCCCGGCGGCAGATAATTCGCTTTTTTCCAGGTCATGGTCCTTCAGATAAATTAAGTCAAAGAGCTTCATGGACATATTCTCCAATCGTTTGCCTTCACTGTAAATATACTCATAGGCAAGCCGTTGACGCTCTCCGTTCATTTTTCTTGTGCGGAGAGTATCTGCATAGCCGATAATTGTGGTCATCGGTGTTTTAATCTCATGGGTAAAATCCGCTACAAACTGTTCGTGTTGTTTTACCATTTGGTTCAGTTCTTCGATATGTTCAGAAACGGCAGTAGCCATCTGATTAAATTTTTCTGCCAGCAGACCGATTTCATCGTCGGAGTTGATATCAGCCCGTACCTGATAATCGCCCTGTGCAAAATAGTCGGAAATGGAGTTTAACTGTTCCATTGGTTTTGTAAGATGGGTACTGATAAAATACATAAAAACGGAGCAGACAGCCAGGACGATAAGGATAAGAAGAAGAAAATACCGGATTTGGCTGTAAAGCAGATGATAGGTATCATTGGCATTGCGTTTTGTGATAATGTATAAATCGGTATCATCTATAATATTTTTTGAAGCAATATAGATATAATAGTCCTGTTTCTCCCTTTTGGTGAGATGTTTTTTTTCGCCCAGCTTCAACGAACTCAGTAACGGTTCAGGAAGTACCTCGATATCCACGGTTAGTTCATCGCTGCTATAGATGAGCTCCCCGCCGTATATGATAAATAACACGGTATCCTTTGAGAGAATCTGGGAACAGGTTTCCTGCCCAGCGCTCTTAAGACTTTCCGGGATGTCTGGATTTTTCTGGTTAATGACATCCAGTATCTGGTATTCAATGGAGGAATGGATCAGATTATTTTCCTCTATGGCATAGGAAATCTGTATTTCCGAGGCTTGGGTAAAATTCCGATGAATCATCAGAAAACTGAGAATTCCAAGGGCAACGGAAAGAAAAGCGATATTAATCATAATTACCTTATATCGGAAACGCATAAATTTACTCCTTTGCTATGCCTCTGAATCTAAACGGTACCCGGATTTATAAAGAGTCTTTAAATGGTGTTCTAATCCGGTTTTTTTGCGCAGTCTTTGAATATGGAGCTCTAGTGTCCGGGTGTTGCCGTCATACTCAGTTTCCCATACCGCTTCGTAAATAGAGTCTCGCTGCAGAACTAAATCCTTGTTGCGGACCAAATATACAAGGAGGTCAAATTCCTTTGGCGTCAGATTGATTGTTTCACTGCCCCGTTGAACAGATTGTTTATCCAAATCAATAATTAAATCATGGAAGGCGAGGATTTTCTCGCTTTTGTGAAATCGGCGGAGTACAACGTTGACCCGGGCCAGCAATTCGGAAACTTCAAAGGGCTTTACGATATAATCCTCAGCTCCGAGATTCAGTCCTTTAACTTTATCCATGGTTGCAGCCTTGGCAGTCAGGAAAATAACTGGAATGTTTAAGGGGCGGATATAGTCTAAAAGCTCATATCCGTTAATGTGGGGAAGCATGATATCCAGCAGAACCAAATCAAAATAGTGTTCCTCTAAAATATCCGCTGCTTCCAGACCATCATAGGCACAGGTACAGTGAAATCCAGAATCCTCTAAGTTCATTTTTATTAAATCGGATATAGGACGCTCGTCCTCTACAATTAAAATATTCATCATATAAATCTCCCAACATTAGGATACCGGATAATTGTATCAGAAATGCATAGTTTCGTAAAATAGAAAATTTGAAGAACTTTATGGATAAAAATTTGATGCAGAAGGGTCGTAAGGTATAGACATAAGGCTGAGCTGTGCAAAACAGGCTTGGTGATAAATTGATGAACGGAGATGAGAAAAATGGGAGTGAAATATAGGAAAAGAGTCTATTACATATTTCTTCTTCTGTGTGTAATACCGGTTCTTTCCGGCTGTAACCGCCAGGAGAGCACAGGAGGGAAAGAGGTGTTTGTAACTATCGAGGAATACCAGAAGAATGTATATCAGACTACGCTTGTTCAACGGGGAACGATTGAACCGATGCTTACGCTGAGGCTGAAGCCGGATGAATATGAGATCAACGCTTATTCAATCAATCAGGAGCTGTTGGAGGTGGAAGAAAATAATGTGGAAAAGGGGTCCAGAGTCAAAGAAGGTGATGTGATGGTAGCCTTTAAGGCAGAGGATATTGAAAAGGCTATTGCAGAGTACGAGGAGCGCAAGACAGAAGATGAAATGCTGATTGACCATTATACAAAGCTGATGAAAATCAGTGGGAAAAAGGATTATGCTGCGGATGTTGAGAAGCTGAAAAGAGATGTTAATATAGCCAATCTGTATATTGAAGAGCAAAATCAGCGGCTTTCCCAATATCGGCTGATTGCAAAGAAGGGAGGGCTTGTGACAGAGGTAAGTGACGAATTGTATAAGGGTTATGCTACGGCAGGAAAAACGCTGGTAAGGGTTGCTTCGGGGTCATCCGATTACACAGCCTCCACATCAGATGATTATGAATTTCAGGTCGGTGACATTTATGACGCACAGCTTGGCATGGTGGTCTACAAAATGGAGGTTGTCGAGGTAGAGATGGAGGGTGAAAAAAATGTTATTACCTTTCATCCGGTTTCGGAGATGACTGGTGTGACAGAAACTGATGAATTGATTATGGAAATTCATAAACCGGTGATTTCCGATGCCGTTTATGTTGAGGAGTCTGCGATTACTGAAGTGGACGGTAAATATTATGCTTTTTTGCTGGACGAGGATGGATTCAGACAGGCGGCTCCAGTAATTGTTGGTGATGTAATTGACGGATATGCCATTATTCTGAAAGGGCTTGAAGAGGGAGAGAGGGTGACATTGAATTGAAGGAGAAGCGGAGAATTAGTACATTTTTACTGGCAGCTGTATTGCTTTTGTCCGGCTGCGGGAAAGAAAGTGAAGCTCCGATACTGTTGGAGCCGGTAGTAAATAATCAGTCCTATCGACCGGTGGAGCGAGGTGTGGTCGGAAGAACAGAGGTTAAGATTGCAGATGTAGTGACGGAGGAATATTGTCATTTTACCCAAAATGCAACCGAAATATTGGAGATAAAGGTGGATTTGGGACAATATGTTGAGCAGGGAGAGGTGCTGGCAATTATAGATGTGGCAGAATTTGAGGATGAAATAGAGAATAAAAATGCAGAGATAAAGCTAAGAAACGAGATTCTCGGGCTGCAAGGCAAGATATATCAGGAACAGATAAAGGAGCTGAAGCTGGCAAGAAAGACCTGCATGCAGCAGGAAGATACCGAGGGGCAAAAGAAATGTGAGACGGATATTGCAATAGCAGAAGAAAACAAAAGGTATAATGAGATGCTCTGTAAGCATCAGGTTACCATGCTGCAGGAGGAAATAGCAGAGCTGAAGGAGAATGTTGAAAATGGAACAATAAAGGCAAGACATGCCGGATATGTTACCTATGTAAAGGATTTGTCAGACACAAGTGATGTGGAGAGCATGGAAAATATCGTAATTGTATCGGATTATAGCCGTCTGCACTTAGAGCTTGCAGATGATTTGTCGTCAGGATTTTATTCGACGGATATGCAGGTTCTTAACAGGATATATATCAGTCTTGGGGGAAAGGAATATGCAGTAGAGCCGCATGAGTATACAAATGATGAAATGCTCGCTATGCAGAGGTCTAATAGCTATCCCAGAATAAGGCTGGAATTAAAAAACCAATCCGGTAATATACAGCCCGGTGAAAAAATTCCGGTTTACTTTGTTTCGGATAAAAAAGAGAATGTGTTGAAAATAGGACAGGATTCTCTATACACCGAGGGAGATAAATATTTTGTATATGTAAAAAACGGAGAAGAGAAAGAAAAAAGAGAGGTTCAGCTTGGGGAGGTCACTGAGACAGAAGCGGAGATAGTAGGCGGCCTTAAGGAGGGAGAATGGGTGTTTTATTCCTCGAGCGCAATTATGCCGAACAGCTATGAGGAATATGTCGTGAAGAAGGAGGTGTTCAGTCCACAAGGCGGTGAGGTGGGATTAAAGAGTCAGTATGTATATACAAAGCTTTATGCATATACCCAGCAGGAAAATGCAACGGTGGAAAGTTTGAATTTTTCGACAGGGGACAGGGTTAAAAAGGGTGATTTGATCTGTGTGCTGGACACTGATGCCAGTACCGTCAGACTTAAGGAAATACAAAATAGTATCAGTAATCTGAGAACGGACTATGAGAAAAGCAAAAAGGATTATGATAAACAGATAGAAAAGCTGAAGAAAGAAATAGAGAAAAAGAAAAAACAGCTTTCTGCAAAAAAGCGGGATACGGAGAATAAAAAAGCCGGCAATGAAGTGGCGGAAAGGGCAGAGGCATTCGCTAAGGAGGATACTCAAAAAACGGAGGAAGAAATTACGGCACCAGAGAGCGAAAACAGTGACACACAAAAGGAAAATACGTCAGAAGAAAACACAGGGGGGGAGGTGCAGGAAGTGACTCCGGATGAAAAAACCGATGGTGCAGTGCAGGAAGAGAAAGCGGATGATGGAAAGAATGAAGATAAGGCTTCAGAAGAAGCGGCAGAGGGAGAAAGCAGTACCAAGGAAGTGGCTAATGAAATAGCTCAGCTGGAGTACCAACAAAATATTATGGTTTATGAAAGAGATATGCTGACGGTACAGTACCAGTATGATTGTGGACTTTTACAGAAGGAGTATGATCAGGCTGCCCAAAAAAATAATGGACATGGAAAGAAGGAAATCTATGCAGCACAAAGCGGTGTGTTGGGAAACATCAGTATTTATCAGGGAATGCAGATTAAGCCGGATGAGAATAACCGTCTGTTTCAGATTTTTGATGAAGAAAGCAGAAAGCTTATCATTGATACGAAGAAGGAGGATTTTGTAGGGGCGGGAAATCAAGCTTCCTTTGTCCTGACGGGAGAGAAATCCAAAACATATACCGGTCATGTAGTGGGTAATTCCGCTGTGGCAGGAAAGGTTTATTTATCACAGGTGAACGACAAAATATATGTAACGAAAAGCATTGCAGATTCGGATAGAAACAGAGCGTATATTGTGGTAGAAGAGTCGGCATTTAATGATATGGATGAAGAAACATTTTATTCCAAGGTGCAGAGTCGGGAGGTAGAGAGCTCTTATTCCAGAGTAAGGCTGCAGGACGTGGTGGTTCTTCCGAGCTATATGGTAAATGAGGAGGTCAATAAGTGGCAGCCCAATGTCACGTACTATTATGTCTGGAAAATTGTAGATGGTATCTTGGTAAAGCAGTATGTAAAAACAGATGAAGCGTTAAACACCATAGCTGATACCTGTATATTGGCGGGACTTAAGGATGGCGATGTCGTGGCAGGTCAAAGTGTGAATGAGGAGTAGAGGGCATTATGGTCAGATTGATAAAAAGAAAATTACAAAACAGAAAATGTTTAAATGGTTGCTTGCTCTTGGGCATAACCTTGTTTATTGCGATAGCTGCCTGTACCCCCATGTTTAAGCGGGGCTCGCTGAACAAGCTGATTCAGAGTAAATTTGAGGACTATATCGAAGGAAATAATGAATACCCGGTTGTGGTACAGAGAAGTGCCTCTGTAGCAGCAGAGAGTGGAGTTGATTTCGACAAAATTATAGATAAGATAGCGAGCTATGAGCAGACGTGGAAGGAATACTTTGAGATTTCTGAAAAGGAAACGGAAACACACGTATGGATAACGGGGTGTTCGGGAGAACGGCAGTACGGAACGGAATTAAATTGGGTAGACATTGCATGCATACTGGAGATGAAGGAGCATATCAAAATCTTAAAGGGTTCATTTTATGAAGAAGAGGGGAACGATCAGGCAGAAAAAGCAGAGAGTCAGACAGAAGCGTATCCATGCATGATAACGGAGCGGGTTATGGATGAGATGGGACTGGTAGAAGGAGAGCAGATAAAACTTGCAAAGTATAAGGATGAAAAGGGAAATGTTCTGACCTTGCAGGTGATAGGGATTTTTGATGAAAAGGATAACAGGGACATTTTCTGGCATGTGGAGGCAGATGAATTTAAAAAACAGGTTTTTGTCAGCGAAGAAACCATGAGGGAAATCGTAAAACGGTTTTCCTTAAGGGAGATATCTTATGATATTTATATGCTCTTGGACTATTCGGAAATTGATAGCAGAAATATAATGGATTTGGAATATTATATAGAGCAGTTTCACGAAAAGGACAATAAATTCAGGGATAATTTTACTCCGCTGATAAAAGAGTACAAGGCGGATAAGCAATTTATTGATATTATATTCTGGGTGCTGGAGCTGCCGGTTTTTGTACTGCTTCTGGCTTTCGTTTATATGGTTTCCGGACAAATCCTCAGCATGGAGACAGTGGAGATAGCAATGCTCAGGAGCAGGGGCTTTTCGAAAAAGCAGATTGTATTTATGTATATGTGCCAGCTGGCAATTCTGACAGGGATGGGTATTGTGGCAGGACTTCCGCTGGGATATCTGCTGTGCAGGCTGGCGGCTTCCACTGATGCTTTTTTGCTATTTTCAACAAAATCAACTGCCATTTATAGGGCGACACCGGAAATGCTGATATATGCATTTTTTGCTGCATTGATTGTTATGGTATTTGTGATGCTGCCGGTAATCCGGTACTCCCGGTATTCTATTGTGGAGCATAAGAGCAAAAAAGCAGCAATGCAGTCCGTTAATTTTATAGAAAAATATTTATTGGATGTTGTGCTGTTAATTGTATCCTCCTATTTGCTATATAATTATAACAGGCAGAAGAGTTCGCTGGCATGGGAGGTGATGACCGGTGAAAGGCTGGACCCGGTTGTGTTTCTAAATGTTTCCGTCTTTTTGCTGGCCTGTGGATTGATAGGACTTAGGCTGATAAAATATATGGTCCGTTTGGTTTATTACATCGGAAGGAATAATTGGAAACCGCATATGTATGCTTCCTTTTTACAGATAATGCGGACAAGCGGAAAACAGAAATTTATCTCGGTGTTTCTGATATTTACGATTGGCATGGGCATTTTTGATGCAAACGTAGCGGGGACGATTAATAAAAACAATGAGCTGCGGACCAGATATGATGTGGGGGCGGATGTGGTGGCAAAGGAACACTGGGATGTACAGGTGTATTATGATACTCAGACAAGGGAGGTGATTCACTATTATGAGGAGCCGGATTACCAGAGATTTACAGGTCTTACCAAGGATATATGCAATGGGATAACAAGAGTAGTCAGGGATGATAATGTGACGGTAGCTACATCGAAGAAATCATTACAGGGCTGTAGCATGATGGCGGTTCATACCAGAGAATTTGGCCAGGTCGTATCGCTGCAGGAGGGCTTAAATGAAGAGCATTGGTACAATTATTTAAATGCACTGGGAGAAAATGGTGCAGGCGTATTGATCTCACGAAACATAGCAGAGGACTTTGAGGTTAAGGTGGGAGACAGCATACAGTACACAAGGCAAAATACCCTTTCTGGCAAGGGAAAGAAGGATGCAGTGAGCTGCAGTGGAATTGTATGTGGTGTTTTTGATGCATGGCCGGGGTATGAACAGTATAGTTATGGTTATGATGATGAGGAAAAATGGGTAGAACAACAAAAGTATATGATTGTGGTCAATTATGCATATGAGGTTGCCGCTTTTTGGGACTGGCCCTATGAAATATGGATGGACTTAAATGACAAGGCCTCCGTTTCAGATGTAAGGGAATTTCTTGCCGGGCAGGAAATACAGACAGATGATGTGACAGGGGCAGACGAAAACATAAGGGAAATACGTGATACGGCGATGATACAGATTACTAACGGATTATTTACCCTAAGCTTTCTGGTCAGCATAATCCTGTGTACGGTTGGGTTTCTGATATACTGGATTACTTCGATTAAGCAAAGGGAATTATTATTTGGCATTTACAGGGCAATGGGCATGAGTATGCGGGAGGTAAATAAAATGCTGTTAAATGAGCAGATTTTTTCCTCTTTCCTTGCGGGCGCTTTGGGTGGTGTGACAGGTCTCGGAGTTACTCTGCTTTTTACGGAAATTATTTCTGTCGTATACTTGCCGCAGAATCATAATGTCAGACTGCAGATCTTTATTGATGCTGTTGATATGTGCAGACTTTTATTTATTGTACTGGTAATGATTGTGGTTTGCCTGATGGTACTTCGTTATATTTTGAGAAAATCCAATATTGTTCAGGCAATTAAGATGGGAGAGGATTAGAAGGATGGAATATGCAATTAGGGCAACAAACATAGTAAGAGCTTTTCCGGTTGCAGGGGGAAATACGTTTTATGCATTAAGGGGTATTGATATAGATGTTCCGAGGAGGAAGCTTACAATATTAAAGGGGCGTTCCGGTTCAGGCAAGACTACACTGTTAAATATAATGAGTGCGCTGGACGGGGCAACCGAAGGGAAAGTGTTTATCGATGACAGAGAGCTCGGTGGCATGAGTGAGGGAGAGAGAGAACAGCTCAGGCGATACGAGATTGGTTTTGTCTTTCAGTCCGTGGCATTGATACCGATTATGAATGCCTATGAGAATGTGGATTATGGGCTGAGACTGGCGGATTACAAAGAAAATAGAGATACGAGGATTAAGCAGGTACTCAAAATGGTAGGACTTGAGGAAAGGCTTAGTCATATGCCAATGCAGCTGTCTGGAGGAGAGCAGCAAAGAGTGGCAATTGCAAGGGCAGTGGCACATAAACCGAAGATCATTTTTGCAGATGAGCCCACGGGGGCGCTGGATACAGCCTCCGGTCTTATCGTGGTTAAGCTGTTTAAGGAATTGATTGAAAAAGAGGGAATTACGATTGTGATGACAACACATGATTCCGGACTAATGGAACTGGGAGATATTGTTTATGAGCTGGAGGATGGTGAGATTATTGGAAGGGAAGAGCATGAATGAGGAACAGTTTGAAACATCAGATTATTCAGAGTTGCTGATTCACTGTGACGGTCTTGTTAAGCTTTATAAATCCGAGGATGTAGAGGTTATGGCTTTACAGGGATTGGATTTAGAAATAAAAAAGGGTGAAATGATGGCGGTAATCGGCAAAAGCGGGAGTGGAAAATCAACGCTGATGAATATGATAGGTGGATTGGAGCGGCCGTCTGCCGGAAAGCTGTATGTATTCGGCAAGGATTTGTTTAGCTTAAATGATGAGGAGATGGTGAATTACAGAAATAAGACGGTGGGATTTGTCTGGCAGAAGCCTTCCAGAAATCTGATTCCCTATATGACGGCGGTGGAAAATATAGAGGTGCCAATGTATTTTACCGGGATGCGTTCAGGTGATATGCGAAAAAGAGCATTGGAATTATTGGAGGGAGTGGGAATGCTTCATAGAAAGGATGCCTATCCAGCACAGATGTCTGGTGGTGAGCAGCAGAGGATTGCTATAGCGGTTGCATTGGCAAATGAACCGGATATTCTGTTGGCAGACGAACCTACAGGAGCGGTGGATTCCAAAACTGCCAGTCAGATTCAGGATTTGTTTCGTGCCCTCAACAAAAAGCTGGGTATTACCATTATCATTGTTACACACGATATCCATCTTGCGGATAAGGTAAACCGGGTGGTGATGATATCGGACGGCAAAATCAGTACAGAAAAGATTATGAGGGAGGAATACCGGCGGACCATTGACCAGCTGGAGGGACAGTTTCTCAGTGATATCGAATCCCATGAAGAATACTCTGTTCTGGATAAGGCAAATAGACTTCAGCTAAGTGAGGAAATGTTAGAGGCAGCGGGGATTGACAGTAACAAGGTAAAGGTAGAAATTGTCGATAATAAGGTTGTCATTACAAAGGAATAGAATAAGGGGATTGCATAAACCGGTCAAATCATATAAAATATTTCCAGAAAATAGACAAAGAGGAGATTGTGGAAAATGAGCGGAGGACAAATCAGTTTTGGAAACAAAAAATTAGGCTTTGGTTTGATGAGGCTGCCGGTTTTAAATCCCGATGACCCGGCAGGAATTGATATAGAGTTGACTAAGAGGATGGTAGATACCTTTCTTGAAAGAGGATTTACCTATTTTGATACTGCATGGATGTACTGTGGATTTCAAAGCGAAAATGCAGTCAAAGAGGCTTTGGTCGACCGTCATCCAAGGGACAGCTTTACCTTGGCAACAAAACTCCATGCGAACTATTTTAAAACAAAAGCTGAAAGAGACGATGTCTTTAACCGGCAGTTAGAAAAGACGGGTGTAGAATATTTTGACTACTATCTGCTTCATGATGTTGGTCAGGACCACTATGAGGTTTATAAGGAATTAGACTGCTTTAACTGGCTTGTGGAGAAGAAACGGCAGGGGCTGGTAAAGCACATTGGATTCTCTTATCATGACAATGCAGAGCTTTTGGACAGAGTTTTGACAGAACATCCGGAAATGGAATTTGTCCAGCTTCAAATAAACTATCTTGATTGGAAAAGTGAGGGTATTCAATCGGAAAAATGTTACGAGACAGCGGTAAAGCATGATAT
>CAMWYM010000103.1 GCA_947178475.1 uncultured Clostridium sp. | reverse complement strand
TAAACCAACGAAGATGATAGCCTGCTTCTTCTTTTACGATAAAAGCAGTTTCCGATAGATTGTTTTCAGCTGCAAGCTGCATCATCCATGTTTCTTCCGGCCATTTATCCATCACACAAACAGCGGCAGGATTACCGCCAAACACTTTATTTGTGAAAGCATCAACAATATATTGCTTCATAAAAGTATCCTCCGTAAATCCTAATTTGCCAGTCTCCCCGACATCAAAATTATACCTCAATTCTTTGCAAATTTCCATACTGACCGTTTCATTCTGCACTAATGTATATTTATTTGCCTTGTATCCTTTCATCGTATATCACAAAAGGGAATGTCTATGCCACAGCATCAAACATTCCCTTTTCATGGTTTATCCTTCACCTCAGCCCGCATCAATCCGGTAAGCATTAAGCTCTCTGTTCATGCCTGAAATATTCTGAAAAGTTTCCTTCGTAGAATCCTCAATATCTTTCATGTCTGTATTCATTGATAACAGCATCTCTGACACATGGACGATTTCTGTGCTTGTTTCCTCAGACGCTGCGCTGACAGACTGCATGACGTCATTGATACTCTTCAGTGATTCTTCATACTGTTCCGTAATCTGCTGCAGCTGTTCCATGGATGCCCGGATGTCATCCGATTTCCCCATAAAACTGCGGGAAGCATTACTGAAGCTTTCATAATCCTCAGAAATCTCGTTCCGCAAAAAGGAAAGCATCTGCTCTGCCAACATGTTCAGTCCTTCCACAGCCTCCACCACATCGCTGCTCATGGTCTGAATCTCATTTGCCGCATCGCTGGTATTGCGAGCCAATATCTCGATTTCCCGGGCTACGACCTCAAAGCCTCGTCCTGCTTCTCCTGCTCTTGCTGCCTCGATAGAAGCATTCAATGCCAATAGATTCGTTTGGGAAGAAATACTTAAAATAGCGTCTGAAAGCTCTTTTATACGAAGAACAGCGTCTGCTCTCTCCTTTTCCTTCTGCATGCCTGCAGACATGCTCTCCACGTTTTCTCCTATCCTTTTCGCTGAGCTTTTTGCCGTTTCATTCAGCTCTTCCGAAGAAACATGAATCTCTTTCAGACTATTGGTATTCTGGGCGACAATATCCACAATACTCTGAATATCCTTATATACAAAATCCACCTGCTCCCCGACTGTTCCAGCAGATGCCGCAATCTCCTCCGAGGACGCCACCATAGATTGTATCGTGTCATTGATATTGGTAATCTGGGAAACAGAACCGGATACATGTGTATTGATACTCTCCATTTTGAATTCAATACTGTCTGTTCCGCCCTTTATCTGCCGGACAGTATTTGCAGTTTTCTGCAAAAGCTGGTTTAAACTGTTTCCAATCACTTCCAGTTCATCGCCGGAAGTAACATCTAACACCTTTGTCAAATCTCCATCATCCGAGGCCACCTCAAGAATCTTGTCATTTACCTTTCTAAAATTCGACCTCATTCTGACAGCTACAATCACTGCTGCGATAACCGCAAAGAGAATACCGATCGCCACCGAAAATAGAATATTGCGTATCAGACGATTTAAGGAGGTCCGTATCGATGAGGCTTCATAATCGACTGCCACAATCCCCAGTGTTTTTCCATTCTGTACAATCGGTGCATAACCACTGTAAAATGTTCCCCACTCATCGGTAAATGCTTCCTGCGTTACACTTGCTTTTCCCTCCATCGCCTCAAACATGGCATCCTGCGCCTCATAATCCTCGGCATATTCTCCGGGATCGTCCGGGTCCGTATCTACAACAAACTGAAAATTGCTTTCGTCTTTTGGCATGAGCGTATAGACATAGGTTACCGAATCTCCTGACAGAAAAAAGCTGAGGGAATCCTTAACTACTAACAGAGCTTCTTCATCGCCCTCCATTGCCTTCAAAAAAGTCTCTCCATCCACATTTTCAGCAGCAATCACTGCAATTTCCATTACATCCCCCATCGTCTTCTGTCTTAGAAAACGTCCCATTGTAGAATAAGAAACACCTCCTACAATCAGGGCTACAACAAGGGAAGCTCCCAGAATAAAGAGAAACAGCTGCGTAGAAATACTGGTTTTTCTGGTTTTCATACCTTTACCCCTCTCCGTAAAATTTATATCCTTTTCCTCTCTCATTACACACTACAAAATCAAAGTTCGAAATAGGCAACAGCTTCTTTTAATTCTTCCGATATGCTATTGGTATCCGTTGTCTGGCGGCTTATCATTTCAATATTTTCCCGCAGCTCTTTTATGGTGTCTGTGGTTTCCTGACAGCTTGCAGTATTTTCCTCCGATACAGCAGACAGGCTGCGTACTTCCTCAAGCACCTTTTCCTTATCTTGATTGAGGGCATCTATTTCCTTTGATATATTATGAATGGTATCCACGGTAATATAGATTTTATCATTAACCTTATCAAAACTGTCACTTACCGTAGCCAATGCATTTCCTTCTGAATCAACCGCTTCTTTAATCTGATTCGCAAGCTGCACATTGTTTCGAGATTTCTCTATAATTTCATCTATAATGGTTTGAATTTCTTTTGCTGATCTGTCAGATTCCCCGGCCAACGTCTGTATAGAGGCGGCAACGACCGAGAAACCGGCCCCTGCTTCCCCTGCTCTTGCAGCTTCAATGGATGCATTCAATGCCAACATACTGGTCTGGCTCGCAATGTTTGTAATTGCATCTGCAGCCTTTCTGATATGTTCAATTGCTTCATTCGCCTCATCAATCCCCGTCACAACATCTTCAGATATCATAACTGTATTTTTATTTGCATCCATTAAAAGGGACAGATTATCTTTTGCCTCACTACTAATCGTTTCTATTTCCTGCGCCTCTTTTTCTGTTGCCGCCGCACTTTCCGCAATAGAAAGGATACTCTCTCCTACATTCTCCATGGATTCTGCCGTGCTCTGAACCGATTCTGCAATATGTAAAGAACCTTTCGATAATTCATTTACGGCATCTACAATACCTTCGGTTGCTTCATTAGAAGTCTGAATACCACTATGAATCATTTTTACATTTTCATTCAGTCTTTCCGTCTTGTCATCCACTTTTGAAATAATATTTTTTAAATTACCGTGAAGACTTTCCGCGGAATCTATCAGCGTTGAAATTTCCTTAATCGATGATACATCGGCTATATCCGCACCCAGACTACCTTTTGACAGCAAATGCGTATAATCGGCTATCCCGACAATCGGTTTTCTTATTTTTAATCCAACACCTATAATTGCCGCCGCACAAATCGCCGCCACACATACGAACACTAATACTATAGTCTTTGTATTGTCTGCAATATTGTCCCCTACAATTGATTCCGGTATCCCGGCGAATGCCATGCCGATAGCTTCGTTTGAACTGCCGTAAACAGGAATATAACAAACATAGTATGGCTTGCCTCCAATTACAGTCCCGGAAGCATAATACTCGTTCCCCTGCCTGACACTCTCCCAGATTCCCTCTGAAGATTTTGTCCCAATATTACGTTCACCGTCCTCCTTATAAATGGATGTGATAAATCTTACATCCTTAAGAAACAGTGTAAGCTCAATATCCTGATTTGTGTAGCTATCAATAAAAGCCAGACTGGCATCATCTACCTCCAGAATATCTTCATCAATATCCCACTCAAAATATTCCCTGACCGCTGTAGAAGCTGCCTGCAAACGTAAATATACATCTTCTTCCAAATTGCTTTTCATCTTATAAATCGCTACCAAAGAAATCGTAGCTGATGCTACAAATAAAGGAATCAATCCAATTAGCATACTGGTCACTAAAAAAGGTAATTTGCGCTCTTTCATAAGTCTCCTCCAAAAGTATTTTGGCATCTATCAACATTCAAAATGCCTTTTCCAAATTTTTATCTTTCCTAATATAGCAGACTGGCAGACAATCACAACCCCTTTGGGATAGATTGCATTTTTTGGGGTATAATTTGCACCCCGGCTGGCACAGCTGCTCCAGTCTGCAAAAACGGCACAAGAACGCACGAATGCCTCGAAAGGCCAAAGGGCTGCCAATGTATTAATAGAATAATTTTGTATATTCTGTCTGGGTATCTGCAATATGATACACATACACAAGCTCATGTATAACACGGTATATGGCAACGTGTTTTTTACATATGACCATCCAGTATCCCTGTTCATTTAACCAGTTATCCGGTGTAACCGAGCCAAAATCCGGAAACTGTTCTAACCGCTCAATTACATCTAAGATATGGTCACTGACTTTCAATGCTGTCTGCACATCAAACTGCAAGATATAATAGTCCTCAATTTTTTTCAAATCCTCCCATGCAGAAGGAAGAATTTGTACTTTATATTTCACTTATTCTCTCCCTCAGGCGCATTCTCGCCTCTGACACAGTTAACGTCGGTTCTCCATCTATTCTCTCCTGCTCTGCCTGAAGTACCTTTGCCCGAAGCTGCAATATCTGTTCTCGCTTCTCAAAGGCATCAATACTCATCAGTACCATATCTCCTTCTCCGTTTTTCGTGATATAGATGGGTTCTTTTGTTTCTTTTGCCAATGCAGATATAGTTGCGTAATCATTCCTCAGTGCTGCGGATGCTTTTATGAGCATAGTCCTCTCTCCCTTCATTTTTTAAGTGTATTTCCTCCTTCTGCTCTTGCTCATTATTCCCCTGATACACCCTGCTGTTCTCTCCCCGTCTGACTGAGCTGAAGCAGATTCCCTGATACCTCATTGACCTGACAGAATGATTCTTCCACCTCCTGGGCAACACTCTTCTGTGTCTGTGTCTCTCCCACAATCTGCTCCGCCTGTGCAATGGTATTTGCCACCAGATTCTCCATTTGCCCTACCATATGTAAAACCTCTTCGCTATGTCCCTTGGTATCCGCACCGGAATCCGTAGCGACCCTTGCCTTTTCCTTTGATTCCTCCTGAAGGACGCCGATTTGTTCTGCCTCTTTTTCCACTTCCTTCAGTTTTTCCAGCCCTTTCGTCACATTCACTATATTCTCCTGATTCGAAACATGCACTTTCTCCAGCAAGTCAAAGATTTTATGAATAATTCCGGCAATAGCGTCACTCGCCTGTTTAGAATTCTGTGCCAGCACTCCTACTTCTTCTGCCACCACGCTAAACCCTTTTCCCATTTCACCCGCTCTTGCTGCTTCTATGGAAGCATTTAACGCAAGCAGGTTTGTCTGGCTGGCAATGCCCGCAATCGTATCTGCAAAGCCTGATACATCCTTCATCCCCGCCTGCAGATTCTCGACCAGGCTCTCTGTATGCCTTGCCGAATGCTCAATTTCTCCGATTTCCTCCATCGTGCTCTGCATCATTTCCATATAGCGGTTCAGCTTGTCGGATGTTTCTTTTGATATTTCCAGCATTTGCTCCATATTGCTTACCACATCATCCACGTTTTGATTCAATCCATGAATGGAATCACGGACAGAATCCACAAAGCGAGAACTCTCCTGACATTCTTGAATCGTCGCCTGTACAGAACCTGTAATTTTTTCATTCGTCTCCGTAAAACCATGAATACAGCTTTCCAGCTGCTCTACCACACCGCTTAATTCTCCCGATGCCTTTTCGCACTCTTCCACCAGTGCCACGGTCTGTCTGGTATCCGCAAACCGGACAAGCATCTGATGGGACAGTTCCGCAATTTTTACACAAATCAGGCTCATTACGACACTCTCAAGCAAAAATCCGATGGAACGGCTGATAAACCACATCATATCTGTCTCATACTCAATCTGCTGCACATTCAATGAGCGGAAATACAGAGAAACCACCAATAAAATATAGGAAACCACAGAAACCCGTATGGTAAATTTCTTGTCATAATAAAATAAGCTGAACACCATAGCAAAACCATATGTCATATAGATACCGATTGCTGCGTTCGTAGCCATCAGCGCCACCAATGCAGCAAGAGCAAAGGTTGTAACATATTTCATAACGCCAATCGGTGTATTCAGCTTATAAGCGATTCCCGGTCCCTGTGTTACAACCACAGCAACCATCGTAAGCAGAACCAGCTCTCCTATTTTTGCCTGAAAAATACCGACAAGCGATAAAACAATCAGCACCGGATAGACAAGAATCAGCCACCGTAACGCCTTTACTGCCGTTTTTGTTACTCTCTTGTCATTTTCATAAAAAAAATTCTCCTCCATATTCATGTGAAATACTGCCTCCCGTTTTCTATTTTTACTTTTTTCATTAGTCTCCTCCAAAAGTATTTTTTCATTGGTCGACATTATATTATACTTGAAAACCGATTTGTGCATTTTGGGACAATTTGTACTTTGGGGGGTATAATTTGTTATCTTTGGCATTCCGAACGCAACAAAAATGGCACAGTATATTCCCTTTTTCTGGAACACACCATGCCGGATTTACTGCTTCTTAAAAGCACTCCGCAAACAACTTGTTTATGTTGCAAGTTAATCAGCAGACCCTGCTTAATTATTATCTTTGGGATAATTAGGTGATTTGGTGGGATAATTCATAAGAATTCTTGTAATAAACATTCCATCACTAACCTCAAAGTCTGTCTCCCCATGATAATTTGACACTGCTTTCATAATGCTCTTAACGCCAATTCCGCTGCCATATTTCGATATAGGCATTCCATTATGGAATTTTATATCCTTGGCACAAGTATTTATAAACTGTATAACAACCTTATTACCTTTTTGGTCTATATTTATCTTAATCTCTTTCTGCTCTGCATCTGAATGTATACAGCCATGTATTGCATTTTCAAATACATTTGCAAGAATTGCCACTAAATCAATATCGCGAATCGGTATACTCTTCCCCAATTTGATATCCATTGTCACAGCAATGCCGTTTTCCTTTGCCCTGCTCTCATATACGGATAAAATGCTTCCTGCCGCAACATGTCTGCAAATTCTTTTTACCTGTGTGCTCTCTATATCCTCTCGGTATTGCTTCAGGTAGGCAAGAAGTTTTTCCATATCGTTATTTCTTATGTATTCTTCCATCAAAAGACAATGATGGCGGATATCATGACGCACCCTTGATGCCTCCTCCTCAGATTTTCTCATGATCTCAAGCTGATTTGTCAATAACTGCTCATTCATCTCAAGAAGTTCCTTCTCGCCTTTGTAATAATGCTCCCTCCCCAAATGGACATACATACGAAATACTGCATACTGAAAAACCCCGACAATGGAAAAAATATATATGGTACGGGAAACATTAAATATCGAAAACTCCTGCATATTAGGCCAATACGCCATCACTGTTCCCGAATATGTTGTTATAAAAATAAGTGAAATTATAAAGGAATCCATCTCTTCAATCAGAAAATCAACACCCTCCAAAAAAGGTTTTCTTACCCTGCAAAATGTAACAAAAAGTATCAGTAATATCATGATAAACCTAACTAAAATATCCGCCCACACATTACTGTCAAACAACCAGCGTGCCACATCCAAACCACAGGAAATACAAACTGAAAACAAATAAAAACTTATTGAAATTTTATACAGTGACAAGTAAATACCGTCACCGCTCATAAATGTACAAAAAATACAGATAAACACAATGGAAAGAAATGCTGCAAATTTAACAAAACTTGCAGCGTCAAAAAAATACCACATACTAAAACTTATAACTATCATAAGATAATATCCTATGTAGCAGAAAACAGTTTTTTTCATAGACAATTTCGGTCTGTCCAGCATAAGAAAAAAGAACAGCATAAGACCTGCGCTCATACAGTTGCGCAAGACTGCCACCAAAAAAGTACCGCCTAACATATTACAATAACTCCTTTCTATTCCTCGGAAAAATAATACTCAAAATATTTTTTCTTAAATTCCGCTCCTCTGTTTTTTGGAATAAAAACACTGGAGCTGTTATCCATAAATATCTCACATTTATCCACTTTCACAATGTGATTCATATTAATGATATAAGATGTTCCACACCTTGTAAATTGTGAAAACCTCCGTAGTCTTTCAAACATTTCCTTTGCAGTAATCCGAATCTTTAAAACCTCATCTGCCAAATGAACAATCTGATAATTTCTTTCAGACTCACAATAAATAATCTCATCCTGCATTAACTGGCGGTAACTGTTCCCAACCTTAAATACTATGGACTTTTCCTGCCTTTTGCCCATAACCTCCATACTGATATCCATCACATGATAAAATTTTTCCTTCTCCAATGGTTTTACCAGATACTGTATTGCATCAACTTCATATGCACTCAAGGCATGCTCCTTAGAAGTTGTTAAGAATACTATAGGGACATGCCTGCCATCTTTTCTCAGTTCTTCTGCCGCATCGATACCAGTCTTTCCAGACATAAAAATATCCAAAAGTAGTAAATCAGGCAGATTTTTTTCTTCATCAAACCAGATAAGCATCTCCTCTGCATTCTGAAATCTAATAATTCTATATTGTATATGTGGATTTTTTTCACATCTGTACAACTCAAGCCACTCTTCTATTCTGCCTAATTGTTCTAAATCATCATCACATAAAACTATTTCGTACGTCATCTTAATCTCCATTTTTGTACACTACAGAATGTGCCTCTGCATAGGTATCTAAATCGTCCTTGACATTCTCATTTGCATAGATTTTTTTATTATATCATACTTGAAAACCGATTTGTGCATTTTGGGACAAATTGCACTTTTTGGGGTATAATTTGTTATCTTGGGCATTCCGAACGCAAAATAGGGAGCAATCACAATCCTATTTACGTTTCCACCTTCCACGCAGAAAATGTGTCCATGCAACTACGCAGCCAAGTCCCCAGCCAAAAAGCGTGTTCCACCAGATCATGTGATAGCCTACACCTGGAATCCCCTGAAAAAGATAAGTAGTTGCCACACGGACCGTCAATGCACCGGTTGCCACAAAGGTAGAAAACAGGGCATTGTTTGCACCTTGGAATAAACCCAGTAACGGAAAATAAGATGCAAACAAAGGAAGGCAAACTGCCACAAACCGCACATGGGCGGAACAATAACCTACAGCCTCCGGTCCCAATCCAAACGCTGTCACAATAGGCTTTGCAAAAATAAAAATTATCGTCAAAATACAGACTGAAATAATTTCTGAAATCAATGCAGTTTGTTTTGCGCCAATCATAACACGGTCAGTTCTGCCCGCTCCAATATTTTGTCCTGTATAGATTCCCTGGGTCGTCATCAGTGCACTTGCAGGTAAAGTCATATATGTCTCCACTTTCCCCGCAACTGAGAAAGATGCTGTCATCGCCTCCCCATAGCTGTTGACGGCTCTTTGAATGAAAACAAAGCCAAATGACACAATAAACTGCTGTAATGCCATGGGAAAGCCCGTTTTCAAAGTCTGTCTTGCAAGTTGCCATTCAAAAGTGAATTCATTTAATTTCCAGCGAAACAAGGGGTATTTCTTCATCATATAAATAACACCCACTATACAGGAAACAGCCTGTGCAATATCTGTGGCAACAGCCGCACCAACTACCCCCATATTCATGCTATAAACAAATATAATGTCCAGCACAACATTGATTACACTGGCAACCAGCAGAAAATACAATGTCGCCTTGCTATCTCCAATTCCCCGAAGGATAGCGGCCACAATATTATATCCAAACTGAAATATAAGTCCTGCCGCATAAATTTTGAAATAGGCATCAGCCATAGGTAGCAGACTATCCGGGGTTGCCAGGACATATTCAAGGGCAAATCGGCTGATTATAATACCTACCGCTGTTGCTAACACACCCATAGCAATCATAACCAAAAGAGAGGATGATGCCTGTCTGCGCATATCTTCATCTCTGCCAGCTCCAAAAAACTGGGCAATCAGTATACAGGCTCCCGCCGAAAAACCATTTGCCAATGCCAGAAAAGCCATTGTACGAACGCCGCAGGCTCCAACCGCTGCCAGGGGAGCTTCCCCGGCAAAATTACCTACAATGATGGTGTCCACTGTGTTATAAAGCTGCTGGAGCAACAACCCCAAAAATACTGGTATCATAAAGGATAGGATACCTTTCCACGGCGCTCCTTCCGTCAATGTTTTGTTATTCATCACCATACCTCCATTAACTTGGTTATTTATGTTATAGCAGAGTTTTCGTTGACTTCGAAGATATTAAAATGTTAAAATAGTTTTTAGAAAATCTAAAAGCGAGGGGATACCTATGTATAGCAAGGAACTTGCCACATTTATTTCAGTTGTAGAGCAGGGAAGTTTTTTGAAAGCGTCAAAAGAATTGTATATTACGGCTGCGTCAGTGATGAACCAGATTAACAAATTGGAAGCAAATGTCGGTGTAAAGTTGATTGAAAGAACCAGTCAGGGAACACAGCTTACCGCCGCTGGGCGTTCCTTTTACAAGGACGCAAAAAAAATCATCAAGCAATCAGAACAGGCGATAGCCCGTACCCGCCAGATTGCTAAGAATGAAAAACAGGTAATCCGTATTGGAACATCTATTCTCCGTCCATGTAAAATGTTGGTAGATTTATGGTCGGAGATTGATGACGGTACGCTGCCTGTGACGATTCGTATTGTACCTTTTGACGATAGTCCGGCAAGTATGGAAAAAATGTTAGAAACGATTGGCAAAGAGATAGATTGTTTTGTCGGTCCCTGTGATTCCCTCACATGGAAAGAGAAATATAATATCCTTGTGTTAAAACAAGGGGAATGCTGTATTGCCGTTCCACGAAAGCATAGATTAGCCAAAAAGGAAAAACTGCAATGGAGCGATTTGGACGGAGAAAATCTTATGCTTGTAAAACGGGGCGATTCTCCTGAACTGAACAGATTGCGTGATGAAATCGAAACA
>CAMWYM010000102.1 GCA_947178475.1 uncultured Clostridium sp. | reverse complement strand
ATAATAAAAAATTTAAAGGTTATAGGATTGATGCAAAGGTTATTTATTTTGATACGGTTAAAATTGGCAAATCGCCTATTGATATCACAGTATTAAATTACTATCTATATGGAAAAAGTAAAGATACCTTACTGCTCAAAAATGAGAGAGATAAAATAGGGGATATTATAGAAATAATTAGTGATGGAGAAGTCAGTTATCGTGTGAAGCGTGATTGGAGAGATATATTTAATGGCAGGATGTGTGCAGCTATGGTTTGCTGTTGTTTATCAGGGCTTGTGTTTTTTTCCAATCTGGAAAGTATAAATATATATTTCTTTATAGGGTGTATCGTTTTTGAAATAATCGATACGCTTACGCTTCCTATATCCAATAGGAGTTTTTATAGGGATTTGAAAAAAAAGGCAGGCTGGCATGTAAACTAGGGTACTTTTCATTAAAACAAGGTAATGTGACCTTATCTATTAGTATTATACACATCGTCATTAAATATGTCTAACACTTTTCGTTTTTCCATCAACGACATGGAATAGCACATTTCTTCCTAAGCAGGCACATTGCTGTAATTGGATATACAAAGGACATATGCCTCTGCTAGAATAGGCAGCGAAAGGAGAAAATGTATGGCATATAATGTTTTGTTAGTGGAGGATGATTCCCAAATCAGGGAGATAATTGAAGATTATTTTTCGGAGAAGGGTAGAGATTGTATGCTCCTGTCCGTTGCAAAAGATGGGGATGAGGCATTGGAACGGATTTATGAACAGGAGTATGATTTGGTGATATTGGATATCATGCTGCCGGGTACAGACGGATTTACCATTTGCAGGGAGCTTAGAAAGGACAGCGATTGTCCTGTTATGTTTTTGACGGCAAGGGGAAGAGAAGAGGATATTTTGCGTGGCTATGATTTGGGCTGTGACGATTATATTGTGAAACCCTTCTCACCGGCGGAATTATATGCCAAAGTAGGAGCCGTGCTAAGACGTTCAAAGGGATTAGCAAATGCCGGTCAGCTTATCTGTGGAGCCATTTCCTTAAATGCAGTTTCTTTTGAGGTATATGTAGATGGTGAGCCAGTCACTTTACCACCCAAGGAATATGCACTTTTAAAATATTTGATGGAGCACAAAAAACAGGTGGTACAGCGGGATACTTTACTTATACGCATCTGGGGATATGATTATGACGGTAATGAACGGGTAGTGGACAATCATATAAAGAAGCTCCGCAAGGCATTGGGGACGGCGGGGAAGCAGATTAAGACAGTAGTAACGCAGGGCTACAAGATGGAGGAATGATATGGGGAATATAAGAAGAACGGAAAAAAAGAGTTTGAATGCACGGATGAAACGTCTGAAAAAACCGATATTTTATAAAATTTTTTTGAAAAGGCTGGCACTGTTTGCAACTGTGGCCATTTTGGCTGGTATAGTGGGTACAGTAATTGGAGCAGTAGTATACGACCAGTATAAAATAATGGAGTCTGCAGCCTGGGTGGGAGGACTTGAAAAGGATGTGCAGGCAATCTGGGAAAAGGTCTATGGAAAGGATTTTTCCCCTGTTTCGATGGATGATTTCACGGCTGGGGATGGGGAGGATATGCCACTGTATTCCGATGTGGTATATTCATCGGGTATGGATATCATGGAGGCTAAGAAAACTAGATTTAACCAGTTTAAAACAAGACTGCATTATAAATTTGCGCAGGCGGCGGAAATTGTTAATCTAGCTAGTGGTCTTTATAGTGTGCGGAATCAAATACCATACGTAGATTCTTCGCAGGCAGTTTTTATCCTCTTGAAAATGGGAGATAGTACGCAAACGGAAATGTATGAATGTGATCTGAACGAACAGTGGAGGGAATTGTTTGCAAGCATAGATAAGGAGCAGGGAGTAGAAAATTGGATGATAGAAATGCAGGAGGTTTATATACAAGACGGTAAATTTGTTCCGGGAAAAATGAAGTTATCCCAAAATAGTGATAAGGATATGGAGTGGAAAACTGTGGCTGAATATGATATGACACCAGAGAACAAAGAGGATTATGAATATTGCAGGCTGTCGGAGGATAGCTGGCATGTGATGGTGGGTCCTATTCTTGTGGGAATTGATAAAGATAATCCTGTACAGAAGGCATTTGATGAGTTTGTATCAGAAAAGGAAAATCTGCAGTATGATCTTTATACCATGTGGGAAAAAGGAATGTCTGCAGATGTGCAAAAGATAGAGTTGTCAAATGGCCTGGATGTAAAGCTGATTAACATAGGAGTCTATAATTTCTATGAGGAATATGGAAGGGAGCTTGTCTGCGCATATGTCAGTCTGGCGGTGCTTGCTATTTTGCTGGCGTTGTTTGTCGCCTACCTAAATTATAAGAAAAGCGAAGCAATCTATCAGATGGATTCATATCGCAGGGAAACTGCAAATGCTATGGCTCATGATTTGAAAACACCGCTGACGGCAATAATTGGCTATGCAGAAAATTTACGGGCACATGTGCATTCAGAGAAAAAAGAGCATTATGCAGCTGCAATTCTAGATAATGCACAGTATATGAATGGTATGATAGGGAATATACTGGATCTTGCTAAGGTGGAGATGATGGAGCATGATCCCGTAAAGGAGGAAGTGAATTTACAAGAGCTTACGGACAGTGTTGTTAAAAAATTTGAGATACAGATGCAGGAAAAGCAGATAACATTTTCGGTGAGTGGGGAGGCTGTAATACAGGCAGATGTCCAATTGATGACCCGGGTATTAGAAAATCTGCTGGGTAACGCAGTAAAATATGCGCTGGAGAAATCACAGATAAGGATATGCATGGATGCGGATTGCTATAAGGTGATAAATGCCGTTGAGGATGAGCCGGAAATATCTGCAATGGAGCTATGGAAACCATTTGTGAAGGGGAATAACAGCAGAAGAAGTATGCAGGGCACGGGAATTGGTCTGACAATCGTCAAAAACATATTAGAGCTTCATGACTTTTTGCTGAAGCTTTGTTGCGAAGAAAAAGAATTTGTGGTAACGATAAATTATTAGGTCTTTTGTCGTTGCGAAAAATTTGCGCTGTTAAGCATTTAAGAAAAATCTCCTCTTGACATTTTTTTCTCACTATCTTATAGTAAATTTAATTTTGAAAAGGTTGTGAGAAAGAGGAGTAGGAGCAATCGTCTGACAGAGAGAGTGATTCACGGGCTGAGAAATCGCTTCAGGAAGGATGTTTTGAAGGTAGCTTTTGAACTGCATGGCTGAGAAATGAAACCAGATATTCAATGTAGGTCATGACGGCATCGTCCCCGTTACAGGATAAGAGAAGTGAGAAATTAAGGTGGTACCGCGAATGTTCGCCCTTTATCGATTCAGATAAAGGGCGTTTTTTTGATATACCCTTTATCAGGTGTTAGCACATTAAGGTTATCTGTAAAACAGCATTTGTTGGCAAAAAGAGAGGAGAACAGCCATGTCAAAGGAATTAGAGAAAAATTACAATCCCTCTGAAATTGAGGGACGAATTTATCAGAATTGGATGGACAAGAAATACTTCCATGCAGAAGTTGACCGCAGTAAAAAACCGTTTACTATTGTGATGCCCCCGCCGAATATTACCGGTCAGCTGCATATGGGGCATGCATTGGACAATACTATGCAGGATATACTGATCCGTTACAAGAGAATGCAGGGATACAACGCATTGTGGCAGCCGGGAACTGACCATGCGGCTATTGCGACGGAAGTGAAGATTATTGAAGCGTTAAAGGAAAAGGGTATTGACAAAGAGGACCTTGGACGCGAGGGATTTTTGGAGAAGGCCTGGGAGTGGAAGGATGAGTATGGTGGACGGATTATTAACCAGCTGAAGAAGCTCGGTTCTTCTGCCGACTGGGATAGAGAGCGTTTTACCATGGATGATGGCAACAATGCTGCGGTAAATGAAGTGTTCTGTAAGCTCTACGAAAAGGGCTGGATATATAAAGGATCCCGTATTGTAAACTGGTGTCCGGTTTGTCAGACCACCATTTCCGATGCAGAGGTAGAGCACGTAGACCAGGATGGATATTTCTGGCATATCAACTATCCGGTGGTTGGTGAAGAGGGAAGATTTGTGGAGATTGCCACTACCCGTCCGGAAACTCTTTTGGGTGATACGGCGGTGGCTGTCAATCCGGAGGATGAGAGATATAAGGATATTGTGGGCAAGATGCTTAAGCTTCCGCTGACGGACAGAGAAATTCCTGTGATTGCCGATTCTTATGTAGACCAGGAATTTGGAACAGGCTGTGTTAAGATTACCCCGGCTCATGACCCTAACGATTTTGAAGTGGGTAAACGCCATGATTTAGAGGAAATCAATATCATGAATGATGATGCCACCATCAATTCAATTGGTGGAAAGTATGCGGGTATGGAGCGTTATGAGGCGAGAAAGGCTATGGTTGCTGATTTAGAGGCAGAAGGGCTTTTGGTAAAAGTGGTTCCTCACAGCCATAATGTAGGTACTCACGACCGCTGTAAGACAACGGTTGAACCGCTTGTTAAGCCTCAGTGGTTTGTAAAGATGGAGGAAATGGCAAAGCCTGCATTAGAGGCAGTAAAGAAGGGTGATCTGAAGCTGATTCCTGAGCGCATGAATAAGAATTATTATAACTGGCTGGAGAATATCCGTGACTGGTGCGTATCCCGTCAGCTCTGGTGGGGACATCGGATTCCTGCATATTATTGTCAGGATTGTAATGAGATTACGGTATCAAAGGAAGCAGTGTGTACCTGTCCAAAATGCGGTTCTTCCAACATAAAGCAGGACCCGGATACGCTGGATACATGGTTTTCTTCTGCGCTTTGGCCATTCTCAACCTTAGGCTGGCCGGAAAAGACGGAAGAAATGGATTATTTCTTCCCGACAGATGTACTGGTAACCGGATATGATATTATTTTCTTCTGGGTAATCCGTATGGTGTTTTCTTCTTTGGAGCAGACTGGAAAGCTGCCATTCCACACGGTATTATTCCACGGTCTGGTAAGGGATGACCAGGGAAGAAAAATGTCAAAATCTCTGGGAAATGGAATTGACCCGTTAGAGGTGATTGATAAATATGGTGCGGATGCGTTGCGGTTTACGCTGATTACCGGAAACGCACCGGGAAATGATATGCGTTTTTACTGGGAAAGAGTAGAAGCAAGCCGTAATTTTGCCAATAAGGTATGGAATGCTTCACGTTTCATTATGATGAATATTGAAAAGGCAGAGGTGGGAGATGTTGATCTGGACAGCCTGACTCTGGCTGACCGCTGGATTTTATCCAAGGTTAATATTCTGGCTAAGGATGTGACAGAGAATCTGGATAAATTTGAATTGGGTATTGCCGCTGCCAAGGTATATGATTTTATCTGGGAGGAATTCTGTGACTGGTATATTGAGATGGTGAAGCCAAGGCTTTACAATGATGAGGACAGCACAAAGAGTGCTGCACTGTGGACATTGAAAACCGTCCTGATCAATGCGCTAAAGCTGCTTCATCCTTATATGCCGTTTGTGACGGAGGAGATTTTCACCAATCTGCAGGATGAGGAGAAATCGATCATGATTTCCGCATGGCCGGAGTTTAAAGAAGAATGGAATTTTGCAGAGGATGAACGGGCGGTGGATACGATTAAGGATGCGGTTCGTGGAATCCGTAACCTCCGTGCAGAGATGAATGTGCCAAACAGCAAAAAGGCAACCGTTTATGTGGTTTCGGAAAAAGAAGAGGTTCGAAATATTTTTGAGGCTGCAAAGGTTTTCTTTGCAACGCTCGGATTTGCATCAGAGGTAATGGTGCAGGCAGATAAGGCGGGAATTGCAGACGATGCAGTATCGGCGGTGATTCATGATGCAGTAGTTTATATGCCTTTTGCAGAGCTTGTGGATATTGAGAAAGAGAAAGAACGTCTTGCAAAGGAGAAGAAGCGGTTAGAGGGTGAGATTAAGCGTTGTAATGGAATGCTTAACAATCCGAATTTTGTAGGCAAGGCACCTGAGGCTAAAATCGCTGAGGAAAAGGAGAAGCTTGAAAAATATACGGGCATGCTGGAAACGGTTGAGGAACGGCTTGCACAGCTTAACTAAGCAGTAATGGAACGTCAGCAGCATATGGAGAAGCTGCTGACGGGATTGTTTTGCTTGACAGGTAAGCTGTTCTTATTTATAATTCGCTTTATGGCGTTAAAGCTTTAAAACATAAGTGCGTTAAAGCTAAAAATTGAGCAGAAGCTGTATTTTATATGCGTCAGAGAAAAGAATAGGAGATAGGGAGAACGAGAAAATGGCAATTAAAATTTTATTACTTATTGTGTTTTTTGCGGTCATGATTGGTATAGGTATTTACTCAAGAAAAAATGCTACCAATGTCAATGACTTTGTACTGGGAGGAAGAGGAGTTGGACCATGGCTTACTGCTTTTGCATTTGGTACCTCTTACTTTTCTTCTGTTGTGTTTGTTGGATATGCGGGACAGTTTGGCTGGAAATATGGTCTTGCGTCTACCTGGATTGGTCTTGGTAATGCATTTATTGGAAGTCTGCTGGCATGGCTGGTGCTGGGAAGAAGAACACGTATTATGACACAGAAATTAGATGCAAAGACCATGCCGGAATTTTTCGGAAAACGTTATGATTCCAAGGCGCTTCGAATCGCAGGTTCTGCTATTGCATTCGTATTTCTTGTGCCGTATACCGCATCGATTTATAATGGACTTTCCAGATTGTTTGGTATGGCATTTGATATTGATTACAAGGTTTGTATTGTTGTGATGGCCTTGTTGACCGGTGTTTATGTCATTGTCGGCGGTTATATGGCAACTGCACTGAATGATTTTATTCAGGGTATTATTATGCTGATTGGTATCTGTGCGGTAATTGCTGCTGTGTTGAACGGACAGGGTGGTTTCTTAAACGCAATAAAGGAGCTTTCTGTTATCTCTGCAGATGATGTGGCTGTTCCGGCATTGCAGGGTGGACAGGGCTTACTGGCAAGCTTTTTCGGTCCGGATCCGGTTAATCTGTTAGGGGTTGTTATTTTAACCTCACTCGGTACATGGGGACTTCCTCAGATGGTACATAAATTCTATGCGATTAAGGATGAGAAAGCAGTGAAGACCGGTACCGTTGTATCTACCTTTTTTGCCATTATCATTTCCGGCGGCTGCTATTTTCTGGGTGGCTTCGGGCGTCTCTTTGATAATCCGGCAATTTATAATGCTGATGGAAGTGTGGCATATGACTCCATTGTTCCCCAGATGCTGTCAACTCTGCCGGATATACTGATAGGAATTGTAATTGTGCTGGTGTTGTCTGCTTCTATGTCAACGCTGTCATCTTTGGTATTGACCTCCAGCTCTACCCTGACACTTGACTTTTTGAAGGAGTCTGTGGCAAAGAATATGGATGATAAGAAACAGCTTATTGTAATGCGCGTATTAGTGGCTGTATTTATTATTGTATCTGTCGTACTGGCGTTGAATCCGCCTACCTTTATCGCACAGCTGATGGGTATCTCGTGGGGAGCTTTGGCCGGTGCATTTCTGGCTCCGTTTATGTATGGTCTCTATTCCAAAAAGATTAGTAAGGCTGCAGTATGGGCAAGCTATATCGTAGGTGTTGGTCTTACCGTTTCCAATATGTTTATTGGCTTCATCAAGTCGCCGATTAATGCAGGTGCAGCGGCTATGCTTGCGGGTTTGGTTGTGGTTCCTCTCGTTAGCGCTGTTACACCGAAGCTGGATAAAGAGTTTACCGACGAGATTTTCACTTGCTATGATGAAACGGTTACCGTTCACAAAACACATTCTTTAGAGGAGTAAATTTAATAAAGATAATTGTGGTATAGGTTTGGTAGAAGAGGCATTCACAAGTTGTGGATGCCTTTTTTGAGTAATAACGAATAAGACATTGACATTTGTAATAAGATAGGGTTAAAATAAAAATCGGTTTTTAGTGATTTATAAGGAGAAGCATATGCTGAAAAAGTATTTAATAGCATTTTTTATTTCCATGGTTCCGCTGGTTGAACTGCGATTGGCGGTTCCCTATGCCATTGCCTTTGGACTGCCGGTTTTGCAATCCTATATTGTCTGTATTGTGGGTAATATGCTTCCGGTGCCCTTTATCTTTCTCTTTGCGAGAAAGGTGCTGGAGTGGGGAAAGGACAAGAAATATATTGGCAAATTTTTTACTTTTTGTCTGGAAAAGGGACATAAGGGCGGCGAGAAGCTGAAGGCAAAAGCAGGAAGAGGTCTGTTTTGGGCGTTGTTCCTGTTTGTGGGGATTCCTCTTCCGGGCACGGGTGCATGGACAGGAACATTGGCGGCAAGTATATTGGATATGGATTTTAAGTCCAGTGTGCTGGCGGTGCTGCTGGGAGTTGTGCTGGCAGGGGTTATCATGGGATTAGTCAGTTCAGGACTATTTGCAGGCTTTGGATTTATTTGATAAAGCATTTTTACAGAAGGAGGCATGACAATGATAAAAATATATCGGACAAATGACAGCAAAATCAGGGAAGAGCATGCCTTTGAACCGGGTTCGTGGATTCAGCTTACGGACCCCAGCTCCGGAGAATTGGAAATGATTTCTGAACGGTTTGAAATCGATATTGCCGATGTGCGGGCCGCTATGGATGCGGACGAGAGTTCCCGTGTGGAGCTGGAAGATGATTATACATTGATACTGGTGGATATTCCGGTAGTAGAGATTCGTAATGATCAGAAGGCTTATACGGCAATCCCGTTGGGAATCCTTCTGCTGGACGATTATCTGATTACTATCTGTGCGGAAGAGACACCGGTATTGCAGTATTTTGTAAATTCTACGGTGAGGGAGTTCAGCACCAAAAAGCAGATGCGTTTTATTTATCAGATTTTGTACCGGACCTGTATGGTTTATCAGTTGTATCTGCGTACCATTGACAATAAGAGGACGGAGATAGAGGAGCGTGCACAGGAGGACATGAAGGAGGAGGATTTGGTAACACTGCATGAGCTGGAGTCAAATCTTGTATACTTTACCACTTCTCTTCGTGCTAACGGGGCGGTGATTGACCGTTTGGCCCGTTACAGCCGGGTGAGGCAGTTTCCGGAGGATAAGGACTTGCTGGATGATGTTAAGGTGGAGAATGGGCAGGCTATCGAAATGACCATCATTTATCGCGATATCATTCATGGTACAAGAGAGCTTCTGTCTAATATCATTGACATCCGTCTGAACAGTGTGATGAAGTATCTGGCGGCCATCACTATTGTTATGGCAATTCCAGACATGATTTCCGGTTTTTTTGGTATGAATGTGGACGAGAGATGGGTGCCGCTGCAAAGTACGCCTTACGGCTTTGAGATTATTGGTATAGCTACCTTTGTGATCTGTTTTATCGTGATGAAGGCGCTGAAGAAAAAACGAATGTTGTAAGCTGCTATGTGAGCTGTTTTTGACTGGTGATGGTGATGTTTGAAAAAAAGCTTGACATAGTGATATCTGTGTGTTAAAGTGGTTGACGATGAACTGCCGAAGACAGCAGGTACCGTTTGGTGTAAGCACAGCGCCTGCCGAGGAAGAATCGTATGGATAACGTTTCGCTCTATGTCTTTGGATATAGAGCTTTTTTTATAGACGAATGCAGATTCAAATCGCGCAGTCATTAATATGATAAGGAGGCGCATAAACGATGGCAAAGATTGAATTAAAGCAGCCAATCATTGATGAGATCAAATCAAATCTTCAGGATGCACAATCAGTTGTATTAGTGGATTATCGTGGTCTTACTGTAGAGCAGGATACCAGACTTCGTAAGGAGCTTAGAGAATCCGGTATCATCTATAAGGTTTACAAGAATACCATGGTACGCTTTGCAATCGAGGGTACGGAGTTTGAATCTTTAAAGGATGATTTGGAAGGTCCAAGTGCAATTGCAATCTCTAAGACAGATGCCACTGCTCCGGCAAGAATTCTTGCTAAGTTTGCTAAGGAAGCAGAGGATTTAGAGATTAAGGCAGGTGTGATTGAAGGTACTTATTATGACCAGGCAGGCATTAAGACAATTTCCAGCATTCCTTCAAGAGAAGAACTGCTTTCCAAGTTCCTTGGAAGTATTCAGTCACCTATCGCTAACTTTGCAAGAGTACTTAAGCAGATTGCAGAGAAGCAGGACGGTGCGGCAGAGGCATAATAGTAATGCATTTGTGACAGACATACTGTATGGATATGCCAACAGGGTGTTTACAATAGGGAAAAGCTCATGTATAGCATGAGGACAACAAAAATGATGATTAAATATTATAATATGGAGGAATTAGAATAATGACTACTCAGGAATTTATTGAAGAGATTAAGAAGTTAAGTGTTTTAGAGTTAAACGATTTAGTTAAGGCTTGTGAAGAAGAGTTTGGTGTATCTGCAGCAGCAGGTGTTGCAGTTGTAGCAGCAGGTGGCGCAGCAGGCGGAGAGGCAGCTGCAGAGAAGGATGAGTTTGATGTAGAATTAACTGAGGTTGGTGATGCTAAGGTTAAGGTTATCAAGGTTGTTCGTGAAGTAACTGGTTTAGGTCTTAAGGAAGCTAAGGAAGTTGTTGACGGCGCACCTAAGATTGTTAAAGAGGGTGCTTCTAAGGCAGAGGCAGAAGACATTAAGGCTAAGTTAGAGGCAGAGGGTGCTAAGGTTACATTGAAATAATGTGCGCGAACCAGCGAGCCAGGCGAAAGCACAAGGTGCTTTCGATAAGATAAGAAAAAGGCGCAGAGTGAAATGCTTGCATTTCAAGCTGTGTCTTTTTCTTATCTTAAGAAAGTGCGTTAGCACTTTCATCTGGCGAGCGGCGCGACAACGAGGCGAAGCCGAGGTGAGAAGAAGCGGCGCGACAACGAGG
>CAMWYM010000101.1 GCA_947178475.1 uncultured Clostridium sp. | reverse complement strand
CCAATTTTCGAAGAAAATTGATGACCTGCTTGCGCATCAGCGCAATTCATTATAATACAATATCTTTATATGTATCCCTAATCAATCTTCTCCCTTGTAATATTTTTCGCCCACTTGTAGCTGTAAAAATGCCTGAACACCCACGGCCATTTTACAAACTCATCAGTACATAACAGAACATACACGATTTTAACAGGAAGCTTAAATACAAATGCCGCCAGCAAACCTAAGGGAACAGCATAACACCACATATCTATCGTATCACAGAGAAAGCCAAACCTGCTATCTCCGCCTGCTCTGAAGACTCCCCCGATCAGCACTGTATTTACTGCACTACCTAAAATATAGTATGTATTTATGTATAGCATAAACTGCAAATAATCCATGGCCGTCTCAGAAAGGTTTACATAATGCATAACAACCGGAGACAGGAAGAAAACAAAGATTCCCCCAAGTACTCCGGCGGCGGCTGCCATTCTAAGCAGAGTGTGGCTGACCCTCTTGGCTTCTTCAATTTTATTCTCTCCAAGGATTTGCCCCACAATAATTCCGGAAGCACTTCCAATTCCGAAGCACAATACACTGCCAAGATTACGCACGACAGAAACAATGGAATTGGCTGCCACAGCATCGTTTCCAAGATGCCCCAGAATAACGGAGTACATGGAATATGCCAGTGCCCAGATTACATCATTGGCAATAGCCGGGAGCGCCATCGTAAGAAAATCCTTTAACAGTACCGGATGTTTTTCAAAAATAGGCTTTATACGCAGCTTTACATCCCGATTCTTAGATGAAACAAGAATACAGCAAATTAGCTGGATTCCTCTGGATATTACCGTGGCAAGTGCAACACCTGCAACCCCCAGCTTGGGTAATCCGAAGTAACCGAAGATAAAAATGAAATTTAAAAACACATTAGATAACAGCGATATCATTTCAATAACTGTACTGGTGGTAACCCGTCCGACACAGCGTAAAACAGCCATATAAACGGCACTGATACTCCACAGCACTATGGCGGGTGCACAGATTCTAAGATATATGCTGCCCAGGCGAATCAGCCCTGCATCCTCTGTAAAAATGTGCATCAGCAATTCAGGCATTACCAGACACAGGATTGCAAATATGCAGGCAATGGACAATGAAAAGCGCAGACCAATCCCTTCCACCTTTTCAATTGTATTGGTATCCCCTTTCCCCCAGTATTGTGCACTCAGCATAGAGACTCCTGTACCGATTCCATATAAAAACATAAATATTACCGTTACATACTGGCTGGCCAGGGATGCAGCAGAAAGCTCATCCTGCCCCACATAATTCAACATCAGAACATCTGCTGAATTTACGGCAGCATCCAGAAGATTTTGCAGTATGATGGGCAATGCAACCATGAATATTTTTTTGTATAATTTATAATCTATTTTTCTTTGCATGTATTACATCCCTTCTTTATCTCAATTACTAGGCATTTGCGAAACTCTGTTTTCGATAACGTCCGTTGTACAATATGGACAAATCAACGCAGGCACGCTTGCGCTACTTGTCGCTCGCAACGGTGCTAAGCTCGAAAAAACCTCGCTAAGCACCGGCGGCTCCAAAGCACCTTGCTTATGATATTGTCCATATTGCACAACTAAGTTTTTTTAATCGGGAGTTTCGCAATTACCTATCTCAATTACCTTTGTGGCAATGTGTTCTTTAAATTTTATATCATGCTCCACCACCAGCATCGTTGGCTGGTAGCTGAGCAATACGTTTTCAAGCTGTATTCTCGAAAAAACATCAATATAATTCAGCGGTTCATCCCATATATACAGATGTGCAGGTGTGACAAGGCTTGCTGCAAGCAGTACTTTCTTTTTCTGCCCCTCCGAAAAATTTTCCATGTTTTTGTCAAACTGTGACCGCTCCACATCCATTTTATGAAGCAGCGCAAAAAACAGACTTTCCTCCAGATTACGCACCCGGCCAAATTCCTTGATACTCCCCCGTAAAAAGGAAGTATCCTGACTGACATAAGAGACAATCAGACCTGAAGCTGTCTGAAGCAATCCCTGTTCCATAAACTCCATCTGTTCCGTCCCGCACACTTCTCTTTCCGTTTTCTGTAAAACGGCACGAATCAAGCTGGTCTTTCCGCATCCATTTGCACCACATAAAAAGACACGTTCTCCCTGACAGATTTCAAAGTTTAACCCCTCAAAAAGAAATGTTCCTGCACCCGCATATCCCAGCCCATATTCTCTGGCAGATAACAGCAGATTTTTATGATGTCTAAGGGAAACCAGCTTTAAATCCGACGGATTTTCGATATCCTGAAGTAAACCTTCCTTCTCTTTGATTTCCTGCTCCATACGGCGTTCCATCTGCTTCACCCTGCTCTGCATTTTCTTTGTCTTTGCTCCGATATAACCTCTGCCGGACACCACATTGTGGTCATGCTCTTTTATCGGATCATAACCGATTTTGGATGCTTCGCTTTTATCCGCCCACTGCCCGGTACGCCTCGCAGCCTCCTTCAGCTTGGCAATCTCCTTCCTATGCTTCTCATTTTGAACCCTTGCAAAATTATCCTTTCTGCTTTTATTTTCCCACCAGCTTGAAAAACTGCCGCTCTGCACTTCAATGGTACACCGGTTTAGGACCAAAATATGGTCAATACAGGCATCCAGCAAATCCCGGTCATGGGAAGTCAGAATAAATCCCTTTTTCCCCTGCAGATATTTTTTAACCAGCTCTCTTGCCTGCCAGTCTAAATGGTTGGTGGGCTCATCGATTAACAGAAAATCATTTTCACCGGAAAATAATACCGCCAGCATGACCTTTGTCCGTTCCCCGAAGCTTAAGGTGCCAAAGGGACGATACAGTACTTCCGCATCCAAGCCCAGCTGCTCCAGTTCGCAGATCACGCGCCACTGCTCGCATCCGCTTTTTAGTTTATCGATGAACTCTGCCGCCGGACAGTCAAAGTATTCAGGTTCAATATGATAGGGAAAATAATCAAAGCTTGTATTGGAACGGATAGAGCCCCTATACTCATATTTCCCCATCAGTAAATGCAAAAATGTGGTCTTCCCCTTCCCGTTTCTGCCGACAAATCCCAGCTTCCAGTTCGTATCAATGGAAAAGGTCACATGTTCAAAAACATTTTCAAAGCTGTCCTCATAATAAAAAGTGAGGTCATTTACATCTATTTGTGCCATTATAATCCCTCCCTAACAAATAATGAATCATCGCCAAAGGAATTATGTCTGTAAAAGCCTCACTGCATGGATACAGGTTGTGATTTTCATATACACTTACTGTTATCCTATTCATTTTATAAAGAAGCTCGCTGATGCTCGCACAGGTCATCAACCTCCGCTTCGCGACCATTGGTGACATTTTATCACACAAAAAAGAGAGGCTATGAGAACATAAACCACTTTTGGCGACAAAAAAACAAATATGACTCCGGTTATTCGAAATCACATCAAAAATTAGTTTCATGTCTTCAAAAGCAGATTATCTCCTCATCTTTTCACCTCTCTCCATAAAATATGAGTTTATTATAAAATAGCTTTCGGGGAGTTGTCAACAAATTTGAGGATATTTGAGGATAAAAGAAACAGCGGCTTACTTACAAAGCCGTTCCATATGAACAAGACAGTATCGCCATATGAACGGTTAATATATCTACAAAAAAAGAGCCAACAAACTGTGATTGCTCGCTAGTTCGTCGGCTCTGCATACATAACTTGCTGCCCTTCTTTTTTCCAATTCATTATTTTCCCGCATAGCAATATCATTCAACACCTGTATTTACACTTTTCCCATAAAATATGTTATTTCTTTATCTTCGCCTTCTTCCCCACTCCCTTTGTCTTTAACAGCTTTTTATATGCCGCCAGCTTACTCTTTGGCACCTTAATCGATGCTTTCGCATAAATATCCTTAAATGCCTTGCTGCCAACCGTCTTACTCGTCAATTTTTTAGTTTTGATGGTAATGCTTTTCAGCTTCTTGCATTTATAAAATGCTTTGCTTCCAATTGCCTTTACGTTCTTTCCGATTGTAACAGTCTTCAGCTTTTTACAGCCGCTAAATGCTTCCGCTCCGATTGTCTCAACCTTATCCCCGATAACCATCTTTTCTAATTTTTTGTTATTCTTAAAGGCTTTTTTTCCAATCTCTGTAATGGTATAGGATGTTCCATCAAGGATAACTTTGTTTGGAATACTCAATGTTTTCTTTATATGCTTTGTATCCACGGATGTCAGCACTGCTGTTTTTTTGCTCTTATCCTTAACACAGACTGTCATTCCGGTTGCAGGGTCATAGTGCTCTGTCACATCCTCTGTTTTCGTATCATCCTTATTCGGGGTATTTTCTGTCTTGTTGTCATTCTTATCCTTCTCTTCTTCCTTGACATTTCCTACATAGAAGGTAAATGTCCTGCCAATTGAAGGATTATATTTCGGACGAACCTCCACACTCGCAATCCCATCTGCAATGAAATTCAGATAGCCGTCTTCTGTAACAGTAATCACACGGGTATCCTGTGAAATAATTTCCATTTCCCCTAAATCCGCATCAGAGGTATCACTGCAGATACACCGTAAAGTTTCTCCGACATCATACTCACTTTCGCAATCGGAATAGTAATAGGAGGAACCCTTCCGAGACCAGTAAATGCTATACTCCGTAGGCACTGTCGCAGAATAGATGGTATCACACTGCTTGCATTTTACCTTTATCCTGCCGTCTGTCACTACACTATCTACAGGCTGAATATCGGTATCATGGGTAACCGTGATATTCACCGGCACACTGACCGCTAAATAATTTTCGGTTTCTGCCACATTCACTGTAAGAACTGCCGTTCCTGCCGATATGCCAGTAATTACACCCTCACTGTCTATCTCTGCCACCAATGTATCACTGGATGTATAGGTGTATTCTCCATCTAGAGGATAGCAGTAAATTTCCGTAGCTGTATTTTCCATAATTGTACTGGATTTTGCGTAAGCTCTGACATTGGGCTTCGCCTTGCCAATCGTAAATGATACCGAAACTGCTCCGTCATAATCTCCGATTCCCATAGCCGTCACGGTTGCCGTACCAGCCTTTATGTTGTTCAAATAATTTACAATATAATCTTCATTTTCTACCAGATTAAGACCATTTAGTGAAAGCGTTGCCTGTGGAGTAATCTCCCTTCCTGTATATGTATAGCTGCTTTGCTCCAAATTCAGAACTGCCTCCTCAATAGATACTGCCTGATTCCCTTTCCATGACGACCACTTTATCGTTCCGCCATGACCGGACAATGCCTCATCCGTCCATGTTCCGCTATCTTCTATATAATAAGCATTTCCCGTACATCCGGTAAACACCCTGTCATAGAATGTATTCTCTATCATCCCTCCAAATTCCGGTGCCTCACCCATAAAATAAATATTTTTCAATTTGTTACAATATGCAAATGCATATGCTCCTAAAGATTTCACCGAGGACGGTATACGAATTACCGAAAGTGAACTATCGGAACGGAAGCAATGAGATTCAACGCTGATAAGACCATCACCCTCAAAAAGCACCTCTGACAACTGGGAGCAGTTTCCAAATGCCCCTTCTCCCATCTCCGTAACCGACTCCGGAATAACAATGCGTTTGAGATTTCCATTATAATAAAATGCATAATCGGCAATCTTTGTTACCGTGGAGGGGATAAGAACCTCTCCTGCCACCGGACAGGTAACCAGCGTACTTCCATCCTTCGTATAAATCACCTGATTCTCTGCTTTATAATTTAAATTACCGCTTGCAATGGAAATGTTCTCCAATTTCTCACAGCTGGCAAAGGCAGATGCACCGATAGACGTAACAGAAGCCGGAATCTGTATGCTGGTCAGATTTTTGCAGCTGCTAAATGCAAAATCGCCAATGGCAGTCACTGTATCCGGCAGCTTAATTTCTGAAAATTTCGTACTGGCAAATGCACTCTTGCCGATTTCTGTAACCGTTTTCCCGCCGATCTGTTCTGGAATCTCAAGCACTCCTGTCGTATCATACCCATCATATTGATATATCGATAAACCACTGGATAAGGAATAATAACTGAACAGCGAATCCCTTACTGTAACAGAATAGGGACGGTATCCATCCTCTTTTTCCATGTAATAACCAGCTTCCAGCTCATAATAAACTCCGTTCAGTTCTGCCATAGCATTGAGGTGACCACTGCCGGCTCCTAAATCCTTATTACCATTCCTCGACCACGCCTTTATCTCGAGCCTTTCGCAAAGAGCAATAATTGCATTGGTACTCGCCCAACAATCCCCTCCACCATAGATAATCATAGAATAAACACTGGAATGGGATGCCGAGTAATCAAAGCTTGCCGGAAACCGTGCAATGGCCTGCATAATTTCTTTATCTGTCATTGTATCGTTGACATTATCCCGCAAATATGCATCCATCACCTCATCACCATAAGTAATTGCATAATCCTTCACATGTACCGTAAGGTTATACGTCTTACCTGCCGCTTTTGCCACAATCTTTGTATCTCCACTACTTAATGTATAGTAGTCATAATCCTCTCCCTCCGAAACAGAGATACTAAAGCCCGATTGTCTTTTCCAATATGTATATTTCGGGGTAACAAGACCATCAGCAGAAACCTTCGCAGAGCTTCCACTGACAATGCTATATGTCACATTTTCTCCGTTACCTACGCTGAACTGATAGCTCCCTGGCAGTTCTGAAGGGATGCTTATCGCCTCCTTATCCGAACTGCTCAAGCCATAAACCGTGACCTCTTTATCCACTTCCTCAGCCTTCACACAAAGAGGACACAGAAACAAAGCCATGTAAAGATTAAAGAATAAAATCCCTTTTTTCCATCGTCTGCTTTCTCTTAACATTTTATCCACTCCCTTACTCTTTCCCTGTCCGTTTTCTTTTCCGAAACAGCCTTCACCGGGTGCTTCATTTTGTAACGGATATCGCTAGTTTACCGTTTCCGAGCATCTAAATTTATATCTATTATTTTACATCAAATCTGGGATTTTTACAATTTTTGATTGATAAAATTGTCAGTTTTTCTGCTGGGAATTTATACCTTTTACTTAAAATCTTTGACTATTTCATTTGTCCACCAAACGCACCTTTGGTTCGTTAAGGTTTGGATACTTATAAAAACATCGCCATCGCAAGCGGCAGATATAAATAGTTCTTCGTAAGATTATATTTTCTTAGCTTCTGCTAATATTTATCAAATTTTCGAACATGAAACAATACCAATTTCAACAAGTTTTGAACATGAAATAATCCTTATTTCGACAAATTTTTGAGTATAAATACTTGAATATTTTTGAAAATAATTTCCCCCCTATTGACAACTTTCAAACTGACCGATATACTATGCGACAGACAAAACATTCTGTCGTTATTCAAGCAGCTTATTTACCCCGATTGAAAGGAGGACAATTATGACTACAGTAACATTTTTCCAAAAGAACTTAATAACATATAACAGAGGTCTGGTTGTCCTTGATAGATTTTAGCAGGGTATATTATATCAAATCCACAATGAATCTCATTTGGATAATCCGGTATCTCTGTTTTCAGAGGTGCTTTTTTTGTTGCAAAATCACCCCAAAAAGAAAGAAGGAATCATTATGGCAAAACTTAGGGAAACACCCTGTAAATATTATATAGCCTACGGGCAGTGTAAAAAGGGGCGGGATGCCTGCCACAACAAATACTGCCAGCACTGTGACAAATACTGTCCCCGTGCCAGAGTACGGCACTTAAATAAAAAGAAACAATATAATGAAAAAGTAAGAAAGCAAGAATACGAATAAAGGACAATCCTTTTAATGAAATACGTTGACTTTCTCTCGATTTATAGTATTATATTAAAAAATAAAGACTCGAGGAGGAACTTATCTATGCAGTGTTCGGATTTGGAACTGATGGTAGGAACGAATGAAACAATATTATGGAGAGGCAAACCTAACAAGAAATGTTTTTTGCTGGAAAGTATCTTTAATCCGCTGCTTCCTTTTGCCCTTATCTGGGCCTTAATCGATTTCGGTGCTATTTTTGGCATGGGAGCTAGCAATATTGGAGGCTTAAGCTTTTTCTTAGTGCCGTTCTTCCTATTTCACCTTATGCCTGTATGGCTATATCTGGGAGGCGTTTTTTTAGCCTTAAAAAAATATAAGAATACTGAATATATCATTACTGACAAAGGGATTTATGTTTCAGGCGGAACATTTTCTTATACATACGAGATGAAACCGTTTACCGATCTTTCCCATATCAATATTCACAGAGGTATTTTTGACCAATGGCTGGGGGTAGGAGATGTTGTATCCATCTGCAGCCATGACGGATATAACTCACATGACTCTCATTCTTCACACGGTTTGACGATCTGTGACATTTCTGATTATCGGGAAGTATTTTCTATGGTTAAGCAACTGCAAACTGACATTTATGCAGATACACAGTATCCAAATGACTTAAGACCGGCAGAAAACCATGGTTATCAGACACAATATGTCAATCGCGGAGAATACGGCAAATGATATTAGTAAAGAGCAGTGTCATGAAGCGATGCCAGCCAGTTCTGGCATCGTTCAGAAAACGGTAGATGATAGATATGACTCTACCACAAAAACGGTGTCTGGTTTGTCGGCGGAAGGCAGGTATAGTTCTCACATACATAATACGTTGTTTTATCATTTAACAGCTTATATTCCTCTGACTCCTGTTGTCTTATCTCGATATCCGCATAAATCGGCAGGTGGGGTATAATTTCTTTCACATTATCATCCGCTGACAATGCTACTGTAATTTTTTTCGGCGGATGCAGATAAAAGAGCAATGCAGTCAAGAACATACTGTAGCCTACCGGATAGGAGGATGCTTTGGCAGATAAAAAAGCGAGCTGCCCTTCGGCTTTCTCCCTGATAAGTGTATCCCCTGTAAGCTGCGATAACCGCACAAGACAATATGCCATAACCGAGTTTCCACTAGGCAGTGCCCCATCATAGGTTTCCTTTGGTTTTGCAATCAGGCTGTCATTCTCTCTGCCGTACAGATAATACCCACCGCCTTTTTCATCCTTAAACTGTTTTTCTGCCTTTTCACAAAGCTGTCTGGCACGACCCAGATAATTCTCCTCCGAAGTTACCTCATAAAGGCAGATTAATGCAGCCGCATAATACGCATAATCATCTAAAAATCCCTTTACAGACAAATTTCCGTCACGGTAGCTTACATAAAGAATATCTTCCTTTATCAGATGCTTTTCAAGGAACTCCTCTGATTTTTTTGCTGCATCTAAATAGCGTTTCTCGCCAGTTACCCTATAAAGCATGGACAACGCACAAATCATAAGTGCATTCCATGAAGTGAGCACTTTATCATCTAAGTGCAGCTTCATCCGGGATTTACGGTAATTGTACAATTTTTCTATTTCACGATAATACTTATCTGAAATTTCATTTCCGTTTAGCAGACTCGGGATATTCTTTCCCTCAAAATTCCCTTCCCTCGTTATACCAAAGTAATCACAAAAGGCTGCCCCCTTTTCCTCTCCCAAAATGTCACAGACCTCATCATAATCCCAGACATAGAACCGCCCCTCTTCTCCCTCACTGTCCGCATCCTGTGCTGAATAGAACTCTCCGTTTTTTCCTGTCATTTCCCGAAAAACATATTCTGCCGTTTTCTCAGCTGTATCCAGAAAGATTTTCTTTCTGACCGCCTTATATGCAATCGAATATGCAAGTATCATCAATGCGTTGTCATAGAGCATTTTTTCAAAATGGGGAATCAAAAAATAATCATCCGTGGAATATCTGGAAAAACCATAGCCAATATGGTCAAAAATACCACCTCTTCTCATCCTGTCCAGAGTAATTTCCACCAGTTCTAATGCCTGCCTGTCCTGAAAAAGCTGCGAATACAGGGTAAGAAAAATCAGATTATGCGGCATAGGAAACTTGGGTGCCGCACCAAATCCCCCATGCTTTTTATCAAATCTTTGGAAAAACATCTCCAATGCAAATTCCGGCAGATTTTTATCCGGCTTATCATCTGAAATGCTATCCTCCGTGTTTATATCGGCAGCCATAACTTCCGCCGTCTGTAAAAGACCTTCCCTGTTGTTTTGCCACTTTTCCACAATCCGAAGCAGCAGTTCCCGAAAACCAATCCTGCCAAACTGTGTTTCCGGCGGAAAATAGGTCCCGGCAAAAAATGGCTTTTGCTCTGCTGTCATAAAAATACTCATCGGCCAACCGCCGCTTCCGGTAAAAGCCTGACAGCATGCCATGTATACGCTGTCAATATCCGGGCGTTCCTCACGGTCTACCTTTATGGATATAAAATGCTGATTGAGTAGTTCTGCAATTTCTTTATTTTCAAAGCTTTCATGCGCCATCACATGACACCAGTGGCAGGTGCTATAGCCTATACTAAGAAATATAGGCTTATCCTCCGCTTCTGCCCTCTCAAATGCTCCCTCACACCATGGATACCAGTCAACCGGATTTTCGGCATGCTGCAAAAGATAAGGACTTTTCTCTTCTTTTAAACGATTACTCATACACAATGGATTCCTTTCTTTCTTGAATCTGGATAAATAATATAATTTACCGTTATTTTGTGTAATTGTCCGTAATCTATGCTAATTCCTTATTTCTTTGTTAATTTAATTAATTTACGTGGGATTTCCAACCCTCTCATAACTTTAGTGACTATGCGTTTATGCTTCTTCCATTAGTTGTAAGTCTAATGATATTCTTTAGCGATTGGTTTTTCACCTTTCATAACTTACAAGGTTCTCAAACGATTGCCGTCACATTCTCACCAATGACTACGCTTTGTACCTTTCATAACTTACAAGGTTCTCAAACACGAGTTCCTGTTCATCTTCATCCAGAGCAGCTTTGTACCTTTCATAACTTACAAGGTTCTCAAACA
>CAMWYM010000100.1 GCA_947178475.1 uncultured Clostridium sp. | reverse complement strand
ATACATAGAACAAGCAGAGAAATTTCATGGCAAACAATATCAAAAGCGGCAGATAGCAAGAAATTATCTGATACAGAAAAAACGGTGAATAGTAACACCTCCATCAGCCCAGCAGTCGATAACCGATTCCCCAGATCGTTTCAATATATTTGGGATTTTTGACATCCTTTTCTATTAATTGGCGGACTCTTTTCACATGAACGGCTACGGTATTGTACTCCCCATATCCATCGTCATCATGCCACACAGCCTTGTATAGCTCCTCCTTGGATACAATCTGATTGGGACGCTGTGCAAGATAGAGTAGCAGAGCAAATTCCTTTGCCCGAAAATGAACATATTCTCCCCTGACACTCACCTGCCTGTCAATGGCATCAATCCGAATATCACCCACCTCAATTATACCAAAGGGGCGGGTCAGGCGATGATAACGCTCAATATGTGCCTTAATTCTTGCAATCATCTCTGCCTGTTGAAACGGAACCTCTATGTAATCATCTATCCCTGCCTGAAACATTTTAATCTTTTCCCACTCTTCAGCAGAATTCGCTATCACAATAAGCGGTATCCAGGTAATACGCCTCAAATATACACACAGCTCATAATGAACACTTGCCACCTCACACTCTATAGCCACCATATCCATGTCCTGAAACAATGGCTTATACTCGTCAGAGTACGATAGCTGCCGTCTAATCACCCGATAACCACTCAACTGCATATAGTCCTCTACCCGACTGTTCTTTATGCCGTCCTCCTCTAAAAGTAAAATATTGTACACCCTCTCTTCTCCCCTTTTTACATAAAAAATGCTACCATCAATGCTTTTTACATTAATGATAGCATATTTTGTCACATTATTCTAACTCACAATAGCTGTATAATTCTGAATATATTGGGCTGTTCACCACTATCGGTTATATTAATTACTCTTACTGGTTATATTTCCCTTGCAACAGTTTATCATTTGTCAAACTGCCTTTAGCTTAAATTTCTGGATATCCTTATCGGTCTCCACCACCTCAATCTGACCGCCTAGTCCGCGGAGCTTCTCATCAAAATCCTCATATCCACGCTGAATATATTTGATATCTTCCACCACGGTAAATCCCTCTGCAGTCAAGCCAGCAATGACAAGTGCTGCACCGGCACGCAAATCAGGTGCCACAATATTCGCTCCGACGAAACCGCCAACACCGTCAATAATTGCTGTATTGCCCTCAACCTTAATCTGTCCCCCCATGCGGAACAGCTCATCTACATATTTGAATCGATTTTCAAAGATACTTTCCGTGATAATCGATGTACCCTCTGACAAAGCAAGCACCACAGCCATCTGAGGCTGCATATCCGTCGGAAATCCAGGATATGGCAAGGTCTTAATGTTAGTTGAACGCAACCTGTGGTTACTTACCACTCTCACCGCATCATCATATTCCATCACTACAGCGCCAATCTCCTTAAGCTTGGAGGATATTGCCTCTAAGTGCTTGGGAATAACATTGCGAATGGTAATATCACCCTTAGTGGCCGCTGCCGCCACCATAAAGGTTCCCGCCTCAATCTGGTCCGGAATAATGGAGTACTCCGTACCCTTCAGCTTCTCTACTCCACGAATACGAATTATATCTGTTCCTGCACCTTTAATGTTGGCACCCATACTGTTTAAAAAGTTCGCCACGTCTACAATATGTGGCTCCTTAGCAGCATTCTCTATTGTAGTTTTCCCTTCGGCCAGTACTGCCGCCATCATCACATTAATGGTTGCACCGACGGAAACAACATCCATATAAATATGATTACCCACAAGTGCCTCGGCTGTCACATGAATCATGCTGTTATGAATCTCAACATCTGCACCCAGCGCCTTAAAGCCTTTGATATGCAAATCAATCGGACGGCTTCCAATATTACATCCACCAGGCAGTGCAACACTGGATTTCTTATATTTACCAAGCATCGCACCTAACAGGTAATAAGAAGCACGAATCTTACGAATAAATTCATCATCTACACAATTATCTGCCTTGGGATTAATGCTCCCTCCGCAAATTTTCACCGTGTGCTCATCTATATAATTAACTCTTGCGCCAATCCCCTGAATTGCCTGCAACAATACTCTTGTGTCTCTCACATTCGGAACATTCTCTATTATAACCTCTTCATCTGTCATAATTGCTGCAGCCAAAATTCCCAATGCCGCATTCTTCGCTCCTGCAATAGAAACCTCTCCAACCAGTGGATTGCCTCCCCTTATCACATATTGCTCCATAACACACCTCGTATAGGTTTTCGCCCATTATTTCCTTGACGTAATCGTTATCATTATAGCATGATTATGAATTTTGTAAACATTTTTTCACAATTTGCTAAAAATCTTAAGAATTTTTAAGACTTTCCTGACCACTCAAACGCAAGTTTAAAATTCGCCCATAGGCAGATATAAATTAGCATATGCAAAACAAAGACAAAATATTTGTATTTCTTTTTATATCCATGATATTTTGCAACCAAATGCTTTTCTGTCACACAAATATAGTCAGGGGGCGGTTATACATGACCACCCTGATTTTCCGCCTCACAATAAATACACCGATAGGTACGTTTTTCTGGGTCTGTCAGCTTAAATATCTGCCGGATTCCCTGCTCTACCGTAGTAATACACCGCGGATTCTTACATCTTACCACATCAACAATCTGTTCCGGAAGACCAACCTTTTTCTTCTCTACGGTTTTTCCATCTTTGATTATACTGACGGTAATATCCGGATCAATATAACCAAGAATATCCAGATTAATATCATAGTCTGAATGGTCGATTTTCAAAATATCCTTCCTTCCCATCTTACGGCTGACGGCATTTTGTATGATCGCCACCGAGCAGTCCAGCTTATCCAGACCCAGATACTTATATACCATCATTGCCCTGCCTGCTGAAATATGGTCCAGTACGATTCCATTTTGTATACTGTCGATTTTCAATAGCAATCCCCCCTAAACATCATCCGAATAATATTGTACTAAAGTTAAAAAATATGTCAATAATTTAAATAAATTATCTTCTATACGTCACACAGTGCAAAATGTATAGCTCACACTGGTTTTTCAATACCCAAAAGTTTCATAATCAATGCCATACGGATATATTTACCATTTAATGCCTGGCGGAAATAGCAGGCCCTCGGGTCATCGTCTACCTCTACGGCAATCTCATTTACCCGCGGCAGCGGATGAAGAATGCTCAAATCTTCCTTGGCTTTTTTTAACTTAGGCATATCCAAAATATAGGTGTCCTTCAATCGAATATAATCAGCCTCATTGAAGAAGCGTTCCTTCTGTACTCTGGTCATATATAGGATATCCAGCTGTTCAATCACTTCATCTATTGTGCGAACCTTCTCATAGGCAATATTGTTTTTTACAAAGACCTCTTCACGAAGGTACTCCGGAATTTCCAGTTCCTCTGGGGAAATCATAATATAATGAACATTCTCGTATCGGGACAATGCCTTAATCAGGGAATGAACAGTCCGACCAAATTTCAAATCCCCGCAAAAGCCTATAGTAATATTACCAAACTGCCCCTTCTCCCGACGTATAGTCAGCAAATCTGTAAGAGTCTGGGTAGGATGATTATGTCCACCGTCTCCCGCATTAATAATTGGTGAATCTGACTTTAGGGAAGCCAGCAACGGTGCTCCCTCCTTGGGATGACGCATAGCGATAATATCCGCATAGCATGACACCACCTTCACCGTATCTGCCACACTCTCTCCCTTAGCTGAGGAGGAAGAATCAGACGAAGAAAAACCAAGTACATTGCCCCCTAACTCCATCATAGCTGCCTCAAAGCTGAGTCGGGTTCTTGTACTTGGTTCAAAAAACAAGGTTGCCAATTTTTTACCTTCACAGACCTTACTATATTTCTCCTTATGTGCAATAATATCATCTGCTAAATTCATTAACTCATCAATTTCCTGCACACTTAAATCCATAGGGTCAATCAAATGTCTCATTCTATTCCTCCTCTTCTCCATCACTCCTTGCCGGAATGTTATGTTCTTTAAAATAGTTTTCCGCCTGGGAACGGTATTCCTTATCACAGCGCAGCACATAGCACTTTTTGTTTACATATACCTTAATCTCTATTGTACTGATTTCATCATTGACCATCTGATATGACCCAATCTTTCCCCACTCCAAATAGGTCGTTCCGATAAAAACACCTATCGGAGCGATGCCGCTCTGCATACGACTGTTGAAGAAAATCAGCAAAACAAATACCGCTAATGCCGGAAGAAACCGATAGCTATGCTGGTAAAGCATTCCGGCCACCAGCAATAATGCCAGATTCACATATAGAATTTCCAGCGGTCCGGTCTGTCTCCCATATCTGCTGTTTATGGTTATCTCCTTTTGTTTATCAATCGTAGAAAATGCAATCAGCGCCGCCATACCAAAGCCCAGAAACAAGATAACCGACAGGGCATTAAGTACAATATCCAGTTCCAAGACTCTCACTCCAATCCGGTAAGCAATGTCACCATAACTGCCTTTTCCGCATGACGGCGGTTTTCCGCCTGGTCCAAAATAAAGTCCAGATTGTCATCTACAACCTCCTGGCTGATCTCATATCCCACGTGCATCGGCATATCATGCATAACCTTTGCCTTGCTGCCGGCAATAAACTCCCGATTGATCTGATATGGCATCATCTTAGCCAGAGTCTCTTCCTTCTGCTTCTGATACTCAGGATTATTGAAAAATTCCATATCTACCCATGTATCTGTATAGAGTACATCCATCTCAGCAGCATATTTCTTTGCCTCCTCCATTGACATAGAGGAATCAAGCTCCACATAATGACCGGTACTCTTTGCTCTCTCGTAAAATTCATCGTCTACTGCAGTATCATTTACCAACGGTGTCAAACCGTAAATGGTTCCCTCCCCCATCTTCGCAAAAAATTCCACTAAAGAGTTAAACACATTGTTCTTTGCACCAATGTACAAAAGCTTGACATTCAAGCCGCCGAAATGCTCCTTCAACGTCAGCGCATCCGCCAAAATCTGACATGGATGGTAGGTAGAATCACAGCCGTTAATAAACGGTACTGTTACATTATTTCCAAACAGTTCCACTGTCTCATTCTTTATCAGGCGTGCCATAATGATGTCCACGTTACGGCACACATATTTAATCTCAGAAACCGGCTCCCCTAAAACAAAATTAGAATCCTTCCAAAGCTGGTTGTAATAAGTCCCCCCAAGCTCCGTGATTCCCGTCGTAAAAGAGAGAAATGTCCGGGTAGAGGTTTTCTCGAACAATGTATATAATTTCTTTCCTTTAAGACTCTGAGAATATTTCTCAGGATTCTTTTTCATGTCATAGGCTAAATCCAAAATCCCATTTAATTCTTCCTTGCTGAAATTACTAAAATTAATCATATTTCTCATCTTATGTATCCCTCTTTCTCTATCTTTCTTATCCCACAAACAAAATTCATGGTCTTATTTCCATCATCACTTTGACCAGACTGCCAACTGTACCAGCACGACATTTATTATACATGGGATACCCTGTAAAATGCAACCATAAATTTACGGTCTTTCCTTTTATGATTCTGTTTCTTCCTTTTCCTCCTGCTTGTCCATCTCCGTATCCGCCATATGCACTTCTGCATCCTTCACTGCCTGATTGCTTCTCCGTTTCAGCCGCTGCTGTCTGCGACGGTCCACCGGACGAATATTCGTTGCCGCTGCTTCCTGTCTGGCACGCTGGATTTCCCGAAGTGTCTGGTCAAGCTTCTGATAGCGCTCCTCCGCACGCGCCTCCTGCTCCTTCGTCATTCCGGCAATCTGAGTCACCACTGCGTTGGCCGCATGCTCACCGGCACTCTGCCCAATCAAATCATTGTTCTCCTGAATTGCCGTGGCAACAATACGGTTCATCAACTGCTGGAACTGCTCCATTTTCTCCTCATTGGACAAAATCTGCTGTTTCACCGCTGCCAGCTGTGCTGTCTTCGGTTGCGTTTTCACCTCTGATGCAGGTGTTAATTCTCCTTCTGAAGACTTTGTCGCCTTACCCTTCTCACCAGAAGACTCTTTTTCCATCTGCTCTCTCCGCATATCCAGATAATTGCGGATTGCCTTCAACTGTAAGCCCTTATCCTTTAACATACGCACCTTAGAAAGTACATCAATATCCTTCTGCGTATAATATCTATGCCCCATTTCATTGCGATGGATATCCATCTTTAATTCTTCCTCCCAATAACGCAGCACATGGGTTTCTACCCCTACCATAGCTGCTGCCTCCTTGATTAGATAATATTCTTCTTTCATGCTGTGTCCTCCCTATAGATAGCTTTCTTTGAAAGCTGCATTTACAATTAGTATAAAGGACAACTATCTACTAAATATAGTAGGCTTCATCTTCAAAATTCCGATATATTTTCCTAAAAAACGACGTTCTATCCATCATCCTTCATTAGAGACCGAAAAACAAACACCCCGCAATTTGTTGTGCGACAGACCATCAGTCCTGCCACACAACAAACTGCGGGGTATCAATATTCAAAAGGATTGTCCTACATTATTTCTCATCTGCATTATACAAAAATTTGCAGTGACCATTTTTATCTGCCTTATAAACCTTGTCCTTATAGACTATCTTTTTCTTTTTCACCATTTGACCTTTGGCATTAAAGTAGTATTTATATTTACCAATGGTCAGCAGCTTGTTCTCTGCGCGTACACCGTTTTTCTGCAGATAGTATTTTTTACCGCTTTTGGTTACCCATTTCTTCTTCTGAACAATACCCTTACTGTTACAGTAATAGTATTGCCCCTTATAATTCTTGAAACCCTTTGAACGCTTTCCCTTTGAGTTAAAATAGTAGGTGCTGCTTCCAATCTTCACCAGCTCCTTCTTTGCCACAGATCCGTCCCCAGTCACATATACAAGGGTATTCCCCATATAGAGCCATTGGGATTTCAACGCAAAGCCTTCATCTCCAATATAATAGTGCTCTCCATCTACCAAAATCCATTGCTTCTTCTGTAATACACCGCTGTTATTAAAATAATATTTACTGTCTCCAATTTGATAGAGACCGGTAACTCTGTAGCCGTCCGCATCCAAATAATACTTTTTCTTCCCAACGGTAATCCATTTCGACTTCTGAAGCTTACCACTCTTAGCATATACAAAATGAAGACCATCCGCCGTTTCCTTCCAACCAGTAAAGTCTGCCGGGATACCGCCTTCTTCCTGACTGGCTCCACCAGTGACGGACGGGTCTGTCACCTCTGGATTTGTGCCGGTCACGGCACCCAGCACAACATCATAATTGTTAGCACGCTCATAATAGGTAACATTAGCGGCAGACAAATCGATAGTCCGTGTCCACGAAATTCTGCACCGCCCGGAATAATTAGCCTCGCCCAGAACAACACTGTTACCGGATCTTGCAATAATAAACACGGAATGTGTATCATTATCCAAGCGGACAATATCGCCAACCCGGATATTTGCCACTGCATTCTCCGTACTCCGCGTCCATGTGGTAGCCCCGAATACATCAAAGCCAAGCTTGTTGGCAAATCCCATGCATTGCGTAGATCGGTTATGCTTCGGCTCCACCGGATCTATATAGTGGTTACATGTACAATTCCCGATACCCGCTATACAAACGCCGGTATTGTGACAACTGGTGCAGGCCGTCAGGGTATAGCCGTCGGGGTTCTCTGCCCCACCCACATGATTCCAGTATGCCCCGTCAGGAAATTTCACCTTCAGCTCCGCAATTCTTGCATTAAAATTAACCGTTGCTGCATAGCTGGTGTCTGGAAACGCAAACAGCATTAAGCCCGCAAACAGCATACCAAACACAACCTTGCGCCATAATGTTCCATTTCTCATAACCATCCTTTGTCCTTTCCCTTTGCCTGTCTTTTGTACTCTCTCCCACCTACTCCAGCATTTTTTTCAAATACTGTCCCGTATAACTGTCTTTATATTGTACCACTTCTTCCGGTGTTCCTGCAACAACAATCGTACCGCCCTTGTCACCGCCTTCCGGTCCAATGTCAATAATATGGTCAGCCGTTTTGATTACCTCTAAATTGTGTTCGATTACAATAACCGTATTCCCGCCATCTGACAAACGTCTAAGAATCTCCACCAGCCTGTGTACATCGGCAAAATGCAAACCTGTCGTAGGCTCATCCAATATATAGACGGTTTTACCCGTACTTCTTCTCGACAGCTCTGTTGCCAGTTTCACCCGTTGGGCTTCACCACCGGAAAGTGTCGTAGACGGCTGTCCCAAACGAATATAGCCCAGACCGACTTCCTTCAATGTCTCTATCTTTCTCAGGATAGAGGGCACGTGTTCAAAAAATCTACAAGCCTCGTCTACTGTCATATCCAGCACATCATAAATATTCTTTCCCTTGTACAAAACCTCTAAGGTCTCCCGATTATACCTTCTGCCGCCGCATACCTCACAAGGCACATAAACATCCGGCAGAAAATGCATTTCAATCTTGATAATACCGTCACCCTTACACGCCTCACAGCGGCCACCGGAAATGTTAAAGGAAAATCTTCCTTTCTTATATCCACGAGCTTTCGCATCCTTGGTACCTGCAAACAAATCCCTTATCATATCAAACACTCCGGTATAGGTTGCCGGATTTGACCGCGGTGTCCTTCCGATTGGTGACTGGTCAATATTGATAACCTTGTCCAGCTGGTCCAGTCCTTCAATTCCATCATGGTCACCCGGTTTGGTTCGGGCACGGTTCAGGTCCCTTGCCAGATGCTTATATAAAATCTCATTTACTAGCGAACTCTTCCCTGAGCCTGATACCCCCGTCACGCAGGTCATAACTCCCAGTGGAAACGGCACATCAATTCCCTTCAGGTTATTCTGCCTTGCTCCCTTCACGGTAATCCAGCCGGAAGGCTTTCTCCGCTCCTCCGGTACCGGAATCTTTATCCTGCCGGACAGATATGCCCCGGTGATGGATTTCTTGTTTTTCATAATCTGTGCTGCCGTTCCCTGAGCAATAACCTCTCCACCATGTTCTCCTGCCCCTGGTCCAATATCTACAATATTATCCGCTGCAAGCATCGTATCCTCATCATGCTCAACTACAATCAGCGTATTTCCAAGGTCTCTCAGATGCTTCAGTGTTGCAATCAGCTTGTTGTTATCTCTCTGATGAAGACCTATACTCGGTTCATCCAGAATATAAGCCACTCCTACCAGACCGGACCCAATCTGGGTAGCCAGACGGATTCTCTGTGCTTCACCACCGGACAGGGTGCCGGTAGGCCGATAAAGAGCAAGATAATTAAGCCCCACATCTAAAAGAAAATTAAGCCTGGCCTTAATCTCCTTCAAAATCCCGCCGCCAATAAACTGCTGACGATCTGTAAGCTCCATATTGTCAAGAAAATCCACCAATTTATCAATGGACATCGTAGTAATCTCATAGATATTCTTCCCAGCAACAGTAACGGCAAGAGATTCCTGCTTCAACCGCTGTCCGTCACAGACATCACAGGGCGTAATTGTCATAAAGCTCTCATACTCTTCCTTCATGGAGTCAGAACTGACCTCCCTATAGCGTCTTTGTACATTGCGAATCAGCCCCTCAAATGCCACATCATATGTGCCTTCCCCCCGCTGTCCCTTATAATGCACCTTGACCTCATGACCATCCGTTCCATAAAGAATAATATTCCTCGCCTGCTCCGACATCTGTTCAAAAGGAGTATTCAAATCAAAGTCATATTCTTCCGCCAGCGCATCTAAAATAGCTCTGGTATATGACTTCTTATCCGTACAGGACTGCCAGCCCAGCACCACAATTGCCCCTTCCGCAATAGAAAGACTTTGGTCCGGTATCATTAAATCCACATCAAATTCCATCTTATATCCCAAACCAAAGCAGGTAGGACACGCACCAAAAGGATTATTAAACGAAAAGCTTCTCGGCTCAATCTCATCAATACTGATTCCGCAATCCGGACATGAAAAACTTGAACTTAGATTAATAGAACTGCCGCCGATAACATCTACCACCATGATTCCCTCTGCCAGCTTCATCACCGCTTCGATGGAGTCATTTAACCTCCGTTCTATTCCCTTCTTCACCACCAATCTATCCACCACAATAGAAATATCATGCTTCTTGTTCTTATCCAGAGAAATCTCCTCTGACAGGTCATACAGGGAGCCATCTACAATAACACGAACATACCCACTTCTCTTAGCGCCTGCCAAAACCTTCTCATGTCTGCCCTTTCTCCCCCGCACTACCGGGGCCAGAAGCTGGAACTTTGTCCCTTCTGGCAGCTCCATAACAGTATCCACCATCTGGTCCACCGTCTGCCGCTTAATCTCCTTACCGCACTTCGGACAATGTGGTACACCAATTCTCGCATATAAAAGTCGAAAATAGTCATATATTTCTGTCACAGTCCCCACTGTAGAACGAGGATTACGGTTGGTGGATTTCTGGTCAATGGAAATAGCCGGAGAAAGCCCTTCTATCTTATCGACCTCCGGCTTCTCTGCCTGTCCCAAAAACTGCCTTGCATAGGAGGAAAGAGATTCCATATAACGCCGCTGCCCCTCCGCATATATCGTATCAAACGCAAGGGAAGATTTGCCGGAACCGGACAAACCAGTAACGACCACCAGCTCATCCCTTGGTATTTTGATGTCAATATCCTTTAAATTATGTTCCTTTGCTCCTTTGATTGTAATATACTGTTTCATTGGTTTGTCCTTTCTATAAATAAGTTCTTATGCTATTGTCTATTATAACAAATTAAATTAAAAAAGTACAGAACAAATGTTCATCTATTCTTTGCTTTACTCCCATAGGCTATCCTTCACATTTGTGATATAATGAATTGCGCTGACGCGCAAGCAGGTCATCAATTTGTGCAGATAACGAGCCAAGCGTAGATACTTGTAT
>CAMWYM010000099.1 GCA_947178475.1 uncultured Clostridium sp. | reverse complement strand
CTGCACAGTCTATGCTTTCACAGGCTAATCAGGCTACACAGAGTGTACTTAATCTCTTACAGTAATAACATAATTGAATTGACTAATAGGCTGGCCTATGCGGGTCAGCCTATTTTACTATAAAGAAATTTTTGGAGGGTGGAAATGACGGATTTATTAGAGGTTTTAAATGCAATTACAGAGCTTCTCTATCAGGAAAAGAAAAATGATGCATATGGCTTGCTGGCACGATGTCTGCCAATCTTAAGTGCACTTTTGGAGGAAATGACAGACATAGACTTACAGACAGAGATTAAGGATGCGTTAAAGGAAGCCATGGAAGCCATGGAGGCGGATGATGTAACTCTGTTGGCAGATATATTGCAATATGAGGTAATTGAAAGATTGGCGAAACTGGAAGAGGAATAGCAGATGGATTGGTTAGAAAAGAATTTAAAATGTTTAGAAAACAAAGAAGAATTGGATTATCATAAGCTCTATGATTATGTAAAGTCGGGGAAGACAGAAGAGACGGAATGCTTTACAGGTGAGGCAAAGGACGGCAGTGCAATTCTTGGGGTATTTAGGGAAGAGAAACAGGTTATGCTGAACAGTACCTATAGACCCATACAGGAGGCGGAGAAATTTGCTAAGAAAATTCAATTGACGGATAATTCCATTATTGCATTTATGGGTATTGGAAATGGTATAATTGTAAAAGCAATTGCAGAGCAATTGAATGAAGAAGCCCAGCTTTACATTTATGAACCATCGAAAGAATTGTTTGCATTTGTTATGCAGCATTTTGATTTGTCAGAAATTCTCAGTGATAAGCGGATTAAAATTTTTGTGGATGGTATTAACGAACAGTATTTTGATTTAGTTCTGACATATAATATTGATAATGTTAATGTCGGTGTCACGATTTTGGAAACACATCCCAAATATAAAGAACTGTTTCCGGAAAAGTTTGAAGATTTTTCCAAGCAATTTAAGGATTGTAGAACCAGTGCATTAGTGAATCTGAAAACGATTATAGACCGCCAGAAGGTGATGGTGCACAATGCCATTAAAAATGTTGCCTATTTAGTCCATTCGAAAATGACAGCAGATTTTATTGGAGCATTTCCGAAGGATATGCCTGCAATTCTGGTGTCCGGAGGACCTTCTCTTGATAAGAATTATGAGGTGTTAAAGCAGGCAAAAGGAAAAGCGTTGATTATTGCGGTAGACCGTACAGCGAAGTATCTGCTAGACAGAGATATTGTGCCGGACATGTTTTGTTCACTGGATTACAGCAAGAATGTGAAATTGTTTCAGGATGAACGTTTGAAGCAGATTCCTTTTTTATATATGTCTGATTTGAATCATATGGTTTTGGCTGTTTTGGGAAGGGAAAATCTTATTTTTGGTACCACCAGCTTGAGGTTCTACAATTGGTTGATTGATAAATGTGGGAAAAAAGGTGTTGATTTACCGATTGGTGGGTCTGTGGCTACATTGGGATATTCCTTTATAAAGACAACAGGCTTTCATCGTCTGATATTGGTAGGTCAGGATCTGGCACTGACTGGAGGCGCCGTTTATGCAGGCGGCATGGTGAGTACTGTACCAGGTATCAATGAGTATGATACGATGGAAGTTCCAGGAAATGTAACGGATACAGTGGTTACCAGAGGTGATTATTATGTATATTTAAAATGGTTTGAGCAGGCGGTAAAAGAAGCCAAAGAAAGCGGTATGGAAGTTGTCAATGCTACAGAAGGCGGTGCAAAAATCGAAGGAACAGAGATTATGTCACTGCAGGAGGCTGTTGATTTGTATTGCCAGAAGAACTATGATATCGAAGCGATTTTCCGAGGAATACAGCCATTAGTGACTGAAGAAGCGATACCAGACGTGATAGCATTATTGGAAGAGACGAAAAAGGAATTGCCAAAACTGAAGAAGAAGGCAGGTGATGCAGCAGAATTAGCAAGGCGCTGTGGTGTATTATCAGAGCGAGGAGATTATGGTAAGGAATTTAAGGAGAAAAATAAACTTTTAAGCCAAACAACAGCTTTGTTTGATGAGTCACCAGCGGCAAATCTTTTGAGCAGTTATGCGGAAGGTTTTTTGGTCAACGAGGATATAGATTTATATGTGACAAAGGATGATAATCAGGATGAGATGGTAAGGCTGTATCGTAAGATGGAGAAAAATTATCAATATATTCATGAATATGCAGATGGAGTAATCACAATATATGATTCAATGTTGGAAACTTTAAAGGTGAGCGGGGAAGGTGAATAGTATGAAAGTATTGGCAGTAATTCCGGCCAGAGCAGGTTCCAAGTCAGTGCCTCACAAAAATATAAGAGAGATTGGCGGAAAACCAATGCTGGCGCATTCTATTGACCATGCAAAGGCTTCAAAGTATATTAACCGTGTGATTGTCAGTACAGACAGTGAGGAGTATGCTGGGATTGCAAGAGAATACGGTGCAGAGGTACCCTTTTTGAGACCGGCTGAATATGCAACGGATACGGCACTGGATTATGATGTGTTCTATCACGCATTGATCTGGTTGAAAGAGAGAGAAAATTATATACCGGATATAGTCGTACAATTGCGGCCCACATATCCGATTCGGAAGGCTTTTGATATCGATAAAATGATTGAGCTGTTAATGGAAAATCCAAAGGCAGATTCTGTACGCAGTATGTCAAAGGCAACAGAGGTCCCTTATAAAATGTGGCTAAAACAGGAAACTAATCTGAATAATACTAAGGCAGAACAGACTTTGGGTCAAATGAGGCCGTTGATTACAGAGATTCCGGAATGTTATAATATGCCGAGACAGCAGCTTCCAGAGGTATATTATCAGAATGCCTGTATTGATATATTTCGCCCGGATGTGGTATTATATAAACATTCCATGTCAGGCGATTATATATTAGGCTATGAGATGGAAGATAATTATGATATTGATACGGAAGAAGATTTTGAAAGAGCAATGCGTGCAATACAATAAATGAGCAAGTGGCAGAATATTGCCACTTGTTTTGTTCTATGGGTTCTTGTTATAATACATTTAGCCGATATAATATATAGCTGAAATTTGATATGTGAGGGCGATGAATGGGTCTGTATTTATTATGTGATAGAAGGCAAATGGATATCTTACAGTAGACCATAATAGTCCATGTACATATTTGGTAGCTTTAAAGGCGTATAAAGTACTACAAGATTAGAATGAGTTACGATTCAAGGAGGGTTATAACATGAGTAAGGAGATATTTGAAGGTTTATACATTTTCGAGATGGCCAATTCCCATCAGGGGAGTGTGGAGCACGGAATGGATATCATTCATGAGATGAGTAAGATTGCCAGAAAGCATAATATAAAAGCAGCAGTTAAATTGCAGTTCCGTAATCTGGATACCTTTATTCATCCGGACTATAAAGGCCGACAGGATGTAAAGCATATTCCGAGATTTGAGAGCACAAGGTTGAACTATGAACAGTTTGCCCAGCTGGTAGATGCAATTCATGAGGAGGGACTCATTGCCATGAGCACCCCCTTTGATGAGGATGGTGTGGACTGGTGCATGGACATGGGTGTGGATATCATTAAGATTGCCAGCTGTTCTGCGTTAGACTGGCCGCTTTTGGAAAAGGCAGCAGCAGCCAACAAGCCATTGATTATTTCCACAGGGGGAAAACCGTTATCGGATATCGATAAATTATATAATTTCTTTACGCATCGACATTGTGAATTTGCATTTCTTCATTGCGTGGCGGAATATCCTGCGCCAATGGAACGTTTACAGTTGGATTTCATCGATAAGATGAATCGCCGGTATCCGGATATCACCATTGGATATTCCGGTCACGAGGATCCGGATGACAACACAGCGCCGATGTTAGCGATTGCCAAGGGGGCAAGGATTTTGGAGCGTCATGTGGGGCTGCCGACAGAGACGATTACCCTTAATGCCTATTCCATGAATCCAGAGCAGGCTGACCGCTGGGTGGCTGCGGCATTACAGGCAAAAACGATGTGTGGAATGAAGAAGGCTGGGGAGAAATATATTTCCCAGGAGGAGCTGGATTCCCTGAACTCTTTAATGCGTGGTGTATATTTGAAGAGAGCGGTAAAAGAAGGGGAAGAAATAACAAAGGATGATGTATTCTTTGCCATGCCATGTCATGACAAGCAGATGAATTCCGGTGAATTCCATGACGGAGTTGTGGCTAGCAGGGATTACAAGGTAAATGAAGAGCTTCACGAGAAGAAGAAATTAACAGATATTAATTTGGCGAGAAGTGTGATTCATGATGCGAAGGGTATGCTGTATGAGGCAGGAATTGCTCTTGGGGATGATTTCGATGTGGAGCTTTCCCATCATTACGGGATGAAGCATTTCCGTCAGACAGGAGCGATTCTCATTAATATTATCAATAGAGAGTACTGTAAGAAATTATTGATTGTACTGCCGGGGCAGAAGCATCCGACACATGCGCATAAGGTGAAGGAGGAAACCTTCCAGTTATTATATGGTGATTTGACAGTAACCATTGAGGGAAAGGAAAGGAAAATGAAGCCGGGAGATATCCAGACAGTACTCCGGGGAGAGAAGCATTCCTTTACGTCCCAGACAGGAGCTATCTTTGAAGAGGTGTCCACCACCCATGTGAAGAGTGATTCTTATTATGATGACCCAGCGATTCGCAGAATGGACCCGATGGAGAGAAAAACGATACTTCGGAAGTGGTAAGAGAGACGACCATAATTGAGGTTTGTGAGGAATAGAAATGCTCCCATATAAGTGAGAGGAATAAAGCTTGCTTATATGGGAGTTTTATTTAACGGAGAATAATATCCTGTATCTGGTTTCGGACAGCCTTTGACAGAAATTCCAGCCGCTCAGTAGGCAGGTTATAGTGTTCGGATTCCGTAAACCGGAAATCAGTCAGTGCTTCCACATCTTTTCGTATTGCCGGAGTCAGGAGTTTTCTGGCAACATCTACGAATTCGCCGTCAATTTTATGTCCCAATGTCCGGTAATAATGTTCAAAATCTTCTAAATCTGACTGCATGGCTCTTGCCAGCAATGCCATATTATGGTCAAAAACCGGAGCAAACCACAGAATCTCAAAGGTGTCATTGTCAATAATGAATCCAAAGTTTCCCAGATGCCGGTCTACATTGAAAATAACAGCATCCAGAACAATCATGCGCCGGAAGTCCTCTTCGCAGCCATATTGCTGGCAAAAGGCAATCAAATCTTCATAGCTATAAACTTTTTCGGAATCGATTTACCTGTTCCCAGTCATGGTCCGATTTTTCTTTTTTTACCCAAAGGGAGTCATTTAAGGACAGGGCGCGTGTAATGTCTAAGAATCCAACAGCATTGTCAATTCCCCATTCATGCAGCTAGCCCTGTAAATGTTCCTTGTGCTCGGCATGGTTGCGGTTTGTAACCCAGGTGTTGATATCTTTAAAGCGGGGTGGAAGAGATGATGAATCAACATATATATCCGTTTCGATCAAGCGATATCCGCCTATTGTCTTTTCCGAGTAAAAGGAGAGCAGGGGGCGGTTTTTATTCATTAAAAGATAGGTGTCAGTCATGGAATCATTTCCTTTCCGATGGTGTATGTTCAAATGATTATAAAATGCAGGCTATAAATTTGTCTGCCTGTTTAGCTATGTATATTTCCGTGTTTAAAGTATTATCATTGTAGCATATTCTATACGGGAGACTCAAGTTATATATTCTTTTTTATCAGTCTGATTGATTTATAACGACGGATTTCGTATAATATAACAAACAATAGGTAATTGCTTATGGCAAATAAGCTTGAGAAGGATAAATGGCGGTTACAATAAAACGGGGTGATGTTGAAATGGCAAGAGCAGTATCAATTGGGGCACAGAATTTTGAAAAGATAATTTTAAATAATTGTTTTTATGTTGATAAGACGGTATTCATCAAAGAATGGTGGGAAAGTATGAATCAGGTTACTTGAAGGTCTGGATATCTGGAAAGCGGAAAAATACAGAGAGCTGCAGAAAGTATTTCATCCCAACAAAGAGAAGGATTTGAAAGATACCATACAGGCGGCTTAAGGGCAGATTGAGGCAAAGAAATATGAGCAGGCATACTGGACCTTGGTGTAGAAAAAGGACGGATTCGCAAATATGGGTTTGCTTTTGAGGGGAAGAATGTGTTGATTGGGTAGAGAATCAGAGCAAAATTGGTTACAAATTAGGGGAGGGATAAAATGTTTGAAATGATTGAAAAAATAAATAGTCAGGGGAACAAAAAGGATATCTATGCTTCAGGACAATCAGAACAGGTACTGCCAAATGTACAGAGGCGGTCTATAGCAGATGATGTACGGGTATATAGTAGACCAGCAGTGCTTATACAGAGACAGAAAAGTGACAGTCAGGCTGTTATACAGTGCGAGCTGTATGAAGATTATCATAAATGGTTAAGGGAGATAGCTGGAAGGGGGATGGATGGAAGAATACTGGAATTAATAGGAAGAATAGAAGAGTATTTAAATAGAAAAGGTGAGGTTTCTGAAGGACGGGATAGAAATGAGGGGCTGGCAGAGCTTTTAAGTAAAGCTTTAGAGATTTCAAAAGCGGCAAATAAGATAAGTCAAGAATTGGAAAATAATGATGAAAATGTGAAATTAAAGGAGAAATTGAGAGCATTAGGGAAATTTGTACATGTTGAACTGTCACAGGATGAAACAATGAGTCTTGATGATTTGAGCGATATTCTCCATAGGGTCAGGGAAATGCAAAAGGATACTGATGGACAAAAAATTCGAGAACTTGGTTTGCTTTCTATTACCGATAGAAAGCAACAAGAGGAGCAGAAGAAGTTGGTATTGATGATTAATGGAGGTGGTAGCTTGGAGGGAACCGGGGGTTCTGTGGCAGCACCAGGAGAAAGCACACCTGTATTTAGCGAAAATTGGAAGGATGTGGAGTTTATTGCACACACCCACCCAAATGAGTTCGGTTTGCAGACGAATGAGGAATTTAAAATGGATGTTGCGGTAGCAAAACCAGATAGAGCGGAGATGGTACGCAGGGATGATATTGACGGTAAAGGAGGAGTAGGTGGAACAATATTTTACATGGCTCACAGAGTGATGAATGGAAAAAGTAATGAACGATATGTAGGGAGATTTGCAGTAAGAGAGGATAATTTAACCAGTATTTTGGATGAAAATAGAGAGCGTTTTGTGAATCGGTTGGCAGAAGAACAAAAAGAGCAGTATGAAGAGTTCATACGCACATTTACTGGTACTATAATTCAAAAGATACAGGATAGAGATAGAATTGCAAATAAGTTGATAAGAGAAAAATTAAGTGCATCAGAATTTTTGCATCTTGAACAGCAGTTAGCACAATTGGGTGTGGATTCCCCGGAAGTATTTGACGCAAGCAGGCTCAAGGAGAAGTTTGCAGATGACTATTGGAAGATATTTCCAAAATCTCCGGTGCAGGAGGAGGACCTTTGTAAACTTTTTAGTATGTTAGCTGATAGTGTAAATTTTAGTACAGAAGAAGAGAAATAAGCATTTTAATGAAGTTGCAGGAATATTAATAAAAAATATAATTCTACCGATATAATATATGTAGGTGTCATTTTATAGAGGATAATGCATAATAATGGTGTACAAAGGCTCACGGAGGAGGATATATAGCATGAGACAGATAATCAATGGGATGAAGTACTGGGGACAGCTTCTGCTTTTGCCAATCTATTGGTTATCTTTTTTATTTCCCAGAGACAAGCATATCTGGCTGTTTGGTTCCACCTTTGGGCGGCGGTTTGCGGATAATCCCAGGTATCTTTATCTGTATGTAAGCCAGCACAGCGACAGAGCATCTGAACAGGTAAAGACTGGTATAGCGGATTGGAAAAAGGCGGGACATGCTTTTATGGAGAATGAGAATTGTAAAGGGATTCGTCCGATATGGCTTAGTCATGACAAGGAGATAGTCAGCTTTTTAAATGAGAATGGTTATGAAGCGTATGCTTATCATTCCTTAAAGGGTATCTGGTATGCTTTGAGAGGTAAGGTGTATCTGTTCGATAATTATTCGAAGGATATTAATTTCTGGTTAAGTGGTGGGGCGGTGAAGATAAACCTCTGGCACGGTGTCGGCAATAAATGCATTAATTATGATAACAAGCACGATAAGGTGAGGCATCCAAAGAATGGATGGGAGAGGTTCAAATATTTTCCAAGGCGCTTATCTGATGAGAAGCCAAGTCATTACATATTAACTACATCGCCGATGATGAGCGAGATTTTTGCAAGGGCATTTCAGGTGCCGGAAAACCATGTGATAGAAGCAGGTTATCCGAGAAATGATATTCTGTTTGAAGAGTGTGGTTTACAGAATCTGTATCAGAAGGAAGAGCAGATTTTAATACAGCATATAGAAGAGTGGAAAATACAGGGAAAAACAATTCTTGGCTATCTTCCCACATTTCGCCCATCAGAGGCTAAATTTTTTGAAGTCTGTGATTTGGTGGAGTTTAATTCATATTTAAAGGCAAACAACATGGTGCTGGTGTGTAAGCTGCATCCGAAGTCTGCCTGCAAGGGAGCATTTGACAAAATAGAGTATTCCCATATATATAATGTTCCGGCTGAGGTTGATGTGAATTGTTTCCTCGGCAAGCTGGATTTACTGATAGCAGATTATTCATCGGTATACAGCGATTATATGCTGCTTGACAGACCGGTGGTGGCATTTCATTATGATTACGAAGAGTATTCCAAGGATACAAGGGATTCCTATTTTGATTTTGAGGAATACATGCCGGAGGTAAGGGCTTATAATAGGACAGAGTTAGAGGAGAGCATTCAGAAGGTTTTGCAGCGGGATGAAGCTGTAGAGAAGCGGAAAGGGATTCGTGGGAAGTTGTATAAAGAGGTGGATTATCAATCAGCGGAGAGGCTAATAACATGGATTATGAATTTATAATAGGAGGAATCAATCATGAAAAATTTAGAATTAAAAAGCATTACTCCATTGTTATATGACAATGTAAAGGAATTAATTGCGTCAGGTCGTCTGGAAGGAAGGGAGATTATTGTTTTTGGTGCAAATAAACCTTCAGAATGTATTATTACATTTTTGGAAAAGGAAGGGTATGCGATTCGGGGAATTGTAGATAATAATGGCAAAAAGCGAGAAATGATTTCAAAGGGATTATTGAAGCCCATTAATGGAAAGTATATGCTGTATGCGCCAGAAGAGTTGCTTTGCGATAATATAGAAAATAAGTTTATTGTGATTGCGTCCAAGGCATATCATGATATGTGTATTCAATTAGAGAAGATGGGATATGATACAGAAAAACAGACAGCTCAGCTGCTTCATTTTGATATAGCTGCGGATGTTGATATTTTGCCAGAAAACAAGATTGATGTTGCAGAGATGAAAAAAATACAGATAGGCCTTTTGGATTATTTCCATGAAATATGCGAAGCAGGACAATATCGTCACTATCTGTGTGGTGGCACTTTATTAGGTGCGGTACGCCATAAAGGTTATATTCCATGGGATGATGATATTGATGTTTTAATGCCCGTGCCGGACTATTTAAAATTTATATCCGATTTTCAGGAAACCGATACCTATGCCTTCCAAAACTCAGATACTTGCATGTCTCCATATATGTTTACGAGGTTAGTCAATAAAAAAACGGTGTTAGAAGAAGAAAATTATCCATATGTAAGTCGTACAGGAATTAATATAGATATTTTTCCTGTCAGTGGGTTTCCGTCAGAGAAACAGGAGGTTCTTTTGTTTTCAAAGGAGTTAATACAGCACAGAAATGCATGGGAGGAGTTTTGGTATGCCTATGATGAAAGGGAACAGTTAGAAGAGAGATATGCGGAATTGGCAGAAGAAACAAAGGAGTTAATGACACGTTATGATTTTGAAACTTCTGAGACAGTGGGATATATTGTGACGGCAAAACTGGACCGGGAGCTTATGCCAAGAAACTGTTTCGAGAGTACTCTTACATTATCTTTTGAAGGAAAAGATTATCCGGTTTTTAATGGATACAAGACTTATTTGGAAAACTTATATGGCGATTATATGAAACTTCCTCCACTTCATCAGCAAGTTAGTAGGCATAGTTTTAAGGCATGGTACGAAGAATAAAAAGATAGAGGAAAAATTAAGGATTATCAATCGTTTTAATTATTGATAAGGCAAAGTAAAAATGATAGAATAAAATATCAGGAGTTTGCTGAGGAGGAAACGGATGGAGAAAGATAGCGAGATGGATTTAGTCAGTGTAATTGTACCTGTTTATAATGTGGAAAAGTATCTGCGTTATTGTTTAGATAGTATATGTAATCAAACATATAAAAATCTTGAGATTATTTTGGTAAATGATGCATCAACTGATAATAGTGGTAAATTATGTGAGGAATATGCAAGAAAAGAGTTAAGAATTGTATGTATACATCATAAAAGTAATAAGGGACCAAGCGTAGCAAGAAATCATGGAGTGCAAAAGGCAAGCGGAAAATATGTTGCTTTTGTTGATGGAGACGATGAGATTGAGTATAATATGATAGAAATTTTGCATGAGGCGATGAAAAAGTATAATGTATCAGTTGCCAGATGTGGGGCGAAGCGTGTTAGTAAGCTTGGAGGATTAAAAGAAAATGGAATAAATAAAAAAATAATAAAGGATGAGCTTCTTGAGGGTTGGAAATATTTATTAAAATATGATAAGTGTTCAGCATGTTGTGGCATGTATGAAACTAGTTTAGTAAAAAAGATGAAGTTTCCAGTGGGATTATATTATGAGGATTTTTTTTTGATACCAAGATTACTTTGTAAAATTGAGAAGGTAGTATACACTGGTAATGCTGTATGCTATCATTATTATAAAAGAAGTGGAAGTACAACGGAGGCTGCATATAAGAGCGGTTTGAATCCCGATTTCTCATTAACTGTATTAAAAAATTTAGAATATTTTAGAAAAGAATATGGGGAAAGATCATTTACATTTATGA
>CAMWYM010000098.1 GCA_947178475.1 uncultured Clostridium sp. | reverse complement strand
AGCTTTTTTAAAGCTGCCACATCAGAGGCATTTTTCTTTATTACCGTCACCTTACAGGTATATTTTTTCTTTCCTGCCTTGGCAGTAATCGTTACTTTTCCCTGTTTTTTTGCTGTTACTTTTCCCTTCTTTGTAACTGTGGCTATCTTTTTATTACTGCTGCTCCATGTAACAGTTTTATTTTTCGAAATATTTTTTAATGTCAATTGCTGAGTGTTTCCCACGGTCAGTATAACCGCCTTTTTATTGAGCTCCACGGTCTTCTTCTCTGCCGCTTTTACCGTATCAGACACTGACAGTACGCCAAGCAGCAGTACCACTATCATGGCTATCATATTTAACCTTTTTAAGATACGCATTTTCCTTTTCCCCTCTCCTGTAAAATTTTATGTAAACATATTATATCATTCATTGTTGAATGTCAATCTATAATGTCAATCTACAACATCTTTTTGATAATGAAATATCTGTTTGGTTAATATACTATCCTTCTATAAATTAATAATAAAAGAGGTGAAACACATGTCTAAAGAATTATTTTCATTAGCTGATAGAATTAAGTCATTAAGGGAGTGCGCAGGATTAACACAAACAGAAGTTGCCCGTCAATTGGGAATCTCACGTTCAGGTGTAAATGCTTGGGAAATGGGTTTATCTGTTCCATCAACACAATATATTGTGGAATTAGCTAGAAATTATAGAGTATCAACTGATTATCTTCTAGGCATGAACGACACTTCTACTATTTCAGTAGAGGGACTATCACAAAAACAAGTTTCTGCATTACTCAATATAATAGAATGCTTTAAAAACAATGATACAGAATCAAACTGAAAATATTTTATTAATAAAAGGGATATCCCAGTTATACATAATGGAATACCCCTGCTTGTCCGACAGAGAGGAACATATTAACGGGTTACTTTAACGTTATCATCATGCTCCAGTTTCATCAGCCGCTTATTGTTTTTCAGATTCAACTCAGTGATTTGATTATTATAGCAATACAACTCTTCCAGCCATAGGTTATTGCTCACATCCAACTGGGTCAGTTTGTTATCATTACATTCCAGCCTCCACAAATGCTCACTCTTTTTTACATTCAACTCGGTAATTTGATTCTCATAGCAACGCAACTCATAAAGCTGTTGGTTATTGCTCACATCCAACAGGTTCAGTTTGTTACACTGACAATCTAATATCTCGAGAACCATGTTCTTTGTCATATCTAAACTTGTTAATTGATTGTGGCTGCAATCTAACATCTCGAGCGCTTCTTGCCAATGCACATCTAAAACAGCTAATTGATTATCTCCACAATCAAGGTAGGTCAAGTTTCGATTTCGGCTCACATCCAGATTCGTTAACTGACTACTGTGACACTCTAAATATTCCAAATCTGTGTTCATAGTAGTATCCAGCATAGTCAATTTGTTATTGCCACACTCCAAGCTTTTCAATGCTGTATTTTTACTTATATCCAGATTAGTCAACTGATTAGCGGCACAGTTCAAAAGCGTCAGCTTCGTATTCTGACTGATATTCAATTTTGTTAACTGATTATGTGCACATTGCAGAAGCTTCAAATCTGCATTGCTGTCTACATTTAAGTTCGCTAATTTATTATAACTGCAATCAAATTGCATCAGCTTCGTATTCTGACTGATATTCAGTTCCGTTAACCGATTAGAGTCACAATACAGAGTTTCCAAATCTGCATTGCTATCTACATTTAGATTCACTAATCCGTTTTCACTGCATTCAATATATTTTAGGTTCTGATTCCGGCTTACGTCCAGCCCGGTTAAACGGTTACGACCTATATTGAGTTCTTCCAGTGCCGGAAACTTGGAAAAGGAGATAGTCCCCTTTAAGTTTTTAGCCCACCAGCTAATACCGCTCAGCCGTCCCTCTTCATTCCATGTATAACGGTAATCATCAATATCCTTTGGTACTGATGCCCCTGCCTTCCGTTGTTGCTTAATAAGCTTTTTTAAAGCTGCCACATCAGAGGCATTTTTCTTTATTACCGTCACCTTACAGGTGTATTTTTTCTTTCCTGCCTTGGCGGTAATCGTTGTCTTACCCTGTTTTTTTGCTGTTACCTTTCCCTTCTTCGTAACTGTGGCTATCTTTTTATTACTGCTTTTCCATGTAATCGTTTTATTCTTTGGAGCATTTTTTAATGTCAATTTCTGGGTTCTGCCCACGAGCAGTGTAACCGTCTTTTTATTGAGCTCCACGGTCTTCTTCTCTGCCGCTTTTACCGTATCCGGTACTGACAGTACGCCAAGTAACAGTACCATAATAACCAGCATCACATTTAACCCTCTTTGAATCCTCATTTGCTTCTCCTCCCCTTTTTCTATCTTAACAGACGATTTTTTATTGGTTTTCAAAAAAATCTCCGGTTATTTTTTTATCTTTACTGTTTTTTTCTGTCCTTTGTTTTTGAATAACTTCCGATATGCACCCAGTTTACTCTTAGGTACTTTTATCACTGCTTTTTTGTGAATATTCCGAAATGCATTTTTTCCTATTGTTTTAAGTTTTGTACTTTTCACCGTAATGGTTTTTAAGTTTTTACATCCACTAAATGCATTTGCACCAATCTTGGTCACTTTTTTACCCATCGTAACCTTACTCAATTTTTTACAATTCTCAAATGCACTTTTCTCAATAGAAGTAACATTGTCACCAATATTCACCATAGTCAAATTCTTATTATTCTTAAATGCATTCTTGGAAACCGTAATTACTTTATACTCTACATGTTTCCATGAAACTGAATTCGGAATAGTAATGGTTTTTTCTTTTGCATCGCTATTTCCGCAATAAGCAACTGTCGGATTACTAAATGCTTCCCCAATAATCTTATATTTCTCTTCACCAATTGTAACTACTGTGTTCTTTTTTATCACTTCTACATACTCTGCAGTAAGCGTTACATTCTGTGCCGGCATAACAAAGGTAGTCTCCTCCTTTATCGGATCCTGCAGATGAACGCCTGCCTCACTACTGTTAATCACCCAGCAATAAAACAATTTATCTTTTGTGGATGGATCTGCTGTAATAGTTACTGTATCCCCTGCCCTATATTTTCCACTGCCTTTACCGTTGAACACTTCTAATTCAAACTGTGTATCCGGAGAAAACCAATATCCGGTTCCAAGAGAAAGTTCTGTTCCATTTTTTAAGGTAATGCGCCTACTTACATTACCAGAAAGCTTAATTTTCCCTCCATAGATATTGATTGCCCCCTTTGCATATATTGGCTGCACATTATTTGCCGGATTCAGTTCCACCGAACCCCCAGTTAATAGAAAATCTCCTTCCTCAATCTGAATCGTATTGCTGACATCTGATGCGGCAATAAGGCTTCCTCCATTTACTGTAAATCCATTTAAGGCACTCACAGCGTGCTCGGTTGTCGCTTTTATCAATACCGTTCCTGAATCTATAGTAACCTTGCCTGTAGAACTTATGCCTGTAGGTGCAGTAATGTTCACGGTTGCTTCCTTAATACAAATATCATTTCCAACTAATATTCCATTGAAGCCACATTGATTAATCGTCAATGTCCCGGTTCCAGATATATTCAAATTTCCAGATACCATGATTCCTATATCGTTAGCAGATTTACCAGTAATCTGGGATTCCCCGATCAATCGGACATTCAAATCTCCAAATGCTTCAATCCCTGGATGCATCGCTGTTTCTGTAATGGTTACGGAACTCAAGGTCAGCGTATTAGTCTTTGCCTCATAAGATACTCCGGGAACTACTCCCGGTGATGCAATAACATTTTGTCCGTTTACATATATATCGGGTGGAGCAGCCGCCTGCACCTTAAAAAACATTCCACAACAGATTAACATTCCCCATAAAAAAATCTCCACTACTTTTTTCACCTTTTGTTTCATTTGTTCTTCCTCCCTTTTCTATATTTCCTTATTGTCTCTTGAATCTCATTATAATCCCGCTCAAACAGCTCCTCACTAATCTGCTGATACAAAGCTTCCTTTGAGACCTTGAGCAATATTTTATCCACTACAAAATCCTTACTTTTCTGTCTGTATTTTGGCATTCCGTTTAACTCCTGAATATGAGCAAGCTCCGGACGCCACAATATACCCAGCTTCCTTTTCCAGTCTACCGCCGGATTTGCCCGTGCCTCCCTTAGCACATAAAAATCCACTCTGCCATCTTCAATTTCCACCGTAATGATTCCCCACCAGTCCGGCACATGCTCCTCCACATGCATCGCATGGCTGGTTCCTGCCACAATATAATTGTAATCAAAATATCGGTTATAATCCTTTACCTGCTTTGCCAAACGGGCATAGGTATCCGCATCACTTTTTATTTCTATTCCACATACCGCCCGGGGCAGCACCATCACTACATCCGCTCTGGACCTCCCCACCTGCTTCTCTTCAATAATTCTTATTTTACCGTATTTCTCCTCCAAAAAATCAAAAAGAGGTTCCCGAATATCCTTATCGTACAACATATTTCTTATCCCTTTAAATCAAATCTCAGCACATCCCTGTGGGGATTTGGTTTTGCCAGACCCAGCGACACCACCTGCCCCTCAAACACAGAAAAATTATCCTGCATTACGGAAAATGCCATTTGCATCTGTTCCTTTGTCAATGTCTTCCCTACCGTCACATGAGGCAGCCACGACATAGGCTGATAGTATCGGCTTACCGTCGTTTCTGGCACCGTGGAAACTTCCTTATATATCTGCCGGGACAAATCCTGAAGATACTCATTTAAAACCGGGGTCACATACAGGACATAGGGAAAAATGCTTCCCACAGAGACAAACCTGACCTTTCCCCGGATGAGGCACTTCTCCAGCTCCTCTACCTCTGGAACCAGCACGTCCGCACTTCGCGCTTCAACTGAGGAAACTGTCATATGCGGCGGCACATGGTTGTCCGTCATAAATGTATTGCCGGTTTTCAATGCAATCATATCCATAAACCGTTGTATTCTGTTGTTTGTCTTCTCATCAAAATATACCGATATTAAATACATTCCTGTCTTCATCTCTTTTCGTGCCTATTTCTTTTGGCACAATGGATATGTGAATTACCCATTGACTAAAGCTAACGGGATGCGGTCACCTTATCTCAAACTGCATATCCGTAATGGTAAAGGAATCCTCCTGTCCAAAGGTAAGCACACTTTCCGGATCAAAGGCAATATAAAAGGTCATTTTCCCATATTGGTCCATCTTCTCCACACTCAACGCCTCCATAACCAGCCCCTCCAAAAAAGTATCCTGCTTATCTTGCATTTTCTTCAAGTCATAGCTGTCCTTTTGTGCCAAATGGATTAAAAAGGAATAAATATCTCCGTTTTTGTAAATCTCTTTCCCAAACTTAATTTCATATATTGCCATGAGTTCCGCCAAGGTTGTTTTCCCATGCTTCCAAAGCTGCTCTAAAAGCTCACCAAAGAGCCTGCCGTAATTACCGGCAATCCGCTGCTCTTCCCTTTCATCTTCAAAGACATAATCCTCATCAACCTTCCGCTTCTCTACCTTCTCCCCGAAATCTGCGTTCTCCAGCTTGCTCTCCAGCATACGGTCAATACTCTCCACCGTAAAGCCTTTGTTTAACTTTGGCATAAATAGAGGTTCCATCAGCATACCTAACTGCTGTGGGCAATCATTATCCATTGTCTTTTTTAAGATATCCCGAAAGTTAAAGACAGGACGCAATCTCCTGAGCTTCGCCCTGGCGATCATTTCATCTGCAATATTCTGAAGCTCAATAGTTTCTTTAATCAACTCTCCATGTCTGATAATCGTCTTCTTAAGCTCTGTATCCAGCTTATGTATCTCACTGAGTAAGCCTGCTCCTGTTGATAGCTCTTCTTCCCTGCTATTCTCTATCCCGCCGGATGCCCGGTCCTTAGCACCGGAAGCTTTATCCGCCATTATTTCCCGATTAGCAGCATTCGCCTTTTGAAATGCCTTGTCAATCAATGCCCGGTTTTTATCAAACAGCTTAGATTCCTCCTCAAACCATCCCGCCACAGTCTCCATATAGTCCTTACTGGCCTTCGCACCGGAAAACACGTCATAGCTCAGCAAATCCAAAACCTCTTTTTTCTGTAACGAAAGCTTGCTCACCTCGTTATTGATACGCTTTACTACCTCAATTCCCCCTGCAAAATTCTCAGACTGAATCATTTTCTCCAATAAAAGCTGCTGCACGGAAATATTGCTCTCTTCTTTGATTTCCTTTGTATCCAAATAGAATTCGATACCCTCGGTAGTCACATGATATAGCACCACACCATCAGCAATACGACTGTCAATCAGCTTCACTCTTGCTGTTTTCTTCTTTTTCTCCTCCGGGTCAAAATAGGAAAAGGTGAATGCCTTGCCGTCATTTTTAATCTTATCAAAAATATACCCTATCAGTTCCCTTTCCTCTTCCTCCGGAACCTCCAGACGAAACTCTCTCCTTAAAATCTCTGCAAGAAACTTCTCATACTGGTCATAGGTAATCTCACTTTCATGAAAGTTATTCTCATTGATAAAAAAACGAAGGGTTGCCATGGTAATATAACCCATATCCAAATCTATATATTTACCCTCCTTGTACTGAGAAAATGTATTTTCGCACAGCACAAAAAAAGGATAATATTTCTTAAGGTTTAACATTCGGTCCTTATGTTCACTCATAATATCATGAATCATAATGTATTTCTCAGCCATAATCTGCCTCCTAATGGCTCAAGTATAGCATTTATTTGTGGGCTCCGCAATTCTCAATTAAATTACTGTTTTATCTTCCTGCTTCTTTGCCAATCTGTCTTATCTAAATAAAATCCTATAGCCATTAATAATGCTAATATTCCATAATGGATTTTACTTCCGCTTTTTTAATAACCCGCTTTCTTGCTTTCTAAATAAAGTCCGATAGCTATTAATAATGCTAATATCCCAGAATAGATTTTATTTCTACCCGGATAGTCATTCACATCTGCAAATATAACATCTATAATCTCTCCTTTTGCATCAGCCAGATAATATATATCGACCTCCTTATACAGCAAAAAAATTTCCTTTGATACCGCTTTTCCCTTTCTTTTCTCCCCATCCGCAACAAATTCAACTAAATATTCCTCTTGTGGAACAGAACCTCTGGAATAGGTTTCCTGTTGCTCACTTTGAATTATGGTACCTGTCGTTCTGATTCCATGTTCTCTGATACGTGATGCCACCATATTTTCATAAACACCCAAGAAAATTAATATGATGGTCACGGTAAACAAAATTATTGCAAAAGCCTGCATAATTGCGTATTTTTCTCCTTTATCAAGTCTTACAAACAGAGATTGATTTTGTAAATCATCCGCTCCTGCAGTTTTCGGAACTGCTTTTTCATTTAATCTCCATTCTCGTTTTAACTTATTTCGCCTTTTTATAAATAATTGTAAGCAAATCAGAATGAATGCCACACATATTTGCGCAATTCCACTATAAATTTTCGTTTTCCCCGGTGAATCGTCTACGACATCCGCAACTGCACTTCCTCCAATTTTTCCATGATTATACGGCAGATAATAAATATCTATCGCATCCCCTACGGCAAAGTGTGCTGATGACATAGTTGCACTCCGCTTTTGTTCCCCATCTATCTCAAAAGCAATATTGTAAGTATATACTATATCAGATGCAGTTGAATATTCTTTTTTTATTTCAGAGTGTATAACCTTCCCTGTTATCCTCATTCCCTCTTGCCTAATCTTAGATAATGCGGCATTTTTTTCACATCCTAGATAAACCGAAACCACTCCCAATAAAAGAAAAGCTATTGTACTCACTGTAAGTATCACCATTATACACTGTTGTAAGAAGGAGGGTTGCTCTAATTCATAAATTTGCTTCCCTGCAATCTGGTTTAAAATTGCCTGCCCCTTTTTTATATCTTGGTAATAGACGGCTTTGAAGACAATCACTATTAAAATAATCATTATAACATTAAATAACATTATATCACCTCCTTTATCCAATAATGTACCGTTTCAATAATCTTCCTTGGAACAAAAGAAAATACAAGTTTCAATAAACAGAAAAAACTATATTTTCCTCAGAAAATTCCCCTAAATAATCCAAAATATTATTTTTAATTTGTTCTGATGTAAGCAGCGTAGTAAAATACTTTCTCAAATGCTCTTTCTCGATTAAACCTTTTTGTACGCTGATTTGATATTCATATAATTCCAGCCGTGCATTTTTACATATATAAAACGGAACAATTAGCATACTATTGGACATTTCTATTTCTTCAAAAGACATTTTTCCTAATGCTTGTTGAATTTCAATGCAACTGTATATTCTTTCCTCTCTAACTTTTCTTTTATGTATTCTGCAATCTCTAATTGCCCAAATTGCCTTGCATACTCATATGCATCTACATTTTCCAACTGGCCAATTGAATAACTTGCTGTAATATCTATACCTTTATCAATGAGGAATTTTGCTACTTCAAAATGATTGTCATATATGGCACCAAACAAGGGGTTTTTCCTTGCCTCACTCACATCAAATTTGGCTCCATTTTGATATAATAATTCAATAATATTAAGATGCCCATTTTCAGCAGCACTTCGTACTGGTGTCCCCCCTGAAATATCTCCATTTTGATTTACATCTAATCCACATTTAATCAAATATTCTACAATATCAATTTGTCCATGTGCAGATGCCACATGCAACCACGAGCCAAATACTGTATTAACATTTATTAATCCTTCATTAGATACATTCAATGTTTTTACTAAATCTAAATCACCTTGCTTAATTGCTTCTCGCATTGATTTTATAATTTCTTTATCCATTACCTTTTATATTTCTCCTTTGCATATTTACTTTATTCTATTGCTCCAAAAACACGACCCTTATTATTTCCCGTAATGTTTACGGCATCTTTCATATAACCCCTTTTCATAATCCTTCAAACCTGTTTTTTCTCGCTTTATGTGTCTCGATATTTTTCTCTTATTTTTTTCAAGCTAGAATTTAATTTCTCTAGCTCTTCGCTAGATTCACAGTTTTTATAATAAAGTTCGCTAACAAATTCTATACATTGCAAAAGCACTTCATCATTAAGCCACTCTTCTTTATTTAAATAAAACTTCGCTCCACTATCGAAATAACCCTCTTCCTCTTTATTTTCAAAAATTGAAGGAAGATTATAACCTGATACTTCATCCCCAACTGTCCACTGCATGATTTAAGTCAGTTACAAAATACTCATATTCATCTCCTAATTCTCTTTGGATTGCCTGCATATCTGCTTTTTGCAGAAGGCTTGTTAATTTATGCTGAACATATTTAACATCCATAGCAAACTCACGATATAAGCAACAAATAAAAATACATATACAAACTTCTTCTGTTCTACAAAATTCTTTGCCATTTGTATACTCATCTAAAACTGCTGGAAAAATCTGTTTATAATTAAATCCCATATCTACAAACCGATTAAAATCCCCTCTTATATATCCTTTCAATTCATCATATTTGAAAATCATAATCCACCTCGCTATTCAACAAATGTATTTACTCTTATTATTCCACTATTTCTTTTAATAAAATATAAAAGAAAAATCCCATTGCAAATCTTGATATTCCATGATGTATCATATTATTACCTGGATAGAATGCTCCATCCTCAATGGCAATATCTGCGGTTTTATCTAGAGAAGATTTCAAATAATATATATATACATCATCTCCAGAATGAAGATATTTTGTTGCAAGCATTCTTCCCTGCTGCTTTTCTCCACCGATAACAAATTCTACAAGATAAATATATTGTCTTGTTTCAATAGGTTCGTAGCTTTTTCGTTCTCCCATCTCTTTAACTACATTTGCCTTTACTTTTTCTCCACATTCTACTATGTTGTTAAATTCACTATTTTCTCTATATCCTTTATAAAAACACACTATGCCCCATATGAAATATATAGTTATACAAATTATTGGCACCATAGTTTTTATAAACCTCTTAAGCACAGATAATCGTGTAGATTTAACCACATCATATATTAACTCTTTTCTACCTAGTGTAAAACCATGTGCTTTCAACTTATTTATTAAAAAAACAAAACCCAAAACAATAATCTCTGCCTTCATTTTTAATCAAAACTCACTCCAATCTGTCACCTTATTTTCAAGAAAAAGGCTTTTCAAAAAGCCCCAAATTTCCAAATATAATTGTTATATGACTAGAACCACCCCGTCTATCACACATAGAATAAATTCCTCCCCATTCATATTCGTATGGTGGTTTTCCTATCAGTTTTAACAATATTTTATCATTATCCTTTTTATCATTTAATAATTTTTGATCACTATACTCTGACCATTTAGGGAATTCACATTTTTCGCTAAATGCAAGTTGTAACATGTACAACAAATGATTTTGATCAAAATACACTCGTACAATGACATATTTGTTCTTACATTTTATAGGCTTTATCAAGTAATTGAGAAAACCTTCACCTCCCCTACATTCCTGTTCAATATCTTTACTATAAAGACTTATAAACTCTTCCAATTTGACATTATTATGTAACACAATATTACCAATATTAATTATCCCTTTTTCTATGTCTATCATTCCCTTTTCCAGGTCCATCTCTATTCCCTCCGAAGTTTCTTTTTCTCTTCTAACTTTTCTTTTATGTATTCTGCAATCTCTAATTGCCCAAATTGCCTTGCATACTCATATGCATCTACATTTTCCAACTGGCCAATTGAATAACTTGCTGTAATATCTATACCTTTATCAATGAGGAATTTTGCTACTTCAAAATGACCGTTACATATAGCAGCAAACAAAGGATTTTTAACTGCTTCACTCACATCCAACTTGGCTCCATTCTGATATAATAATTTAATAATTAATTGCTTGTCTCACCGCTTTTATAATTTCTGCATCTATTTGTTGATTATAAATATTCAAACATCTGCCTCCTCTTAATTTTTTATAATAAAATCTACTTTATTCTCTATTACATACTTAATAT
>CAMWYM010000097.1 GCA_947178475.1 uncultured Clostridium sp. | reverse complement strand
AGAGCATCTGCCTTACAAGCAGAGGGTCACAGGTTCGAGCCCTGTAGGTTCCATTTAAGGTATTAACCATAATACCAATTATGAGTTAAATCAGTTACTTTGTGGTAATGATTTGCTAATATGGCTGGCATTGAACACTTGGCGAAGATTGCTGAGCCTAGTGAGAAAGCCCACCTGAGACCTTAACGAGCAAAGCGAGTTTAGTTCGAATGGTGCAATTGGCAAGTGGAAAAATATGCCGATATGGCTCAATTGGCAGAGCAGCTGATTTGTAATCAGCAGGTTGAGGGTTCGAGTCCCCCTATCGGCTTTGTGGACCATTAGCTCAGCTGGTTAGAGCAATCGGCTCATAACCGATCGGTCCCGGGTTCGAGTCCCTGATGGTCCACTTTCTTTAAAATTGAAAAGGTATATTTATAGACATAATAATGTAATTATTATACTATATGATTTGGCCTGGTGGCTCAGTTGGTTAGAGCGCCGCCCTGTCACGGCGGAGGTCGTGGGTTCGAGTCCCATCCGGGTCGTTTTGTGAGTAATCACAATACAAATAAAGAGTTACTTTTATATAGTTACTCCTAGTATGGAATCTTAGCTCAGCTGGGAGAGCATCTGCCTTACAAGCAGAGGGTCACAGGTTCGAGCCCTGTAGGTTCCATTATTCAGAGGTGTTTTTGAAAAATCTTTTGATTTCAGATTGTTATCTGTTAATCTTGTAGATACGTTTGGGGATGCCTCTTGAAATGCCGGCGTGGCGGAACTGGCAGACGCCCGGGACTTAAAATCCCGTGGGTAGTGATACCCGTACCGGTTCGATTCCGGTCGCCGGCATTAAATTTTTTAAGAGCGAATCCTTATAAATTAGGGGTTCGCTCAATTTTTATTTGTCATTCTATTTGGAACCCTGACCAGAAATCAATAATAGCCTGCTTAAGTTCTTCTTTGAATTTCCGTTTCAGTGGTCGTCTATGATTTTGTCTGCTATCGTCTGATAAATAGGTTCTACATGTCTCCTCCTTTTCCCAATAGTATCTAAATAGCTATGGTTATAATTGTTGAATATTTTATAATGATTAACAGGGGAGTAACGCAGTTTAAATCAGGAAATAGATAGAAATACAAACTAATCCAGTGAAGAGATAAACTGAAGGTAATCGAGTAACTAAGCCATCAAGGAGAATATGATATAAGGCAGATTAGTTCTTAGGAATTTGGCTTATATTCTAATAAGTCAGAAATAGTGCAATTTAGTGTGTTGCACATCCGAACCAATACATCTGTATCCAATCTGGTTATTGTATTATTCAGATATCCGTTTAATTGTGAGTGTTGCAATTCTGCCCGTTGGCAAAACTTATTTTTGCCAAGCCAGCTTTCTCTAGTAGTTCATCAAGATGAATTACAATGGTGCCCCTATCAGACATAGTGTACCTCCTTATATGTTATAAAATTATTATATACTTTACATATCTCAAAAATCAATTGTAATTTATTATAGTTGAGAATTTACACGAAAAACATAATTAGGCGGATAAAGAAGAAAAAATAATTCTGAGGGAGGTTTTTCTGCGTTGGATATGCCCTTGACATTTTTATAGTCATAATATATATTATTCCTATAGAAGAAGTAGGAATAAGGAGGCGATTTTTCCATGAAACAGATTTTATGCTTTGGAGATTCAAATACTTATGGTCTGATTCCGGGTAAACAGAGACGCTTTGGCTGGGGAGTACGGTGGAGCAGCATATTGGATGAACGTGTAAGAAAAAAGGGATATCGTGTGATTGAAGAGGGGTTATGCGGAAGAACCACTATTTTTGACGATACATATCGGAAAGGGAGAAGAGGGACAGAACTGCTTCCCATTTTATTGGAGGCACACAGCCCTATTGATATTGTTATACTGATGCTGGGAACCAATGACTGCAAAACGGTTTATGGTGCTACACCAGAACGGATTGGCGAAGGAGTTGAGGAATTGGTTGAGCAGATTCAGAGCTTTGATTCGAATATTCAGATTGTTCTGGTATCGCCAATTGCTCTGGGAAGTGAAGTTTGGAAAGAAGAATACGATATAGAGTTTAGTCGACATTCTGTTAAAGTATCCGAAAGGCTGCCAGAGGTTTATCAGGAAATCGCATGGAGAAGGGGACTGGAATTTTTTGCAGCATCTGATTATGCAAATCCTAGCAGAGAGGACCAGGAACATATGGATGCAGAAAATCACAGACTCTTTGCAGAAGCCATATCACGAAAGATTGAGGATATGATAGAGGGAGAACTGTCAGGGAATAGTGGAGAACTGCTTTTTTATGGGGAACAGGTATCGTAAATCGATTTTATATGCATAAAGGTATTTTGTATAACAGGGATTAGATTTGTTTACGGGAGAAGCGAATTTTGGTACAATCCTATATGGAGATATTACATTGGCATCTGCAAAGTTAAATTTAGCAATAAGAAGTTTTGCGAGTGCCTGAGAAATATTACAGAATTGGAGATAGAACAATGACATTAACGCAGTTAAGATATGCAATTACAGTAGCGGGTGCAGATTCCATGAGCGAGGCTGCAAGGATTCTGTTTATCTCCCAGCCGAGTCTTTCGGCATCTATCAAAGAATTAGAAGAGGAAATTGGGATTGAATTATTGCGGCGGACAAACCGCGGTGTTTCGTTAACTCCGGAAGGGGAAGAATTTATTGGATATGCCAGACAGGTAGTAGAGCAGTATGAATTGATGGAATCAAAGTATGTTGAAAAAGGAAGGGTCAAGAGGAAATTTAGTGTCTCTATGCAGCATTATACTTTTGCGGTGAATGCTTTTGTAGAAATGGTAAAACAGTTTGGTATGGATGAATATGAATTTGCTGTGAGAGAGACGAAGACTTATGATGTGATCGAGGATGTGAAAAATTTCAAAAGCGAGATTGGAATACTGTATCTCAATGATTTCAACCGAAAGGTATTGGAAAAGCTTTTTCGTGACAGCAATCTGGAGTTTCATGAAATATTGCAGTGTCACATTTATGTTTATCTCTGGAAAAACCATCCTCTTGCATCTAGGAAGACGATTACGCTGAAAGAGTTAGAGGAATATCCCTGCTTGTCATTTGACCAGGGAACAAACAATTCTTTCTATTTTGCGGAAGAGGTGCTAAGTACCTATGAGTATAAACGGCTGATTAAGGCAAATGACCGTGCCACCATGTTGAACTTGATGGTAGGACTTAACGGATATACCCTTTGTTCTGGCATTATATGTGAGGAATTAAATGGTTCTGAATATTGTGCAGTCAAGCTGGAAGCGGATGAGGTAATGACCATCGGATATGTGGCGAGAAAAGGAATTGCAATCAGCCCGTTGGGGAAAAAATATTTGGAGGAGCTTGCAAAATATAAGGATAAGGCTCTGGAATAAAGCATAATAGGACGGAAAGGGAGGACATTGACAAATGGGGTATTTATCGGTTTTGGAGTCAGTGTCTTAATTCAGGGAGCGGTTTGTTGTGGTCAAGCATGCGGACCGATGTGCTAATAAAGATTCAATCATGTATCCAAGGGTGGTTAGATCAGCAGAAAGCATTTCCAGCTCATTTTCATCAAGACATTCTGCAAGCTGGCAAGCTATGGTTGACAGGATATATAGATTTTGACAATTGCTTTTCATAAAGTTACCCATAAGAAAGAGTTTAAGTTATTATATACTGAAGAGGATAAAATGTGTAAAGAATTTTATAGGGCATGAAAGAACCATGCAAATTACACACAAAACCTTTCGCATAATTGGTAAAAAGGGAAAATTTTAGGAAACCAATTGAGTGAATTAGGTTTCCGTGGTATAATGGAAACCAAGGAAAATATTTGGGTTTCCAAAGGGGCAATAATTCATGGAGCTGAAAAAACAAATAATTAAAGCTGCAGAGGAGCTTTTCAAAACAGATGGACTGCAATTCACAATGCAGGAGGTCGCGGCGGCTCTGCATATCAGCAAAAAGACAATATACACGGTCTATTCGTCAAAGGAGACGCTACTTATAGATATGATAGATGACTTGTTTTCCGACATTCATAATGTGAAGGCGGAGATTGCCGCCTCCCCAAATTCTATTGAGGAGCGGATAAGAGCGGTGATAGTGGCTCTTCCTGAGCAGTATACGACGATAGATTTTCGTATGCTGGACGCTTTGGAGGAGAAATATCCGACCGCGGCAAAACGTGTAAGAGAGCACCTTGAAAATAACTGGGAACCCACTATTGCTCTGATAGAGGAGGGAATAGCCATGGGCTGCATACGTCCCGTACCGATAAACGTGCTGAAGCAAATGATAGTTGCATCTATAGAATGTTTTTTGTCGGGGGACAAAAGCGATAGCGGTTATGCGGACACTCTTGAGGCAATGATAGATATGATCATGAACGGAATTAAGATTAGGAGGTGTTAAAATGAAATACAGCTTATGTGACGGCTGGGAGTTTACTGCGGAGTGGAGCGAGGATTTTATGGAGGGGAAAGGCTCTGCTGAGAATGTGCGGCTTCCACATACCTGTAAGGAATTGCCGCTGCACTGCATTGACCCTGACGACTATCAGATGCTGTGCGGTTACCGGCGAACGCTGGAAATTCCTGAAAAGCTTCGGAACAAGCGTCTGTTCCTGCAATTTGACGGCGCAGCCCATATTGCTGTGGTATACGTAAACGGAAAAGAATTGGCGCATCATCGCTGCGGATACACGATGTTCCGTGTGGAGATAAGCGGTGCGGTGGAGTTCGGGAAGTCCAATACGGTGGCTGTCAAGCTGGACACAAGTGAAAATCCCGAAATACCGCCCTTTGGTTTTGTGGTGGATTATCTTACATACGGCGGCCTGTACCGTGAGGCTTGGCTGGACGTCCGTGAAAGCGGTCATATTACCGACATTTTTGTGACTACTCCAACATTGAACACGGCGGACGTTAAGGTCACGACCGACAATGCTCCCGATAATGCTCAGCTTGAAGTATTTATCACAGATGATGAGGGCAAGATAGTATGGAGAGGCGAACCGGGTGAAATCACTGTCCCTGATGCGAAACCTTGGGATACGAAAGAACCATATCTGTACCGCTGCACCGTCAGATTGCTGACAGCGGAGGGTACAGAGCTTGATAAGCAGGAAACAACATTCGGTTTCCGTACCGCCGAGTTTAAGGCGGACGGCTTTTACTTAAACGGCAGGAAAACCTTTTTGAGAGGACTTAATCGTCATCAAAGCTTCCCCTATATAGGCTATGCCGCTCCTGAAGCGCTTCAGCGGGAGGACGCACGTATACTGAAGCACGAGCTGAGCTGCAATGCGGTACGCACAAGCCACTATCCGCAAAGTCAGCATTTCATAGACGAGTGCGACCGTTTGGGACTGCTTGTTTTTACCGAGCTTCCCGGCTGGCAGCATATCGGCGGCGATGATTGGAAAGAGCAGGCGTGCGAAAATGTGCGGGAGATGGTAATGCAGTACAGAAATCACCCCTCAATAGTTCTGTGGGGCGTGCGGATAAATGAAAGCATGGATGATGACGAGTTCTATGAACGCACGAATGCGATAGCTCATGAGCTTGACCCAAGCCGTCAGACCTCGGGTGTGCGGTACACGGAGAAAAGTCACCTTTTGGAGGACGTATATGCCTACAACGATTTTTCTCATGACGGGACAACGGCGGGTACAAAGTCCAAAAAATCGGTAACTCCCGACATGGGCAAGGCTCTGCTTGTTTCCGAATGCAATGGTCATATGTACCCCACAAAATCCTTTGACACATGGGAGAAACGTCAGGAACACGCTTTGCGGCATATAAGGGTGCAGAATTCCGCCCTTAAAGAGCACGTAGGCTGTTTCGGCTGGTGTATGTTCGATTATCCCACCCACAAGGATTTCGGTTCGGGCGACCGCATCTGCTATCACGGCGTAACAGATGCTTTCCGCAACCCTAAGATTGCGGCGGCGGCGTATTCAAGCCAGGGGGATGAGACTCCTGTACTGATGGTGGGTTCGTCTATGGATATAGGCGACTACCCCGGGGGACAGCTTGGCGAGGTGTACGTATTCTCCAATGCGGACGAAGTTAAGCTTTACAAAAACGGTGTTTTCGTAACAGATCTGCGAAAAAGCCAATGGTCTGCACTTTTGCACCCGCCTTTTTCGGTGGACGATACTATCGGCGAGCTCCTTGAAACGCAGGAGGGCTTTTCGGGGGATAAGGCTGATATTCTGCGGGATTGTCTGCTTGCAGCGGGAAAATACGGTCTTGCGGGACTGCCGTTAAAGTACAAATTAAAAATGCTTTGGTGCATGGTTAGGTACGGTCTTAAATTTCAGGACGGCGTTGACCTGTACGGCAAATATGTTGCTAATTGGGGCGGCGAGTCCACAAGCTGGCGTTTTGACGGAATAAAGGACGGCAGGGTCGCAGTAAGCGTTACCTGCAAGCCGTCCGCAAAGCTCAGACTTGACGTAAAAGCAAGTCACACTGAGCTTATCGAAAGAGAAAGCTATGACATGGCGGCGGTTCGGGTGCGTATTATTGACGAGAACGGCAGCACCGCTCCCTATGCGCAGCTTCCTGTCACATTTACGGTTTCGGGGGATGCTGTGATTGCTGGTCCTGCAGTGACTACAGCCGAAGGCGGTATGTGTGGGACTTATCTTCGTACCGTGGGCAAAAAAGGTACCGCTGTCCTTACCGTTCACACGGAACAGACAGAGGACGTTATTTTGAAATTCAGCATAAATGAGGAGGAAGGCAAATGCGAAGCATTTTTTTAATGCCTTCCGACGACCTGCCGCCGAACCAAAGGTGAGGGGGCGATTCATTATTATAATAGGAGGAATAGCTATGGACTTGACTTTAAAGCAAAAATCTGCTTTCGGTATCGGCGCGGTAGGCAAGGATATGGTATACGCTCTGTCTGCGTCATATGCGATGTATTTTTATCAGGACGTGCTTGGGCTCAGCGCGACCTTTGTGGGACTTGTCCTGATGATAGCCCGAATATTCGATGCTGTTAATGACCCATTTATGGGGGTGCTTGTGGCGAAAACAAACACCCGCTGGGGACGCTTCCGACCGTGGCTTTTTTCGGGTACTATACTGAATGCTGTTGTGCTGTACGCCTTATTTGCCGCTCCGCACGCAGAGGGAACAGGACTTATGGTGTATTTTTCGGTGGTGTATATCCTGTGGGGCATTACCTACACGATGATGGATATACCCTACTGGTCAATGATACCTGCCGTTACAAAAACGCCTGCCGACAGGGAAGCCTTGTCTGTGGTAGGACGTACCTGTGCAGGTGTGGGCAGTGCGCTTATAGCAATGTTCACCATGCTTCTTGTGGGAATTCTCGGTGGGGACAGTGAGCGCACGGGCTTCCGTTTTGTGGCTCTTATTGTGGCTGTTATCTTTGTTGTCTCGGAGATATTCTGCTGTGTATTTTTCAAGGAAAATTCACAGTCCGAAATGGAGACCGCAGGCGTTAAGGAAATGTTCTCTGCGCTTTTCCGCAACGATCAGGCTATGGTTGTGGTGATAAGTATTGTACTGATAAATTCTGCGCTGTACCTGACCTCCAATTTTGTAATTTACTTCTTCAAATACGACTTCGGCGGCGCGAACTGGAAAGGCGATTATACCCTGTTTTACACCGTTGGGGGTGCGGCGCAGATACTCGGAATGATGATATTGTATCCTCTGCTTCGGAAAAAGCTTTCGGGCACGAGTGTGTTCAGGCTTAGTCTTATAACAGGCTTGGGAGCGTATGCTCTTTTGCTTGTGATATGCCTGTTTGGCTTCTCGGGGAGTCTGCCTCTGCTGTTTGTTCCCGACGTGCTTATTTTTGCCTGCAATGGAATGCTGTCCGTGCTTACAACGCTGTTTTTGTCCAACAGCGTGGATTATGGACAGCTCAAAACGGGACGCCGTGAGGAGAGCGTTATCTTTTCCATGCAGACCTTTGTGGTAAAGGCTGCAGCGGGCATTGCGGTATTTTTAACCGGTATCGGTCTGGACATTATCGGTTTGCAGGGCAATACCGATGAAACAGGTTTCGTTGCTGCGCAAAGCCCGGAAACACTGTTAGGTTTGCGGCTGATGATGACGGTACTGCCTATGATAGTGCTTGCGGTGGCGCTGATATTGTTCAGCAAAAAATTTACTCTTACCGACCAACGTGTCAAGGAAATCGGCGAGGAGCTTAAGGCAAAGGAGAACGGCAATGGCTGAACTGAAATGGGAAATTGAAACGGACCAAAAAACGTATAGAGGAAAAGAGAACGACCCGCAGGGAGTCGTGTATATCCGTCCCCAAGTGTCAGAGGGAGTAATCCGGAAAGTGACTGCCGCTTTGCCGCTGAAAATGGAGGACAATGAGCGGCTATTCATGAACGGCTATCAGACATGGACGTACTGTCCTGAATATAAAAAGGACGAAAAAATACGAGGAGTATCCCATATCCCGAAATTTTTAAATGACAAATATAGCTTCGACCGCTACGGCGATTATCACTTTGTAAATTATCCCAACAGCAAGGGGAAATTCCATGGGTTTTCCTACTGCTATTTTCGCTGTGGAGAGCGTTTCCGTCTTATCGCTTCTTTGGACGAACGGCAGGGATATACTATTTTCCGTTATGACAGCGGCAAGGAAACGTTGTTTATCGAGCGTGACTGCGCAGGGGTTGAGCATAAGGGCGGCGGTCTGTCTGCTTTTGAGTTATACTTTGCGGAGGGTACGGAAGCGGAAGTGTTTGACGGCTGGTTTTCCGCTATGGGGATATCGCCGAGGACGGATAAGCCGCTGGCAGGCTATTCAAGCTGGTACAACCGTTATCAGGATATTACAGAGGAGACAATTGTGTCCGACCTTGCGGGGTGTCAGGCGGCTCTTTCCAAGGGAGACCTTTTTCAAGTTGACGATGGCTGGGAATGTTACGTTGGTGACTGGCTTGAACCCGACGCAAAAAAATTCCCGAGCGGCATGAAATCAGTTGCAGACAGGATACACGCTTCGGGATTTCTTGCGGGACTGTGGCTTGCCCCGTTCGTGTGCGAAACAAATTCCGCCTTGTTCAGAGAACACTCTGACTGGCTGTTCAAGGTGGACGGCAAGCCATGGAAGTGCGGCGGGAACTGGAGCGGTTTTTATGCTTTGGACATTGATATTCCTGCTGTACAGGAGTATCTCAAAAACGTATTTGACCGGGTACTGAACCAATGGGGATTTGATTTGGTAAAGTTGGATTTCCTTTACGGAGCCGCACCGTTCGGCACGAAAACCGAAAGCCGCGGTGGGAGAATGACCCGTGCTATAGAGCTTCTGCGACAATGGTGCGGAGACAAGTTGATATTAGGCTGCGGCGTTCCCGTTATGCCCGCTTTCGGCATTGTTGACTACTGCCGCATCAGCTGCGACGTGGGACTTGACTGGGACGACAAGTGGTTTATGCGGCTGTTCCACCGTGAACGTGTGTCCACAAAGCAGGCTATCGGGAACACCGTTTTCCGCCGCCAGCTTAACGGCAGAGCCTATCTTAGCGACCCTGATGTGTTCTTTTTGAGAGACGAAAACCTTGCTCTGACCGAGGAGCAGAAGGCAAAGCTTGCGGAAGTAAACGCTCTGCTTGGCGGAGTGCTGCTGACCTCGGACGATCCGTCTGAATACAGTGACGAGAAGATGAAAAAGTATCAAGCCTTGCTGAAGCTTTGCAGCGCCGAAAATATTCGTGTGGAAGCGGATGATGGGATTTGTATCAAATATATTCTGGACGGCAGGGAGCAACGGTTGGAGATATAACTTTGAAATATAATTCAAAGGGAAAACCAAAAAAGTCCTTGACAAAGAGATTGGCAGGTTCTATAATTAAATGCATATAATTCCTACTGGATAAATAGGAAAAAGAAAATGTGTTGAAAATAGGAGGAAAGAGCAATGAGTCAGATTAAAGAGAGTGCGTCAGAATTGATTGGAGGAACTCCAATATTGAAGTTAAATCGTTATACAGCAAATGCAGGAATTGAAAATGCGACGATTTTAGCAAAGCTGGAATATCTGAATCCGGCAGGTTCGGTTAAGGATCGTATTGCGCTTGCAATGATTGAGGATGCAGAGAAAAAGGGAGAACTGGCACCGGGAGCAACAATTATCGAGCCTACTTCAGGAAATACCGGAATTGGGCTTGCTGCAGTGGCAGCGGCTAAGGGATATAAAGCAATTCTTACCCTGCCGGATACCATGAGCGTAGAACGCCGTAACTTATTAAAGGCATATGGTGCAGAATTAGTATTGACAGAGGGTGCCGAGGGAATGAAAGGTGCCATTGCAAAGGCTGAAGAGTTAAAGGAATCTATTCCGGGTTCCATTATTCTCGGACAGTTTGTAAATCCGGCTAATCCGGAGGTACATAAGGCAACAACAGGACCGGAAATCTGGGAACAGACAGATGGCAAGGTGGATATTTTTGTTGCAGGCGTTGGTACAGGCGGAACCGTTACCGGAGTCGGCGAATATTTGAAGTCAAAAAATCCGGAGATAAAGGTGGTTGCAGTAGAGCCGACGGCAAGTCCTGTATTATCAAAAGGAACTCCCGGACCTCATAAGATTCAGGGAATCGGCGCCGGCTTTGTTCCGGAGGTATTAAATACAAAGATATATGATGAAGTAATTACAGTGGAAAATGATGATGCGTTTGCAGAGGGCAGAGCGTTTGCTGTCAGTGAAGGAATTCTTGTCGGAATTTCCTCTGGTGCGGCATTAAAGGCAGCTTCTATTCTGGCGGAGAGACCGGAGAATAAGGGTAAGAACATTGTAGTATTACTTCCAGATTCCGGTGACAGATATCTGTCTACTGCATTATTTAACAACTGACCTGCTTGCGCATCAGCGCAATTCATTGAAACGTGTGTTGTCCCTGGGAGAGACTGTGTTGCTGTCTTCCGGGGACTTTTTCTTATAGTTATGATAAAGGAGACTAATAATAGCAAAAAATGAATAAAAAACTTGAAGCTCTTGAAATACACTATTCCCTTGTGGTAAAGTAGGTTAAATAGTGTAAAGTAGATTATGAAAATTTATGAGACGGGAATTGCCCGCATTAAGAA
>CAMWYM010000096.1 GCA_947178475.1 uncultured Clostridium sp. | reverse complement strand
ATGGAAAAGGAGACGGGCACCAACACGAATCTATCGTACGCGGAAGCGACCAGAAAAGCAATAATATGGCATTAAAGACCATGATGAATTTTGAAGGTGCAGAACGGATAAATGGCAGGGTAGAGCCCAGTGAACTTTGTGTATATACAAAAGAGGGCTATACCTATCAGGATATCGAAAAATACTTCGATGCTTACCCGGATATCGAGTTTTTTAACCAACAGAAGGTTGCAGAGGTAAGCATAAACTCGGTTTCTTCAGGAGTTAAGATGCTTTGTATAGTGTTTGGCAGTATTACAGTTTTTGTCATTGTTATGGTAGTGATTTTACTGGTGAAGACTAAGCTGTTAAGAGAAAGAAGAACGTACGGAATTCATAAGGCATTGGGATTCACCAACGGACAGCTGATGCGTTCTACAATGATGGCTGATATTCCGGTGATTGCCGTGGGGGCAGTAATCGGAACAATCGTTGCCCATCTGCTGGCGGATTCCATTGTGACACTGTGCCTGTCATTTTGCGGGATCAAACAGGGAAATATGTATATGAATCCTGTATTTGAGGTGCTGACCGTGCTGGGGATTACCGTTGCAGCGGTTCTGGCAGAGAGTATCTGTTCTTTGAAGATTCGGAAAATGGAACCGGTAAAGCTTATTGCGGAGGAATAGGGAAAGACCGTTTGCGCGGAAGGTATAAGAGGTTGTCACATTCTATGAGCTCAAAAGTCATAGAATGTGACAACCTTATTGTTTGTGGACACAAGAAACTCGCTAAGCGAGTTTTTCATTGTTATCTTAATGTACATGAATTAACGAATCACGCTTCCGTCTAATGCGTTGATCACGATGAAATTTATATCCTCACCCCAGAGCTCTCCGTTTAGCAGATAACTGCCTTTAAATACCCAGGCAGGTACCAGACGGTATTCAGTGTCGCTGTCCTCTGCCTTTACACAGCATAAACCTTCTTCTATTTTGGTTATATTGATTGTCATGTGTGCAGCAGCGTACTCTGCATCATTTACTCCGTCTGTGAATGCAGGAGCTAGGTACTTCTGCTTTAAATCCAGTTCGGAGAGTTCCTTTTGAAAATGTGCATATACCTCGTCAAAAGAAAGTGTAGCTGTACTTTTTTGCTCCATTTCTACAATATCCATTGGCGAATTTAGGGTTATCTCTGAAACGGCTCCGTTTTCAACTATAACAGAAAGGCCTTCCAGTGAGGAGTCCAATGTAAGTGTTAAAGGCTCCCCAAAGAAATCCGACCGGTTCGGAACATCTTTGTAATACCGGGTATAGTTGATAACATGATAGCAGCAATCCGCAGATTTTGATTGAGAAGTATCTGTGATTTGCCAGCCATCCTGGTCCAAGCCTAAATCCTGAATAACCTGGTCTGCCAATTTTTTGGCCTCTTCCTCTGAACACTTGCGGTAAGGAACTGCGGTTTCACCGTTCTCCCCCAAAAAATATGCACTAATATAGTGTTTATTTGAATCCGGCTCTGTCTGCTCAACGGATGAAAGCCCTTCATAGGAATTGTCATATAGACCTGCACAGAATTTTAAATGATGTGTGTTGCCGGACGGAATTATATCGGAATCTGTTTCTCCCCGCAGGTACTCTACATTATGATATTGGTATTTTGCTTCGATTGCGTCGGCACCCCAATACTCATACAATGTGGTATCTGCAAATAGTGTGTCCTTCCATCTTTTTAAATCTGCTGATGTAAATTCATGCGGTGTCACTCTTATAACAGGTAAATCCTGTTCAATTGGAGTTACTTTGGCATTTACATTAACTGTTACATCTGAGATTTCAAATTTGTCTTTCTTTTGCTGGCTGTTGACGGAAGACGTATTATTAACTGCAGCAGACATTGCCTTTCCGGATTGTTCCTTTGCGTTTATGCCGGTGCTCTCTGCTGTGGTGTTTGAGCATCCGGTTAAGAGAGCCGCCACCAATATAAAGATTAATATACAATTTTTTTTCATTGTCATCACCATTCCTTTCTGTGAATGTTTATTTTAAGAGGTTATTATTGTACATAAGGGCTATTCTGATTGTATAATGTTAGAGAACAGGATAACATCTGCGATTTTCTGTACCTGTTCCTTTGTCAGCTCAGTTTCTGTGTAAGTGGTCCACTGGTCTTTGTTTTGTTCCAGTATTTCTTCGTGCTGATAATAGGTATAGATGGGATCAAGATTGACAACAACAAAATCCTCCGCCCCTTTGTAAAAGATATAGGATTTGCATGTCTGATTATTTATTACAATATCCACTACTTCGTTGTTTTCGGTGGTATAGCTCCATTCTGTATAGTCTGATATATCACCAATGTTTAAATCAAGGCTGTTCAGTACACCCTTTTTACTTACTACTATTGAGGCTAGCTCAGATAAAATACCTTCCTGTGCATTTTTTAGGTCAAATGTGGCATGCCAGTTTCCTTCGGAACAGGCAATGCAATCCCGGATATCCGCAGTATAAGTGTCTTTTATAAAACTATCCAGCTGCATTTTTGATATTAGTTCCTCATAGGAGGAAATGGAGATCATTCTGCTTTCGGGAATCAGGTTGTACTTCGTGCAGATTTCTTCCAGTTTGTCCGCCATTTCCTGTGTATAAATGCCATAAATCTCAGAGTATTGGGAGAAAGCATGATTAGTAATCCCTTGGTGGGTTTCGGCATCCGCCATTAACAGGGCTTCTTCATATTCATAGGAGCGCTCATATTTACGGCGAAAGGTCTGCCATTCCTGAGACGCTTTCCATTCTGCACTTTCCGGTATAGCAAGGGCAATAAGATTTGCTTTAGGCGAAACGGAAGCCGGTGTGCCGGTTGGGGTATCTGTGTTGTCGCCAGAGGTCGTTTTGTCCTTCGTGTTATCGTTGGGGGTTGTCTTGTCTTCTTTAGAGATTATCATATTTTCAAGCTTGAACAGACTGGTGGCTCCTGCAGTTGTGGATATTCCCACAAGTAAAATAAATGCGGCAGCGACTTTCCATTTCTTTTTTTGCTGTGCTGCTTCGGCGTTTTTTACCTGTTCGATCATATTTCGCTGACGTTCTTCAAAACGTTTTGAAAATACATGATCGTCCGGTGCGGTATCAAGAGATATATCTGTATTACTTGCGATTTGTATTAATTTACTCATATTTGTTAACTCCTTTCTGTTGCGGGATAATCGTTTAATAGTTCTTTTGCCTTTTTTCGGGCTCTTCGTAGTCGTGAATATACATTTTCTTCACTTAAATCCAGTTTTTTGGCAATTTCCGAGACAGATAGATTTTCAAAATATCTTAGGTAGAGCATGTTCCAGTAATGGTCTGGCAGCATATATTTCAAAGTACTGATTTGATTTTGTTCTGCTTCAGTTTCTATATAGTGCTCAATGGGATTGTCGCAGTCCGTTAAATATTGCTGTTCACAATAGGAGATATTTTCCTGCTCTCTTTTGTTTTTTCGGTAAATATCGATAGCTGCACTTTTAACTGCACAATGAAGAAATCTTTTTGTTTTATTGCTCTCTACGGAATGAAATTTGTGTAGATGAGGAATCATTTTTTCAAATGCATCACCCACAGCATCCTCTGCCTGAGCTTCATTGTGCAGAATAGCAAATGCAACTGCATACATTTTTCCCCGGTAGGTCATAAACAGCTCCTCCAATAGTGCAGAATCTGACTTCCTTTTCCGGACAATACTCATTATATTCACCTCCTGTTCTGCTTGGATTGAATGATCATTCTGATAATAATAACGAATGAACAGACCATAATTGGTCACTTTTATTTATTTTTACATAGCTGGAAATTTTAAATTCATTTTGCCTGTACATTATATTATAAGTTGCAATTACGCAGATACTCAAGGGAAGTTTTTTTAGAACAAAGGTTTTGGCTTTGTACATATCCTGAATTTACAAGGGTTAGAATGAATAAGTGAAAATAAACGAAATCCTTTTTATGGGACAATATATGATTTAGAATTTTAATTAAGGCGGATTAATCTGAAACGAAATGGAAGAGAAAAAGCATTAATCGTTTTATAATTTGTCGAAATATGTTACAATGAATTGCGCTGGTGCGCAAGCAGGTCATCAATTTTCTTCGAAAATTGGTGACATATGTTACTATATTGGGTAGTGTAAAATAGATTATGAAAATCTGTGAGACGGGAATGCACAGCATAATTGATACAAGATGAACAGGGGTAGACTCTATGGCAAAGAGAATGAATCAAAAACTAAAATTACTGCGGCTGATGCAGATTATGCTGGAACAGACGGACGATAACCATAGTCTCACTATGGAACAGATTCTTGCGGAATTGCAAAGATATGATATAACCGCAGAAAGAAAAAGTATCTATTCGGATATGGAAGCGTTACGCTTGTATGGAATAGATATTATCGGGGAAAAGGGAAATAGGACATGTTATTATCATGTCGGGACAAGAGAATTTGAACTGGCAGAGTTAAAGCTTCTGGTAGATGCAGTGCAGTCATCTAAATTTATTACAGAGAAGAAATCCAAAAAGCTGATTAAGAAGTTGGAGGGATTTTTAAGCAGGTATGATGCAAAGAAATTGCAGCGTCAGGTGTTTGTTTCCGGTAGAATTAAGACAATGAACGAGAGCATTTATTACAATGTGGATATGATTCATGAAGCGATTGCATCCAATGTGAAAATCAAATTTAAATACTATAATTGGGATGTGGATAAAAAAATAACCTTACGGCACGATGGAGATGATTTTTGTATTAGTCCCTGGGGGCTTTTATGGGATAATGAGAACTATTATTTGATTGGTTATGACAGTCTGGCAGGTATTATAAAGCATTACAGGGTTGACAAAATATTAAAGCTGAGGCTGGACAAAGAGAAGAGAGAGGGGCGGGAATACTTCAGGGAATATGATATGGCAGGCTATACAAAGAAACACTTTGGTATGTTTGACGGTAAAGAGGAACGGGTTAAAATCGAGTTTGAAAATCGTTTTTCCGGAGTTGTTATTGACCGATTTGGTAAAGATGTGGTGATACGGAAATCAGATGAGGAGCATTTCATTGTGACTGTTGATGTGGCAGTAAGCGAACAGTTTTTGGGCTGGATTTTTGCATTGGGAAGCGGGGCGCGGATTGTTGGTCCGGAAAGTGTAGTGGAGCGGATGCGGGAACAGATTAGGAGGGAGAGTGAGATGTATGGATGAAAGTGTAGACGATTGCAGTATTATTATGGGAAATAAAGAAAAAATGTTTATGAGATTTCTATGTATTGAAGAGATGTTTATACAGAATAAAAAAAGACTTGAAAACAAGTCTTTTCACTGCACCATGCAGACCAATTGGCGATGTCGGATAAATCCTTATTTGCACTCACCTTGTAAGTTATAATTTATTTATAGCATAGGGGAGAAAAAAAGTCAACAAAAAATTTAAAGGTGTAATGATAAAAAGAAGATAATGAATAAAGGAGGGTACAAAAGAGTTATGGAAAAGAAAGAATACTATTTAGGATTGGATTTGGGAACTTCATCTGTGGGATGGGCGGTAACAGACAAGCAGTATCAATTAATGCGTGCGAAAGGGAAGGATTTGTGGGGAGTCCGTTTATTTGAAGAAGCAGAAACGGCAGCAGGAAGACGTACAAACAGGGTTGCCAGACGCAGAAGACAAAGAGAAACTGCAAGGATAGGATTATTAAAAGAATATTTTGCAGATGCGATTGCAGAAGTAGACGCTTCATTTTATGAAAGGCTGGAAGAGAGCAAATATCATTTTGCAGATAAAAAAATCCAGGACAGGAATTCAATTTTTGCAGATAAAAATTATACAGATCAAGATTATTATAAGGAATATCCAACGATTTATCATTTGAGGATGGAATTGATTGATAATCTGGAAAAGCATGATGTCAGGCTGGTTTATCTGGCATTGCTGAATATGTTTAAGCACAGAGGGCACTTCTTAAATGAAGGTCTGAAAGCGGAAGAGAGAAGCAGTGGGATAAAGGAAAGTTATATCGCATTGACAACGATTGCAAATGAACAGTATGGCTTGGAATTGCCGGAAGCTTTGGATACTGATGAGTTAGAAAAGGTACTAAGCAGAAAAGATATTTCAAGGAGTAAGATGGCAGAAGAGGCGGCGGGATTATTTAATATCAACAAAAGCAGAAACAAGAGAGAATATGAGGTAATCAAAGGAATTTGTGGATTATCTGTTTCTGTGACGGTGCTGCTGGATGTCAAGGAATTGGATGAAAGCCATAAGAAAGTACAGATTTCTTTCCGGGATGCAGGATATGATGAAAAAATAGCAGAGATTTCACAATTGATAGAAGAACAGGATATGGAGTTTATTGATACAATCAAGCAGCTTCATGATATTGGATTGCTTGCGAATGTGATGAAAGGAAGTAAGTATTTATCCGAGGCAAGGGTAAAAGATTACGAAAAACACAAAAAAGATTTGGTTTTATTAAAAAAGGTTATTCGGGAATACATACCAGGGGATTATGATGAAATGTTCCGTGAAATGGAACCGGGGACTTATAGTGCTTATGTGAATTCTGTAAATGCAGATGACAAGCAGAGAAGAAATGTAAAAGGAAGAAAGCAGGAGGATTTATATAAGAAAATCAAGACGCTCTTAAAGCAGGTGGATGACTGTGAAGAGAAGGCATATATTTTAAGTGAGATAGAGAGTGAATCCTTTCTGCCGAAGCAGCTTACTGCCTCCAACGGTGTCATTCCAAATCAGGTGCATGCTATTGAAATGAAAAAAATATTGAAAAATGCAGAGAGCTATCTGTCCTTTTTGAAAGAGAAGGATGATAGCGGATTGACAGTTTCAGAGAGAATATTGGAGTTATTTCAGTTCCAAATACCGTATTATGTTGGACCGCTAAATTTACAGCATGCAGATAAAAAGGAAGGGCATGCATGGGCGGTACGCAAAAAACAGGGCAGAGTATTTCCATGGAATATCAATGAAATGATTGATATGAAACAGACATCAGAGAAATTTATATCTAATATGGTGCGTCATTGTACTTATATGAATGGGGAACGTGCAATTCCTAAGGATTCTTTGTTGTATCAACGCTTTTGTGTGTTGAATGAGTTAAACAATCTAAGAATCAGAGGAGAGAAACCTCCTGTGGAATTAAAACAGCGTATTTATGAGGATTTATTTACAAAAGGGAAAAAAGTAACACAGAAGCAGTTATATAATTATTTGACAAGCTGTGGAATATTGGAAATAGGAGAAGTTGATGCGATTTCAGGAATAGATAAGGATTTTAAAAATGCATTATCTTCTTATGGAAAGTTTCAAGGTGTATTTGGGGCAGATATGAAGCTGGACAGTACAAAGAAGATGGTGGAGCAGATTATCTTTTGGGGAACTGTCTATGGAAGTGATAAGACATTTTTAAAGGAAAGAATTAAGGAATGTTATAAAGATAAGGTTACAGATGAACAGTTAAAACGAATTGCAGGATTTAAATTCCATGACTGGGGCAAGCTTTCTCGCGCATTTTTAGAATTGCCAGGATGTGATAAGGACACAGGGGAAGTGCTTCCTCTCATATCTATGATGTGGGAAAGAAACAGCAACCTGATGGAATTATTAAGTGACCAGTATACTTATGCAGAAGAATTGGAAAGACAGTCGGGAACCGCAGAAAAGGTTTTAAATGAAATGCAGTATGAGGATTTGGATGAATTGTATCTTTCTAGTCCTGTCAAGCGTATGGTATGGCAGACAATATTAATTTTGCAGGAGCTGGAGGGAGTACTGGGAGGAGTACCCAGCCGGATTTTTGTGGAAATGCCTCGTGAGGAGGGGGAAAAAGGAAAGCGGACTGATTCCAGAAAACAGAAACTGGCAGAGCTATATAAGGGGTGTAAAATAGACGGACGCAACTGGGGAAAGGAACTGGAACGATGGTCAGACAAAGAACTGAGAAGTAAGAAACTGTATTTATATTATTTGCAACAGGGAAAATGTATGTATACTGGAGAACCGATTGATCTGGATGATTTGTTTAATGATAATCTTTATGATATTGACCATATCTATCCGAGGCATTTTGTGAAGGATGATAGTTTGGAAAACAATCTGGTTCTTGTTAAAAAAGAGAAAAATGCTCATAAGAGTGATAACTATCCGATTGAAGACAGTATTTATAAGGCAAGACGGACATGGTGGCGCAGTCTGCTGACAGATGATATGCAAAGTAAGTTTATCACTAGGGAGAAATACAATCGCTTAGTAAACCGGGAAGCCTTTTCAGATGACCAGTTAGCAGGTTTCATCAGCCGGCAGATTGTGGAGACCAGACAGGGGACAAAAGCGGTGGCACATTTATTTGAAAGCATGTTTCCAGATTCAGAAGTGGTATATGTAAAAGCAGGAAATGTATCAACATTCAGGCAGGAAAGGGCAATGTTAAAGTGTCGTCTGGTAAATGACTTTCACCATGCACAGGATGCCTATTTAAACATTGTTGTGGGAAATACATATTTTGTGAAGTTTACAAAAAATCCAAGGAATTTTATTCGGGAATATAACCGTGATAAAGAGAAAAACAAATATCATTTGTGTAAGATTTTTAATTCAACTGTTGTGAGAAACGGGGAAGTAGCATGGCTTGCCGGAGATAAAGACGGGGATTCGGGAACGATTGTGACTGTGCGTAAAATGATGGCAAAGAACAGTCCGTTGATTACCAGAATGAATTTTGAGGCACATGGACAGATATCTGAGGCGACTCTGTATGGGGCAAAAACAGCGAAGTCAGAAAGTTATATACCACTGAAGGCAAGTGATGACCGTATGCAGGATGTTACGAAGTATGGAGGGTTTGGAAGTGTAAGAGTAACGTATTTCTTTTTGGTTGAGCATGAAAAGAAAGGAAAACGAATCCGGACATTGGAAGCGATGCCATTATATCTGAAAGAAAAAATTGGTGATAGCAAGGATTTGTTAAATCGGTATTGTGAAGAGGAGTTGGGACTGGTAAAACCGGATGTGAGGATGACCAGAATTAAGATTCAATCTCTGATTAGGAGGAATGGGTATTTGATGCATATTTCGGGAAAATCAGAGCAGCGTTTAATTACTCGTAATGCAATATCATTGTGTCTTAACCAGCATTGGGTAAGTTATATTAAAAAGCTTGAAAAGACAGTAGGAGCAGAGTATGTAGATGATAATGTTACTGATGAAGCCAATAGGGAATTGTATTGTATGTTGGTTGACAAACACAGAAATTCAATTTTTGCCAAAAGACCAAATGCAATGGGGGAGAAATTATTTAGCAGACAAGATAGGTTTGAAGGTTTAAATTTGTTAGAGCAAGCAAAGGTCTTGCTACAGATATTACAATTGACACAATTATCCAATATGGGAGCAGATTTAAGTTTAATTGGTGAGGCGAAGAAAACGGGAATTACATTAATAAGTAAAATAGTATCTGAAACAGAAGAATTTGTATTAATCAATCAATCTCCGGCGGGCTTATATGAGTCAGAGATTGATCTGAAAACAATATGAGCTGGCGGGTAGTTGTAGTGTCAAACAGTGCAAAGTTGGATTACCAGATGGGATATTTGACAGTACGGCAGGAGGCTACAACAAAAATACATTTAAGTGAGATTTCTATACTACTTGTTGAGTCAACGGCAGTTTCTATGACAGCATATTTATTGTGTGAACTGATAAAGAAAAAAATCAAAGTGATTTTTTGCGATGAAAAGAGAAATCCCTCATCAGAGCTGCTTCCGTTTTATGGAAGTCATGATACCAGTATGAAAATAAGAAGACAGATTGAGTGGTCAAAGAATGATAAAACAGCTGTCTGGACGGAAATTGTGGCAGAAAAGATAAGAAAGCAAGCAGAACTTTTAAAAGAGCATGGAAGGTCAGAATATAGCATGTTGAATTCTTATATTGAGGAGCTGCAATTTGGAGATTCGACGAATAGAGAGGGACATGCTGCAAAAGTGTATTTTAATGCACTTTTCGGCATGGATTTTACAAGGGCGTCAGAAAATAGTACCAATGCAGCGCTGAATTATGGATATGGAATTATATTGTCAGCATTTAACCGCGAGATTGCAGCAAATGGATATAGTACACAATTGGGATTGTTTCATGATAATATGTTTAATCCGTTTAATCTGGGTTCAGATTTGATGGAACCATTTCGCCCGTTAATTGACCGCAAGGTGATTTCTATGCAGCCGGAGAAATTTGAACACGAAGAAAAAATGGGGGTATTGGCTGTTTTAAATGAGGAGGTAAGTATTGGCGGGAAGAAGGAATTCATTAATAATGCAATTAAAATATATTGTAAAAGTATTTTTGATGCATTAAATGATAAAGATCCGTCGCTGATAAAATTTTATAGAAATGAGTTATAGGTATATGAGAATTATTGTAATGTTTGACCTGCCGGTAGAGACTGCTAAAAATAAAAGGGATTATGTAACATTCAGAAAGTTTCTGATTAAAAGTGGTTTTTTGATGATGCAGGAATCTATTTATTGTAAATTGGCACAAAATGCTACTGCAGCAGATAATATTGTGGAAAATGTAAGAAGAAATAAACCATCTGATGGATTAGTGCAAGTATTAAAGATTACAGAAAAACAATTTTCTAAAATTGAGTATATTGTGGGAGAATCTCAGAAGCAGGTTTTGGATACAGATGAGAGAATGGTGATATTATGAGGTTAGTAAATGCTGAATATGGGTTATCGTTAGAACTTGATGAAATCAGGGCTACGATTCTAGTGATTGAAGAAAAAGCAATGCGGTTAAAAATAATAGAGGAATTATATCATCAATATTTGGGAGAAGAAGGAAATTTTGTATTGTCTGATAATAATCAGATACTTAAGTTGCCGAAGCGTGTTGATGTATTGTTAAATCCTTTTTCAATCGATTGCAACAATCGGAAAGTACTTGCAAGGCTGTACCAGGCGATGCAGGATTGTGGAAATGAGGATTTTTACAGTGAAAAAGAAAAAATCAATAGTGAGATATTACTATTATTTGACAACTTGATGTTAAATGTTCCTTACCATATTACAACAGCAATGGATTTTGAATTGGTAGATTTATGTAAGCTGTATCATGTCCAAATAGAAAAAACAGGGGATACATTGCTTGAACAATTGATGGATTATATTAGAGCAATGAGTCAGTTGTGTGAATGCAAAGTATTTATTATGTTAAATTTTATAATGTATTTGACTGACCAAGAGCGTAAATATTTATATGAATTTGCGTTATATCAGAAAATATTTTTGCTCTTTATAGAATATATTGAACCTATGTTGCTTGCTGATGAAAAGGGTTGCATTATTGATAAAGATGGTTGTATTATAGACATAGGAAAAGATAACTTACAGCATTTACCAGATGTTAAGTTCGGTGAGAACCCAGATGAATTTGAGGTTTGAGAACCTTGTAAGTTATGAAAGGTACAAAGCTGTTAAGGTTAATGGGTTATCGACAAGAATGTTTGAGAACCTTGTAAGTTATGAAAGGTACAAAGCTACACGTCCTGACGTATCAGTCCGAGGCATGTTTGAGAACCTTGTAAGTTATGAAAGGTACAAAGCAAATATCCGTAGCAGAATGTTCACGTTCTAGTTTGAGAACCTTGTAAGTTATGAAAGGTACAAAGCCAGCATTGTTTTCAAAGC
>CAMWYM010000095.1 GCA_947178475.1 uncultured Clostridium sp. | reverse complement strand
GTTTTGTGCAATAGGAGGATATCGTTAATAGGATTCTAAAAAGAATGATTTTAACCGGAGTGGTTAAGGAAAGGGGTAAGTATGAAAGTAGGGAAAAAAAGAGAAAGGTGGCAGAAGATAAGTGCGTGGCTGCTCACTTTGGTGATGGTGCTAAGTCTTGTGATGGTGCCGGCTGGGACGGTTGAAGCGGCGAGTACGGACATTGATTTGTTGACTGGAAAAGAATTAAAGGAAGCAGGAATGGCGACGGCTGATGAGGAAGGTGCAGTATTTTATGAAAACAAATTTTTGGATTTGTCAGAAAAAGTAGGTGCATTAGAAGTATATAGTAGCTTGGTTTTTGAAGCTGAAGTAACAATCACTTCTTTGTCAACAGGAACGGCAGCTATTGTAGGTTATGCCATGGATGACAGCTGGAATTGGATAGATAGCGGCACATGGGGGAAAACAGTTTCACAAGGGGTCAAAACAAAAATTACGCTTAATCTCTTGGATTCTGGAAAACTTGGCAATTTGAATCAGATTGGTATTCGTATTGCAGGGTGTACAGAAGGAGCACAGGTGGCATATACTATTCATTCAGCAAAAATTATAGGTACAAAATGGGATGTAAGTAATGAAGATATAGTTCTTTCCTATACGCATCAAGACCCAGGGGATGCTAATGGATCGTGGGGCTATACTCAGTATATGTTTTCGGTAAATAATAGTGGTAGTAATGAGGTTACAGGTGATTTGGTTATCACTTTTGACAAGTCAAGAACAGAGAATTATATAACGGACAATTATAATGTAAGTCTGAATGGAAATACAATAACAGTTTCTGGTTTAAAGGTACCTGCAGACGGTAGTGTAGGTCCGATTCAAGTTCAATTGGGACCAACGGGAACAAATATTACATCTGTTACTTTTGCAGGGGAAAGTATAATGGCAAAAGGGACTGCAACCGGTGGCGGTGGAGGCACCAGTGGATCCGGCGGGGTACAAGGAGATACCACTACCGATTTGAATCTGGATGTGGAATACAATTTTGCAAAGCTATTACAGGAAGCACTGTACTTTTATGATGCCAATATGTGTGGAGAATTAGAAGGAAAATGTGCATTGGATTGGCGTAAGAATTGTCATTTGGCAGATAAAACAACAGTGACCTATGGTGGTAAAACAATCGATGTATCTGGCGGTTTCCATGATGCAGGTGACCATGATAAATTTGGTCTGCCGCAGGGATATACGGCTTCTATACTGGGACTTGGCTATTATGAATTTAAGGAGGCCTATGAAGAGACAGGACAGTCAGAGCATTTTAAAACGATTCTTGACTATTTCTGTGATTATTTTGTGCGTTGTACTGTGTTAGATGATAGTGGTAATGCAAAGGCATTTTGTTATCAGGTAGGTAATGGTGATTCGCATTATCAATGGAAGACTGCGGAGGAAGAGCGTATTGACCGTCCGGCCTATTTTGCTGATAGTTCTACACCTGCAACAGATCAGGTAAGTGAAGCAGTGGCAGCCTTGGCTATTCATTATGTTAATTTTGGCAACGAGACCTATCTGGATTGTGCTGAAAAGTTATTTGCTATGGCAAAGAAGAATGGTAAAGAGAAACAGACAGATGCACAGGGAGGTGCATTTTATGGGTCTAGTTCATGGACAGATGATTATTGTTTAGCTGCGGCATGGCTTTATAAAGCAACCAACAATAAAAGTTATTTGGATGAGTATAAAAAATACGAAAGCCAGATTGATACTGGTGCAGACCCTGCATGGGATCAGGTGGGAACCTATGCCAAGGCATATGGTGGAGATTTTTCACCATTGGCAGCCAATGCATCCCAGAAGATTAATAGTGCATCAAAGGTTAGCAATGGTTATATGTGGATGAGCCAGTGGGGCTCCGCAAGGTATAATTGTAATGTTCAGTTGGAAGGATTGATTTACGATAAGAATAGTGGGAAGGAACAGCAATATACCGAGTGGGCTACTGGACAGATGAAATTTTTGCTAGGCAACAGTGCAGATAAGAGATGTTATGTAGTTGGTTACAATGCCAATTCCAGTAAATATCCACATCACCGTACTTCTGCCGGTTATTCAGATTGGCCCGGTAATGGAAATAATCATACGATTCAGGCACATGTGTTGTTAGGTGCTTTGGTAGGAGGAATTGAAGATACAGCTGGTACATACCATGATGATTCCAATGATTATAAATGTAATGAGGTTGCTATTGATTATAATGCAGCGTTCACAGGAGCAGCTGCGGGATTATATCTTGCAAATAAAAATAATCCGGACATTTCGACTGAACTGGCTTCCGAAGAGGAGCTTACCGCAATTGGTATTACCAAGTATTATGGCACATCCCCTGTGGAGAAAGTTTCGGTGGAAAGCGTTTCTCTGGATAATGATAAGATTACCTTAGATGTGAAAGGAACAAAGAAATTAACGGCAACTGTATTGCCGGCAAATGCAACCAACAAGGCTGTAACATGGACGTCTTCTGATGCTAAGGTGGCTACAGTATCCAATGGTACGGTGACTGCAGTGGCGCCGGGAGAGGCAGTGATTACGGTGACTACTAAGGACGGAGAGAAAACGGCGTCCTGTAAGGTAACGGTAAATAAGAAGAAAATTACTTCAATTACTTTCCCGACGGTATCCGGTACGGTAACTGCAGGAACAACATTGGAGAAGATAAAGCTTTCCAAAACCTCAGATGATTATGGAACCTTTGCATGGGCAAACCCGAATACAGTTGTTACAGGTTCCATGACCGGAGCAGATGTAGTATATACGTTGAAGGACAGTAAAAATGTAGAGATCAGCGAGGATGTTAAAGGTGTTAGTGATGATAAGAGTGCAGTGACACAAAAGGTTGTCTTTACGGTAACAAAGAAAGACGTAACCATTACTGGACCGGCAAGTATAAAGGTTAATGCAGGTACAGAACTCGAAGATGTTCCGACCACTGGTTACAGTGCAGACGGCGTAAAAGGAACCTTTAAATGGGAAGAAACGAATAAGGTATTAACCAGTAAAGATAGTGGTACATTTACCCTTGTCTTTACGCCAGAGGATACCGACAGCTATAATCCCGCTAAAAAAACAGTCACGTTTGAAGTAATGAAAATAGCGAATCCGAAGACCCCGGCAAAACCAACTCTTTGGAGTAAGACGGCAGAATCGGTGACGTTGGCATCATATGCAGGAGAGGGAACGGTTGAATACGGATACAGATCCGGAAGCGGAGCTTATCAATGGCAGCCAGGTAATGAATTTACAGGATTGGATCCATATACAACCTATACCTTTGTGGAGAGATTTCTGGCGGATGATATTTATAATGTCAGTGCAGTCAGTGAAGCACTTGAGGTAACCACTTATTTGTCAGAGGAGGACTGCTATAAGGTAGATCTGTCAAAGATATCGGATAAATATGTGGAAGCACATTGCGGAACGATTTCTTATGATGCTGAGACGAAAACAGTTACTCTCTCAAAGGAAGTAGAGTATATTATTACGGGTAAGAATGAAGATATTACAGTTTCTTGGGAAAATGCTAATACTGTGATATTGGATAATGCAGAGCTGAAGAAATTAGAGGCATCTTCTAGTGTGGTAATTAAACTAGTTGGAAACTCTGTTATTACGGAAGGTATCACGGGAACTGATACGATTACGATTCAAAACGGTAGCGAAACTGCAAAGGCAGGAGCTTTGACTGTTTCAGGAAGCAATAAGGGTGCAATTTATGCAAAGGATGTAGTACTAGAAAGCGGACAGGTGACTGCTACCGGAAGCGGAACGGCTGCGGCAATAAAGGCTGAGAATACAATTGAATTAAATGGTGGAAGCCTGACTGCGAATGCAGCTGAGGGAGTAACCCCGATTCAGGCAACAAAGATTACATTAGATGGATGTCAGGTGCAGTCAAATGCAGAAAAGATATACAATCCAGATCCGGTAGATAAAAATAATCAACCAGTTATTCCTTGTAAAGTTATTTATAAAGATGAAGACGGTGAAATAATTGGCCAGTATTCTATAAAAAAGAATGCAGAGATTGCTCTTGGGAATTTGGAAAAGAAAGTAGGATTCAAGGCTGAAGGATGGAAGGCTGAAGGGTCAGAAGAGGTTTTGACTCCGGGAACAAAAGTAACGATAGAGGCTGATATTGTATATGAAGCACAATATACCAAGATTAAAGGAAATCTGACGGTAGAAGCTACAGAGGAAAATGAACCACTTACAGTAGGATATCCTTCTGATGATGGAATATTAGTGACGATAACCAACGATACAAATGTAACGCTTGATGAGGTTAAACTGACACTGGATTCAGATGATGATTTTACAGTGAGTCCGAATGTTTTAAAAGCAATTGATCCCGAAGACTCAAAAACAGTTTATGTAAAGCTTAAGAAAGGAAAGAGTGTTAATACAGAGGGCTATAAAGTAATGCTCACAGTAAGCTGTGATGAGTTGGAGGATGTAGCGCAAGAGATAACAAGAACGGTTAAGAAAGCTCAGGCTGAAAAGCCGGAAGGGAAACCGGTTATTTTAAGTAAAACAGATCAGTCTGTTATTATTAAAACGGTAGATGGTGCGGAGTATGGTATTCAAAAGGCAGACGGAACATTTGAATGGCAGGAATCTGCTATATTTGAGGGATTGACATCAGATACGCTGTATATCTTTGCAATCCGTTATAAGGCAACTGATGATAAAGAGGCAAGTGAACCAAGTGAACCAGTGGATGTAAAGACGCTTATGTCTTCGGCAAACCGTTATGTGATTGATGTTTCCAAGTTAGGAGATGACGATTATGTAGAATCTCACGGAGGAACCATTTCCGTAAAGGGCAATACATTGATTTTAGAGGAAGAAGCAATCTACACGATTACAGGAAAGAATCCAGACCTGACGATTTATGCGAAGGAAAATGTTACCATTATCCTTGATAATGCAGAGGTTGCTGCAATTAAGGGTGACAAAAACGTTACAATCAAGTTAGTGGGAACGTCTAAGATTCTTTCTGAAAGAGATGATGTCAGTGGAGTTGAAGCTACTGGAACGGTTACGATTTCAAAAGAAGAGAATGCCCAGACTGGCAGTGTTACAATTCAAGGAGGAGTTGGAGCGCCTGGTATTGAAGCTGATAAAGTAATCATTGAGGATGGAACTGTAACAGTGACAGGAGGAGCCGGAGCAGCCGGTATAGAAGCCGAAGAAGTAACCATTACGGGTGGAACGGTAACGGTTACCGGCGGGGCTGGAAATACGGCTGGTATTGATGCTGACAAGGTAACGATTACAGGTGGAACCGTAAGTGTTACCGGACAGGGGGATAAGCCGGCTATCGATGCAGACAGTAAAAACATTACAGTAACAATTGAAGAGAAGAACGGAGCTAGCTATAAAGACCCAGAGCAGTCAGAAGATCCTGATAAAAAGAAGTTAGTAGAATCCATTAAGGTTACCATTTCTGCTACCAGCATTGCAAAGAATAAGACTGCAACCGCAGCTGCAGAAGTATTGCCGGCAGATGCTGCAGATAAGTCCGTTACATGGTCCAGCAGTAATCCTTCGGTTGCAACTGTTTCACAAGATGGTGTGGTTACGGCAGTCTTGGCAGGTACGGCAGATATTATTGCAACGGCAAAGGATGGAAGCGGCAAGAGTGGAAAGGTTACGATAACTGTTGTAGATGATGATAAGGCTATTAAAGCCACAGCTATGACAATAACCGCAGATGTGAAGGGCGCATCAGATGTTCCGGTTAAAAATACCTTTAAGCTGGCACCGAAGAAGAAGATGGAGCTGAATGTAGTATTTTCACCGGAGGATGCGGTAGAGGAGGATTTAACATTTACCAGTAGTAATCCTAAGATTGCATCGGTGAATAAAGATGGAAAGATCACTGCAGGTAAGAAAGCCGGCACTACAGTCATTACCGTTACTTCGGAAGGTGGTCTGAAAAAGACCTTTAAGATCCAAGTGATGAAAAAACCGGTGAAGAAGGTTAAAATCAAGGCCTCTAAGAAGGTGGTAAAGGTAAAGAAGAAACTGAAATTAAAGGCTACCCTTACTCCAAATAAGAAACAGGCAAGTAATTCTGTTTACTGGAAGTCAAGTAACACGAAGGTTGCGGTAGTTTCGGCTTCAGGTGTTGTAAAAGGAATGAAGAAGGGTAAAGCAAAGATTACTGCTATAGCCACAGATGGAAGTGGTAAGAAGGCAACTGTTACTATTAAGGTGAAGTGATTTGGTTAAATAAGGGCTTTACTTTAAGAGCGATATTACAAGTCTCAGGTGTGAATCTGACAGATATAGATAAGATAAAAGAATAGCAGGCATAACAGGGTGTAAGGTCTTTGAATTATTAAGACCTTACACCTTTTTCTTAAATTCAAAACTATATTTTGCCAATATAAAACCGACCTCCAATCGTTAGATATTAGGTCTAACTTTTGGGGGTCGGACTATTTAATGAAGCCTACATGGAAGCAAACAAGGCAGCAATTTCGTCAGGCGAGAGCTGTTTGTTTGGGTCATCCGGAATGTCAGCCAGTGTAGCCGGTGCAGGAGCAGCTTTTGCAATCGCCTCGTCCATTTCCTTTTCCTCTGCGGTAGCATCCTTTGCCGGAGATGGTTCTGCGGCAGCGAAAAGAGCGGCAATTTCATCGGAAGATAACTGTTTGTTTGGGTTATCATCAGAAGGTTCTGTAGAGACTGCCGGTGGTGTCTCGGCTTCCGCTTTCTTTGGAGATGGCTCTGCGGCGGCAAAGAGTGCGCTGATTTCGTCAGGTGATAGCTGCTTATTTGCATTCTCTGCTGTATCCGTTTGTGTTGCCTCCTCCTTTGGCTGTGAACCGTCTATTACGGTAAAGGTTGGAGTAGATTCTTCTTGTGCTGCAATCGGAGCAGCATTTTGGAGAGTATCTGCCTCAGTCTGAGAATCGAGTAATCCGTCAAGGCTGTCAGTTGCGTTTAACAGGTTATCCAGACTGGTGTCGTTTTCATTATTACTTTCCGCTGGAGAAGCATCAAACAGGGTGCTAGCGATGTCGGTGTCTTCTGTCTGGGAAGTACCAAGTAATGTATCGAGTTCATTGGCGGTATTAAGTAAATCGTCGAGACTGTCGCTGCTTTCAATTTGGGAAGCTCCAAGCAGATCGTCGAGACTGCCGTTGTTTTCAATCTGAGAAGCTCCAAGCAGGTCATCTAGGCTGTCACTGCCTTCATTCTGGGAGGCTCCGAGCAGATCATCAAGTGTGCTGTCGGTTTCTGCTATGTCATTAAGACCTTCTGCCGGTTGAATATTATCGGCAATTGCCTCGGCAGCTACCGGCTGTGAAGCTGTTTGTGACAGTGGCATATCTGCAGGGACAGCTATCGGCGCAGGAATTTGAATATGCTCAATATTATGGGATATATTTTGTAGCTCCTGTGCCAGATTATTTAACTGGGTGCTCATTTCTTCATCCATTCCTGAGGGCTGCGCCTTTAAATAGTTGACGATATCCTCTAAAAGAGATACCATGTCCGTGTTGTTTGGCTGAATCTGGTCAAAACCTTGTATCATCGTATTACTCAATTGATTCCGTAAATCCTTTAGGGTTGAGATAAGCTTTGTGGTATTGCTCAAATCATATTTTATCATTAATTTGGTAGATTTGTTCTGTGCATTGGATATGTAGGACAAATTCTTATAAAGTGCCTCCTGACTTTCCGCGTAGTTGTTTTCCAGCGTTACCACGGATTGGGCAATTTGTCTGGTATATATGAAATTAGCCTTGGCAAGTCGTGTCTGAATACTGCTCATATTTTCAATTAATGTGGAAATATCATCTATACTGTCACGCATGCGAATGTTATAAGATGTATTCTGTTTTGAGGCAAAGGCGATAATATTCTGTGTCATAATGAATGCAGTAATCAGAAATATTACACTCATTCCTGCAACAGCAAAAATAATGTCGTAATACATTATCAAAGTATAGATTAATGCAATTCCTGCTGCTAGTGCTGCCAGCACTGATAATGCCAGCTTTTTGTCCTGTTTGTTCATAATGTTGTACCTCCGTGTTATCTTCCCCGCACGCGAATGTGCTTTTCGTCAATATCTATATATTATACACGAAAAAGGGAAATCCGTAAAGAAAGATGTGGTTTTTATGGGAAATGAAAAGATTGTTCTGGAAAAAATTTGCTACAGATAAAGTGCAGAATCATTTATAGCAGTAGCATTAGTTGTTCTGCAATAAATACTGCTGCACAGGCAAGCAAAGCAACGGTCAACAATTTTTTCTCTTTGTATGCAGCAATAACGGCGACTGCGAATCCCACAAGGGCAGAGTATGTATTTGCAGTAGAGGATAAAATTGCCGGAAAGGTCATGGCAGCAAGGCAGGCATATGGCACATAGTAAAGGAAGGATTTGATATAAGTGTTTGTGATTTCCTTTTTTGAAAGTACCAGGGGGAGCATGCGGATTAAATAGGTTACTCCGGCCATAGTCAATATATAGAGGTAGATGTTGTGTATCATTTTTATGCTTCTCCTTTTGTTTTTCTGATTCATCCTGCCGGATAAGCTTGATAAAATGTGTCAGAGGCAGGCGGTTTCTTATTATACATTTGCTGTGTCGGCTTCGTCTTCAATAGGCTTTAATTTTGCGGCAATTCCGGCAGTGATTATTGTGGTAAGAATAATGACAAAACCGGAGGTGATTTTTTTGAGTCCTGGCAGTACCGAAAATAAAAAGCTAAGTCCCATGGCGGATAAAACCACTAGTAAAATAGTGCGGTCCTTTTTTGCTGGAGGTATGATAATGGCAAGAAACATTCCGTAAATAGCAATTCCCAGTGCACTCATCATAAAGGCAGGCAGAAGGCTTCCGGATATGGCACCTGCCACTGTGCCTAGTACCCAGCCGGGAACAGCCACACTGGTAATTCCGTAGTGATAAAAGGGGGACAGGGTTCCTGTCTGGCTGGAGTCCAGTGCGAATATTTCGTCTGTCACACTGTAAGCCATGGTATACCGATGCCAACCGGGTGCTGTCTTATCCATTTTCTGTGCCAGTGAAAATGACATCAGGCAGTAGCGCAGATTGATGATGAGCTGCGTCAGGGCAAGCTCAAGGTAAGTACCGTTTGCACCTATTATAGCAAGTCCGGAAAACTGTCCTGCTGATGTGACATTGGTCAGAGAAATCAGTGCCGCCTGCCAGATATTTAATCCAATCGTTACCGCGTCCATTCCAAAAGTAAAGGATACGGCAAAGTATCCCAGAGCAACGGCAATTCCGTCGTGTAATCCGTTTTTATATGAATGTTTCATGAGATAATCCTCAATTCTTTATTATTCCTGCTATTGTATTAACTAGACCTTGAATAGTTTATCACGATAAGGGCAAAATGGCAAAGGGATTTAAATGAAACAGTAGATTTAAAATGCACAGAACAAACGTTCAATTTCGCCTGTACTTTTTCTGTATACAGTGCTATACTATAATTTCAGAGAAAGAGGAGATTATTATCATGGATCACTTTGAATTAGTATCAGAATTTCAGCCTACTGGCGACCAGCCGCAGGCAATTGAAGATTTAGTAAAGGGATTTGAGGCGGGAAACCAGTTCCAGACTTTGCTGGGAGTAACCGGTTCCGGCAAGACTTTTACCATGGCAAACGTGATTGCCAAATTGAATAAACCAACTATAATTATTGCACATAATAAGACGTTAGCAGCACAGCTTTACAGTGAATTTAAGGAGTTTTTCCCCAATAATGCAGTGGAGTATTTTGTCTCCTACTATGACTATTATCAGCCGGAGGCATATGTTCCTTCCACGGACACCTATATTGAGAAGGATTCCTCTATCAATGACGAGATTGATAAATTAAGACATTCCGCGACCGCTGCTTTGATTGAGCGGAAGGATGTGATTGTTATTTCTTCGGTATCCTGTATTTATGGTATCGGGTCTCCGGAGGATTACGAGGAAATGATGCTTACCCTGCGTACAGGAATGACCTATGAGTGGGATAAGCTGATTACTGATTTGATTGATATCCAGTACGAGAGAAATGAAATGGATTTTAAGCGGGGAACCTTTCGTGTGCATGGGGATGTTTTGGAAATTTTGCCAGTATCCACTTTTGAAGATGCGATACGCATTGAATTTTTCGGAGATGAGATTGACCGCATGGTGGAATTTGATCCATTAACCGGGGAGATAAAGAGGGGAATCAACTGTGCGTTTATTTTTCCTGCTTCCCACTATGTTGTGGCACAGGAAAAGATTGACCGTGCGGTAGAAGAGATTGAGGAAGAATTAGAAGAGCAGGTTGCCTATTTTAAGGAAAATGATAAACTGATAGAGGCACAAAGAATCAGTGAGCGGACTCATTTTGATATGGAAATGTTAAGAGAGACCGGATTTTGTTCGGGAGTAGAGAACTATTCCAGAGTATTGGCGGGACTGGAACCAGGGGCAACTCCCAATACATTGTTGGAATTTTTCAAAGATGATTTTTTGATGATTATTGATGAGTCCCATATTACGGTTCCTCAGATTCGGGGAATGTATGCCGGGGACAGGGCGAGAAAGCAGACTCTGGTGGATTTTGGTTTCCGGCTTCCGTCAGCAATGGACAACCGTCCCCTTAATTTTGGTGAATTTGAATCTAAGGTAGATCAGGTTATGTTTGTTTCTGCTACACCTTCCGACTATGAAGCAGAGCATGAGCTGCTCCGGACAGAACAGTTAATCCGTCCGACGGGACTTCTAGACCCGCTGATTGAAGTGAAGCCTGTGGAGGGACAGGTAGATGATTTATTGTCTGAGGTAAACAAAGAAGTAGACAAGGGACATAAGGTATTGGTCACCACACTGACAAAGCGTATGGCAGAAGATTTGACAGATTATTTGCGAGATCAGGGAGTAAAGGTAAAATATCTACATTCGGATATCGATACGTTGGAGCGGATTGAGATTGTCCGTGATCTGCGTATGGGAATATTTGATGTATTAGTGGGTATCAATCTGTTAAGGGAAGGTTTGGACATTCCGGAGATTACGCTGGTGGCGATTTTGGATGCAGACAAGGAAGGATTCCTTCGTTCGGAGACCTCGCTGGTACAGACTGTCGGGCGTGCTGCCCGTAACAGTGAAGGCAGGGTTATTATGTATGCGGATGAGATTACCCGCTCCATGCGGGTGGCGATTGATGAGACGAACCGCAGAAGGCAGATTCAGGATGCATATAATAAGGAGCATGGAATTATACCGACCACAATACAGAAATCTGTCAGGGATTTGATTACTACTTCTACAGATGAGGATATCGAGGCACTCAATGCCAAGCTGAAAGAAAAGGATATCGAGTCCATGACGAAAAAAGAGCTTCAGGAAGAGATTAAGAAATATACGAAGAAGATGGAGACAGCAGCGGCTGAGCTCAACTTTGAGATGGCGGCAGAGTACAGAGACAGGCTGAAGGAATTAAAGGTGACTCTTCGGGATTATGATGAGTAAGATATTAAAATTTCAAAAGAAAAAGAATGAAGAAAGAGGTAGTATAATGAAGAAAACAGTGAAGACAACCGTGTTGTATGATGCTATTTTTCCAATCTGGCTGCTTTGGATTTTTCCAATTACATGGCTTGTGGTTTTGCCGGCAAATTTTCTGATTGATCTTGTAGTATTGGTGTTGGTCATGGG
>CAMWYM010000094.1 GCA_947178475.1 uncultured Clostridium sp. | reverse complement strand
CTTCACGACTTGTCTATAATATCAAATAATGCTATTGTTGTAAAGTATTTTTTTCATCTTTTTACTGCTTTTATTTTGCTCCCATTCTCTGTCTCACAATCTCATATGCCAGCACTCCCGCTGCCACAGAAGCATTCAAAGAATCTATATTACCCTTCATCGGAATAGATGCCACATAATCACATTTCTCCCTGACTAGGCGACTGACTCCGCTGCCTTCACTGCCAATCACCAGACCAATAGGACCGGTAAGATTATGATGATACATCACCTCTCCTGCCATATCTGCACAGACAAACCATAATCCCTGTTCCTTCAGCTCCTCAATAGTCTTTGCTATATTGGTCACCTTCGCCACCGGAGTATAATTAACCGCCCCCGCTGATGCCTTCACTGCAGAAGCTGTAAGTCCCACAGCCCGCCGCTTTGGAATAATCACTCCATGTGCCCCGCACAGGTTGGCAGTCCGTATAATCGCCCCCAGATTATGAGGGTCCTCCAATTCATCCAGCAAAAAAACAAACGGCGGTTCATCTTTATCCCTTGCTGCCTGAAGGATATCCTCCACCTGAGCGTACTCGTACGCAGCAGCCTGAGCAATCACCCCCTGATGCTTGCCGGTAGATGACATCTGATCCAGACGTTCCTTTGTCACATAGTTGACAATAGTATCCTGTTTTCTCGCCAATGTCTTAATCGTGTTCACTGCCCCGTCATGGCAGCCGTCCAACACATACAGCTTATCAATCGTTTTGCCGGAACGAAATGCCTCGGTAATGGCATTTCTCCCCTCTATCGTATACTCTTCATACCGCATATCTGAATTCCCTCTTCTTCATTATTGTCGTTATACATAATTGCAAAACTCTCTATTTCCAAAACCTAGTAATGTAGACAACAGGTATCTTGAAAAGCAGAGTTTCACAGTTACCTATTCCAATACCTCCAGGCTCATGTGGACCAGATCCGTCAATCTTGCAAAATCCTCTTTCAGATAAAGATATCCCAAAACTGCTTCAAATCCAGTCGCCTTCCGATAATCTGCACGGGAGGCATTTTTCGCCTTGGTATAGGAATTGGCATTTCTGCCCCGCTTATAGATTGACTGTTCTTCCTCTGTCAGCTGGTCATATATAGCCGTTATCATCTCTGCCTGTGAAGTGGCACACACAATCCGGCTCACATCCCGATGATATTTATTTACCTGCTTGTTCACTCGGCTGACCGCAATGGTACGCACCATCACATCAAAAACTGCATCTCCTATATACGCCAAAGCCAGCGGGGAATAACTCTCCGGAGCAGCATGTTCTACCTGAAAACTCTCCTTAAAATACTGAAAACTGCTAAACTGCTCTTCCATTATCCACCTCTTTTACCATATCCTTTGCTTCCATAGTCAGCCTGCCCTATGCCTTCTTCCATTTGACACCTTCTCTGGTATCCTCCAGAATGATTCCCTGTGCCGCCAGCAAATCCCGTATTTCATCTGCTCTTGCAAAGTTTTTAGCTTTACGTGCCGCCTGTCGTTCCTCAATCAGTGCTTCTATATCCGAGTCCAGTATTTCCTCTTCTACCTTTGTGATAATACCTAAAATGTCACACAAATTAGCAATAATATCATATACCTGCCGGATTAAGCTTTCAGCATTTTCAGAGGAAATGCTGCTATTGGCAAGCTTTACCATCTCAAAGATAACAGAAATAGCATCGGCTGTATTCAAATCATCCTCCATTGCATATTCAAATTTCCCCACATACTCTTTAAAATGGGAAAGCAGCTCTCTCTCTTCCTCTGTCATTTCCCTGTCTGCTGCAGCATTTTTTGCGTCCTCTAATCTTGTCATGGCAGTTAAAATCCTCTCCAAGGATGCCTTTGCCGACTCCACCAGCGTATCTGAAAAATTCAGCGGACTTCTGTAATGCGCACTGAGGATGAAAAAGCGGATTACCTGCAGCGGATACTTTTTCCCAATGTCACGTATAGTGAAGAAATTGCCAAGGGATTTGGACATCTTTTCACCGTCAATCTTCAAAAAACCATTGTGCATCCAGTACCGTGCAAACTCTACATCATTTGCCGCCTCACTCTGAGCAATCTCATTTTCATGGTGTGGAAAAATCAAGTCCTCTCCGCCTGCATGGATATCAATAATATCCCCGATATATTTTTTGGACATAACTGAGCATTCCAGATGCCAGCCCGGTCTTCCGTCCCCCCAGGGCGACTCCCAAGAGGGTTCACCCTCCTTCTTTGGCTTCCAGAGAACAAAATCAAGAAAATCCTCCTTTTCCTCTTCTCCTGCCACCTTAATATCCCTGTGCCCAGCCTCCAGGTCATCAATATTCTTTTTGGAGAGCTTGCCATATCCTTTAAAGCTTCTGGTGCGGAAATAAACCGTTCCATTCACTTCATAAGCATACTCCTTGTCTATCAGCACCTTTATCATTTCAATCATGTCTGCAATCTCTTCTGTAGCCTTCGGATGAGTGGTTGCCTCTAACACATTCAAGGCCTCCATATCCTTTTTCACCTCGGCAATATAGCGCTCTGAAATCTCCGAAGCAGGCACTCCCTCTTCCAGTGCTCTCTTAATAATCTTATCATCCACGTCCGTAAAATTAGATACATAATTCACATCATATCCCTTATATGTAAGATATCGCCTAAGCGTATCAAACACTACCATAGGACGAGCATTTCCCATATGAATATAATCATATACCGTCGGTCCGCAGACATAGATTCCCACTTTGTTCTCACGGATAGGAACAAACTCCTCTTTTTTTCTGGTCATTGTATTATAAATTTTCATATTGTCATTCCTTTCCGATGCCGGTCTGATATTATAATGTAACCTGTATCCGGCAAACTCACAATTAGTATATTTTTAACCGCTTCTTTTGTCAACTATAAAGTCAGTCTACGGCTATTCCCTGCTACAGACCACATTCCGACAAACCGGTAAAAGAGTTATTTCAAGCTGCCTTCTCTTATACCTCCGGGCACCCTTTACAGCCTGCACAGTTCCGGCTCCCTGCCTCCATGATTCCGTAGTCGTAATTTGCCACGGTTTCCAAGAGACATACCGCATGGGAACTGATTCCCTCTCCTGTTCCGGTAAAGCCCAGTCCCTCCTCTGTGGTAGCCTTGATATTCACCTGTGCTGTCTGTATTTCCAACGCCTCCGCTATGGTGTTTACCATGTCCGGAATAAATGCTGCCAGCTTTGGGCGCTGTGCAATCACCGTGGCATCAATATTGCTGATAATATACTGCCTTTCATCCAGCAGTTTTTTTACATGGCGCAGCAGCTCAATACTATTTGCACCCTTATATGCTTCATCTGTGTCTGGGAAATGCTTTCCGATATCTCCTAACGCCGCTGCCCCTAACAGAGCATCCATAATGGCATGTGTCAGCACATCCGCATCGGAATGTCCCAGCAGCCCCTTTTCGTAGGGAACATTCACACCGCCCAATATGAGTTTCCTGTCTTCAACCAGTCTGTGTACATCATACCCCATTCCTATACGCATATTTCTATCTCCTCTTCAATAATTTACTTTTTAGGTAATTGCGAAACCTGTTTTTACCAGTGCAGCTTTAACAGCTCAATCAAAAATTCATACACTCTGCCCACAGAAGCTATGCTTAACCGCTCTGATGTTGTGTGGATATCCAAAATATCCGGTCCCATGGAAATACAGTCCAATTCCTTTATTTTCCCTGCCAGCAGACCACATTCCAATCCGGCATGAATCCCCTCCACCACCGGTGCTTTTCCATACATCTTCTCGTATAAATCGACCGCCTTAGGTCTTATCACTGATTCCTCCCTGTACTCCCATGCAGGATACTCCCCCTGACGCTTGACCTCTCCCCCAAGCTTCTTCACCAGGCTCTCTACTCTGCACGCTATATAATGCTTCTTTGTCGTCACACTGCTTCTTATTGCATTCTGTAAAAATAAATGCTCTTCATTCAGCTTAAGAATTCCCAGATTCAATGATGTCTCCACCAATCCCGGAACAGACATGCTCATGTCCTGCACTCCATTTGGAAGTGTCATCAACAGAGTAATTACCCGGTCAAGACTGTCCTCATCCAATACCCTGCGGGACTCCACGCTCTGTTGTGTCAGTCTGACATCCACATTAGCGTCTGATTTCGCATACTCAGACTGCAAAACCGCTTTCAGTCTTTCGCATATCGTCTCCAACAGAGAAGCGCTCTGTTCCTCTACACCAATCTGTGCTGCTGCCTCCAGCGGAATCGCATTATTCTTCTTACCGCCTTCTAATGAACAGAGTGCAAAGGGAACTTTATCCCGTATCTCATACAGCACCCGCCCTAATATCAGGTCTGCATTTCCTCTTCCTTTGTGAATTTCACAACCGGAATGTCCACCTAGAAGTCCTGTCACGGTCACCTCATACCAGTTCAACACTTCCGAATCCCTGCGCTTCACTGGAATGGTAGAAACAGTGGTCAAACCGCCGGCACAGCTGCTCAAAAAAATCCCCTCTTCCTCCGAATCCAGGTTAAGCATACAGTGCCCCTTTAGCATAGACAGGTCAATCCCCCTTGCCCCCTCCATGCCTACCTCCTCTGAAACGGTGATGATATACTCCAAATCCGGGTGGGAAATCTCCCTGTCGTCTGCGATTGCCAGCATATAAGCAAGTGCAATCCCATCGTCTCCCCCCAGCGTGGTATCCTTCGCCGATACATAATCTCCCTCTACCTGAAGATTCAAGCCTTCTTTTTCCATATCGATATCCGCCCCGGGATTTTTCTCACAGACCATATCCATATGTCCCTGTAAAATCAACGGCTCCTCCGACTCTCTTCCCTCACTGGCCGGGACAAGCATCACCACATTATACAAAGAATCCTGATAGACCTCAAGGTTGTGCTCCCTGGCAAAATTCACTAAATAATCACTAATGGCTTTCTCATGGTAAGACCCTCTGGGAATCCTGCTAATCTCCTCAAAATAGTAAAACACCCGCTGTGGTTTCAATTCCGACAATACACTCATAATTTCATTTCCTTTCGCAAACCTTTTCGCTTTGTTTTCCATATAGTATACCATATTTATCATAAAAATACCAAGAGTTACCGATCTTATCTCTCTAAAAGCTCGCCCTTTTCCATCTCATATACCTCATCACATAATATCTCTATATCCTCTCTGTTATGACTGGCAATCAAAATAATCCGGTCTTCCTTTAATTCCAGTAGCAGCCTTCGTATATCCAATACGCCCTGCCAATCCAGAGCATTCATCGGTTCGTCCAATATCAGGATCCGGGGATTTTCCATAATAGCCTGTGCAATCCCTAAGCGCTGTCTCATTCCCATACTATACTTCCTTACCGGCAGCTTTAGATCTGGGTCCAGCCCCACCCGCTCCATTGAACGAACAACCTCATTTTTTGTCAACCGGTTATGGATATCTGCCAGTAGCCGCAAATTCCTCAATCCACTGTAATATGGAATAAACCCGGGAGCCTCCAATATGATACCGGCATCCTCCAAATAATCCATTTCCCTTCCAATCACTTTTCCGTCGGATATAATCTCCCCTGACGAAGGATGTATAAAACCACAAATACATTTCATCAACATTGTTTTACCACTGCCATTACGTCCAACTAACCCATATATTTTTCCCTCATTTAATTCGAGATTTATCTCTCTTAATATTTCACAACCAGCTATCTGTAACGATACCTCCCTAACCTCGATCATATATTATCACCCCCTGCCACCTGATACTTATCTACAAAAACAAAACACAGCACCAATAGTACGAAATTCAGCATCACAAAATATATATAGGACCCATAAACAGGAAAGATTTCCTTTGTGAGATATTCTCGAAAATGAACCTGCAAAACGAAATGTGCCAAAGGAAAAAACCACATTAATTTTAACCGCAGTGAACTGCAGGCAGCACCACATGCAATTAAAAACACATTGACAAAAATACCTATCCGTTTTTTATTAAGCAAAGATGCCAACAGCAATATCCGTGAAATCAAGATAAAATTTAGAAACATCAAAATAGAAGTATGCAGCACTGCAGTCTGCAATGACATTTGATTATATAGATTTTCAGGTAATAGCTCTACGACATAATCCCCGCTTTTTTCCGGAAATACAGCGACATAGTGTGTAACAGCCTCACTGAATTCACCACTTAAGCTTCCGCTATCGGATAACAGAAATCCGGAAACCAAAGCCAGAAACAACACCATCAAAAGGGAGGCACCTATACTAAATAGCACTTGACCGCACAGCCATATTTTTTTATTGCACCGGATATGAAAAAACAGTACCATCCCATTTGCCTGTGGAAAATCCGCTATCAAAACAAGGAAAACAATAGGAACGACCAGTGCAACAATTCCCGAATTTCCTAATGCGGCAAAGGGTTCTAAAAACGACAGACGGCTATTCATCAGCTCGCCGCACTGTCTCAATGGTTCAATAATCTGAATCTGAATAAACACCATCAAAATACTTAAAATGATCATTTTGCTGTTATAAATCCACTGTCCAAATTCAATCCTTGCCATACTCCATATCACTCTGAATCTATACCCAGTCACCACTATCTCTCCTCCCCCTAATATGGAAATAGAACAGAATAAAGCATATCAAGTATAGCGCCAGCACATATATAAGCGTTATATACCAGTCCATATTCCATTTCACATCAAGTAAATTTTCTATCCTAAACCGATTGATTGCATTTACAAATTCAAAATCCTCCAGCCGGTCGATTTCTGCCTTCAATATCATCTGCGTATACATATAATTAATCAGCAATGGAATACACATGAGCATATATCTGTCACGAAAATAAATGGACACAAAAGCGCCAAAAACACTTACACCCACACCATATAAAAATGATCCTAATAATCGTCCGGTGATATAAAACCGAATATTATCTATCCCTGCCATTTCCAAATAGCTCTGTCTAAGCTCATCACTATAAGAAGAAAGTGGTGGAAAAAGCAAGGCGGTCAAACAACCATAGATACCGTATCCTGCCACCAACAGCATCCCCCCTGTCAACGCAAGTCCGGTAAGCTTGGAAATACAATATCGCAGCCTCCCCTCCCTAATTAATACAAATCTTATATTTCCGGATTTTCGTTCGGCAGACACTGTTATCATATATCCTACTGTTAACAGGCACGGAGCAAAAAGGAAAAACCATACCCCCATTCCCGCTTTCCACACTGCAAGCTGATTTAATTCTATTATAGCTGCCACATCCATATCGCTTTGTCGGATGACCATTTCAAAAACAGTATATTCCTTTCCTGTATCATCCAAATAACACCCACTGAGCATGCATAAAAAAGGAATCCCCAAAAGCATTAACAGCAACCCCGGCTGCAGTATATTCTTCTTTACCTCCCTGACCACATCACTCACGGCATTACCCCTCCCCCTCGGTAAAATAGTAAATTTCACCGGTGATAACATCCAGATAAATCCTCATTCTCTGCTGGTTTATCCGGTTTACTCCCTTAAAGAGCCATGTGACAAGTCCTATTGTCTCATCCACCTCAAATTGTATTGGACAATAGCTTAGCTCTACACGTTCTATGTCAAGCTCCAGACCTTTTGCCAGTGTTGTATCCAATACATCGACTGCATCCTTCAGACCCAGCATCTCTTTCTGAACTCCTCCTATACGCTCATAGGGCTCCGCTTCCGAGTGTCCGGTAAATGCGCAGACCCCTGTATGGTCTATAACATATGCCGTCTTTGAATCCTCCATAATATTATAACTATCCTCAAAATACCGCCTAGAGCTGACCGTATTATATGCCACCGGAATGGAGTATATCGTTCTTCCTACGCCATATGCATATCCATATTTATCTCCCAGAGAAAAAACATTCACCCATGGAAAGGTCACTCCGGTTTCTGGAGCACACGGATAAGGTGTTCCCTTCAAAAAATATTGAATAGCCATATCCGCACCTTCTTTGACTGACATACTTCCGTCTGCTACATCATACGTTTTCAATGCCATATCTTCATAAAATCCTCCTTCGACAATATCCTCCTGATAAATTCCCAAAGCATCCATTGCCGCAAAACCATCTTCTCCCAAATAAGCTGTTATCTTACCGTTACTCATTGAATATATTCCGTCCGCACCCAATTGGATATAGCACTGGTTTGTATTGAGAAAAAATCCCTTTCCACTGGATAGCTGTGCTTTATTTCCAGCTACATCAGCATAATCATACGGATATACCTTTGTTATATCCCGCGGAAGCTGCCCGCTGGCATCCCGCAATTCCTTTTCCACATCGACTATCCCCGTCAAACCAATCTCATCTATCCAGTCATTAATAATTTTTATCCCCTCTTCTACTGTTACCCCCTTTTCCTGAAAAGCAATGACACTTACTTCCTTAAAATCCGGCAGCGGGCAAAAATCACAGTCATCAAAAGAAATTTTGGAATTTTCCTTTACCTTCTGAATATCACTATCATATTGTTTTATCGCATCCGAAATGGAAATACAGTTTTCGCTGGTATTTTGTAAATACGCATCTATATCAAATGTCAAATCTGTCTGTCCGTCACTGCTCTGTTCATTCTCTATAATGGAATCCGACTGTCTGTCGCCTCCCAGCTTATCCTCCTCAACAGAATCCGGTTGCTTCAAATTCCTCCGATTATCCGCATTACATGCAATACAGCACAACAATACTATACTCCCAATAAACAGCTTTTTTCTCATAAAAATTCCTCCTTCTATGCTTCCTAATTATCCTGTACCTTTTTTACTTTATACTCTATTCCTGCAACCTTTATCCGCTGGACATTTTCAGGGTCAAAGGTAGTTATCGTCATACTGCTTTCCTCATCCGTGTAGAAACAGCCGCTGGCAATAAGCATATTGGAAAATCCGTTATTCTCGTTCGGATTTATACCGGCAAATTTCCAGTATCCTTTATTTAATATATGGGTTATATCCGCCGACTCAATTTCAACAACCATATTGCCTTCATAAATCTCTGACCTGGGGTCTGCGAGCAAAATATCAAAATTTTCTTTTTTGCTGCCATATACGATAAATGATAATCCGGATACATACAGGTATCTTGGTTCATAATACAAATTCTCAAGTCCATCACAAATTAATTCATATTTTTGAAATTGTATATTATTCGCCAGTGGCAGTATTTTTTCCCTTTGTCCGTCATGCATAGGATATTGAAAAATACCATTTTTTGACTGATAATCAACACTACTAGTATTAAATATAACAATAAAATATTTTTCATTTTTTTCTGCATACTCTGCAAGCTCTGCCGCAAGACAGCCATAATTCACTCCATATTGCGCTGTATTTCCATCCGGAAAAACCGGATCCATATTTAAATACTGCTCAAAAAAACTATAATGATTCTCTGTCAGCCATTCGCATCCCACTGAGTCCAAACCGGTATATTTAACCGTAAAATATGTTGTCATGCCATCCGATAACATTTCCAGCACATCCATTTTAATATGTTCATCCTGGTCAGAATAAACATGCTTCTCCACACGCTCCCTCATATCATATTCACTTTGATCCACAAAGGAATTCTCCTTAATTGAAAAAATCCCCTCAAAAAAATCCATAATATTCCCTGCCGTCACTGAATCGGTCTGCATCAGGATAAAACAAAAGGAAACTGCCGCAAGCATAGATATGCATACTGCTGTCTTAATTAGATTTATACCCTTTCTCTTTTGCCCTGTGCTATTTTCAATCTGTTTCCATATCTGCTGCCTTTTATCCTCCGACATACGGATTTGTTTCATTACCCGCCTGTAATCATCAGCATTCATAACCTCTGCCCCCCTTTTTACCATCAAAATCTTTTTCTATTTCCAATTTCAGTATTTCTCTTGCCTTAGCCAGCCGGGTCTGTATCGTAGAAGAATTAATGTTTAACATCCGGGCGATTTCGCCTGTTTTATATCCCTCAAAATAGTATAAATACATAGGAACACTATATTTTTTATCCAACCCCAGAACCGACTCCAGCAGTTCCCGGTCCTGCCTATCGGCAATTGTCTTTATCTGTTCCTCATTATACTCGACCCTTTTTGTCCGCCACCATCTGGTGAGCTGGGTTTTACAGCAGTTAGATGCTGTCACAATCAGCCATGCCTTGACCTTTTGCTCTGTTTCAAATTCAGGTCCGCTCCTTATCAGGCGCAAAAATGTCTCCTGCACCATATCACCGGCATCAGTTTCATTTTTCATATAAAGAAAACATATTCGATATACTGTATCAAAGTAGGTCATATATATTCTCTCCACTTCATCCCTGTCCACACAATTCCCTCCATAAAACGATTTTATTTATAAAACTATTTTCACACCTATTCTATCCTTTTAATCTGATTAAATTTTTACAAGCAAAAAATGCAGTAAAACAATCTGCTCTACTGCATTTACCAATATCCCTTATTCCGTCTCAAGCTGCCTGTATTGCCAAAGCTTAGGAGCGGTAATCCCCATTAATCTTCACATAATCATAGGTAAGGTCACAGCCCCATGCCTTAGCACTTGCATCTCCCTCATGCAGAGATATATTCACCATGATCTCATCCTCACCTAAAACTTCCTTGGCAAAATCCTCTGAAAATTCAACGCCTGCACCACCCCGGCATACAGGAAGAGTCCCCCTGTCAGACGCAAGGTCAACATCCACCTTATTGATATCAAAATCTGCCTCTGCATATCCCACTGCACAAAGGATACGTCCCCAGTTTGCATCCTCCCCAAAGACCGCACATTTGAACAGCGGTGACCGAATTACGCTTTTGGCAACAATAATTGCTGTGTCTATATCCTTTGCCTCTGAAACTGCACACTCAATCAGTTTTGTGGCCCCCTCGCCGTCCTTAGCCAGCATTTTGGTCAGATTCATCATCACGATGTACAGGGCCTGCTTAAATACCTCGTAATCCTCATTCTCCGCTCCGATTTCCTCATTGCCGGCCATTCCGTTTGCCAGCACACATACCATGTCGTTTGTGGAGGTATCACCGTCTATGCTCAAACAGTTATATGTAATCTTTGTCACTTCTGTAAGAGCCTTCTGAATCATATCTGTAGCAACCGCCGCATCCGTTGTGATAAAATTAAGGGTTGTCGCCATGTTAGGGTGAATCATGCCACTCCCCTTCGCCATACCTCCCAGCGTACAGCTTTTCCCACCTATGGTAAATTTCACTGCAACCTCCTTCGGCACAGTATCTGTCGTCATAATGGCATTGACAGCCTTTCCATTGCCAGCATAGGAAAGCCCCTCTACAAGCTCATCAATATGATTCTCGATAGGCTCGATTGGAAGAATCTGCCCGATGACACCGGTGGAAGCAACCAATACCTGTTCAACTGAAATCCCCAGCTTCTCTGCTGCCAGCTCCGTCATTCTCTGTGCCTTTTCCTCTCCGTCCGCATTACAGGTATTCGCATTTTTGGAGTTGGCAATCACCGCCTGACATTTCCCGTTGGCAACGGCTAAATGCTGTCTGGTAACAAGTATCGGTGCTCCCTTTACCTTATTCGTTGTATAGACTGCGGCTGCATTACAGAGGGTATCACTGACTAACAATGCCAAATCATTCTTATTTGCATCAGAATACAGCCCGCAGTGAACACCATTTGCCCGAAAACCCTTTGCAGCACAAATTCCTCCATCTAAATAGCTATATCCCTCAAATTGTTCCAATTTCATGTTCCTTCCTCCCATAATTTGTAACCAATTTTGCTCTGCAAACTCCGTTTGTTGCGATAGTCGCCAAAT
>CAMWYM010000093.1 GCA_947178475.1 uncultured Clostridium sp. | reverse complement strand
AACACAGCCAACGCTGCCGCTAACAAGTCAAAAGTCTGTATCCAGGAAAGCCCGATAATACTGCTTTGTATATTTCCTATCGGTACGGTAAGAACTCCTCCCGCTGCCAGCCCAATAAAGGCACCAAACAATGCCACCTGCAGCATTTCCAGAACCCCCGCCCATTTCAACTGTCTCCCTGTATACCCGGATGCCTGTAAAATACCGATATTTTTCATATTTTCTTCCACAAACTGGCGGATGCTGAATTGTATGATAATGAGAGCAATCAGTACCAGAAGCAGAGAAAATACAAGGACAATTCCCATCACAATGCTGGAAAGTACCATATCACCTCCCCGCATTGCATCCCAAGAGACTGCCGCAAGTCCCTTCTCCAAGTGTTCTTCACTAAAACGTGCGGTCATGATTTCATCAAATGCAACAGCATCCCCGCCCTGTTTTAATCTCACCTTGTGATATAGATACTGCGGATTCTGCACTGCTGGACTTTCATTAAGAATTTTTTCATAACACTTTTTCGAGATATAGCATTTATTTATTGTCACATTCATTGTGGTTGCAAAGAGCGGATCCTCCACAAAGCCTTTCACCTTAAATGCATATTCCGTCTCACCTAACTGAAGCAGCAGGGTATCACCGGTTTGAAACCTGCGGTCTGCTTTCAGGTAATAGGGCAGTAAAATAGAATCGTCGTCTATCTCCTTCGTCAGCTCCTCCGGTATCTGCCCAATCTTTCTCTCATCCTCTATCCTTTCTAAAAGAAACGCAATGGCTTCATCCTCCTTTCCCCCTTCTTTCCGGTATCTGGCACCCGAAAAAAACAGACATTCATTCTTCTCAAACACCTCCACCTCATCCTGCTTTTCCAGCATTTTCATTATTTTACTGTCATTTTCTTCCGGTGAAATGCAGAGCCATTCTGCCCCATTTACCTCCTCGTGAATCGTGTCCAATACCTTTCCCGTGCTGGTAAGCAGGGATATACTCACATAGAGCAGCAAAACCGCAAGGGCAATCAGGAAGAGAATCACTGCAATATTTCCCTTCTTTTTCTTCATATTATGCTTTGAAATAAAATAAAGCGGATACATCCCTACCACCCCATTTCCTGCAAAAATGTGCGGAGCTTTTCATGACGTTCACTATCCCCGCTCACATAGGCTCCAAGAGACAGTTCGCCGGTAATCGTTCCATCCTTTAGATAGAGAATCCGATTTCCCCGCCTTGCACACTTCATGTCATGGGTGACCATGACAATGGTCTGCCCGTTCTCATGAAATCTTGTCAGTATCTTCAAAATCCGTTCTGTATTTTCGGAGTTTAATGCTCCTGTGGGCTCATCTGCAAATAATATTTCCGGCTGATTGATAATTCCCCTTACCACTGCCGCCCGCTGCTGTTCCCCACCGGATAACTGACCGGGGAATTTCGAAAAGGAGGCTTCCGAAAGCCCCACCTCCAAAAGCTTTTCCTTTGCCTGCTTAGCCAGCTCCTTCCGATTTTTTGTCAGCAGCAGCCCGCTTACCATAACATTATCCAAAACACTCATCGTATCATTTAAATAGTTTTGCTGGAACACAAAACCACAATGATTCCTGCGAAAAACCGCCAGTTTATCATTGGAATACCCGGAGATTTCCTCCTCATGGTAACGTATGCTGCCAAGTGTCGGTCGATCCATTCCGGAAAGTGCATAGAGTAACGTACTTTTCCCCGAACCGGAGCTTCCCATCACTACAGTAAAATCCCCCTGTTCAATGGATAAATTCAAATTTTTTAATACATGCTGCTGGACACTTCCGTTAGAAAATGTCTTGCACAAATCCTTTGCCGTTAAAATTGCTGCCATAGCTTATTCCTCCTCAGTCTTTTCGGTATATAGGCAAATTTCCTTATCTTCACAGCTAAACCGTATAAAATAAGGATGCCGCATTCGTTGTTTTATCATCCTCATTATATATCATACCAATACAAAAATCTTGAGCTGTTCCTTGTCTATTTCTTAACTGTTTCTTAACTGATCCGACTTGAGCCTTACAAGGAGGATGATGCTTATGAGTACATATGAAGAATTTATGATTATACTTACTGTGGTACTTGTAATTATTGAAATTCTGAAAATGAAAAATAAGAAATAGCCGTCCTGACTCTAGAAAAGCTGACGACTATTTCTTAATAGTTTGTTATTTCGCCGGGTCGGGTGAAATGTGCTCACCCTCCGACTGCCTTGTTAAGTATATTATAACAAGTTATATCGAAATGTCAATCAGCACTTCTACCATTACAAAAGCAAAACCACTTATCCTAATTATATCAACCAGTTGACATATGTCCACCAGTCACCCCTCCGTTTTACATATACCACTACACAGTGCTACACCTTCTTCAAAAACAGTGTCACCCTAAAACCGGTCTCCTCCTGGTTACAAATATTGCTGCACTCCATGCCTCCATGCATCCGCTCCATAAACATATCAGCAAGATAGAGTCCAAGCCCAGAACCTGTCTTTCCTTTCGTATTACTTCCCCGGTAATACTTTTCCGTAACACAAGACAGCTCTTCTTCCGATATCCCCTGTCCATAGTCCCTAAGCCGGATTAGGATTCCCTCTCGTTCCTCCACAAAGGAAACATCAATTGCAGTCCCTGCATATTTGTTGGAGTTGCTCACCACATTATCCAGGACCTGAGATAACCTTAATTTATCCATATAGACAAGGCACTCCGGTATTTCACCCTTTATCTGGATATTTCCATAAAATTTCAGCTCATCTAATATTTCCTTAATCTGCAAGCTACTTTCCTCTGACGGTTCTACCTTTAATACTTCCAGCTCCTCCATCGCTGCCTGAAACAGATTTTCTACCAATGCATCCATCACCTCTGCCTTTGCTGCAATGATATTAATCTTCTCTATCGTATCCGCATTTTTCTCTTTTAGCAGCAACACTTCACAGGTTGCCTTTATCGTGGAAAGCGGTGTTTTAACATCGTGGGACAATTCCGCCATCAGCTCCTTTTTACTCCGGTTTGCCTGATATTCGCTTTCCTTGGCACGCTTCAGTTCTTCCCTCAACAAATCAAAGCTCTCTGTAAATGCTCCAAAAAAATTATTTTTGTTCATCGGCAGCGGCATATCAAAATTTCCCTTTGCAATCTCCCCTGAAAATCTCTGCAGCCGCTTGAAGGGAGCGATAAAATGTGCATAAAAAATAAAGCAGAATACAATTCCTGCAAACAGTATCACTCCGCAGACAATTTCCAGCTTTATCATCAAATCATGCTTCAATGCCTCATAAAGCTTTTCTCCATCGCTCCAAACTACTTTCCCCACAATCTCTTCCCTGCTTTTCAAGTCCAGAATAACTGCCTGTGAGCGCAAAGCCTCATTTAATCTTGTCTCATAATCTTTATCTGCAAAATATAAAATCTTACAGGCAAATCTCCGCTCTAAATCCTCTTTTTCCACGGTCTCAGACAAGCCGGCTTCTATCTGCTTTAACTGCCCATTATAATATACCATATCCAGCGACGCCTGATTCTCTTCCTTGCACACCATATAAATCACTGCCATGATTCCCAGCAAAAGCACGACATAGGAAACCGCTATATATCTAATCTTCATCTTCTATCTCCAACATATATCCCGTCCCCCAGATTGTCCTTATCATCTCAGGTTCGTTGGGATTATCCTCTAATTTTTCACGCAGCTTACGGATATGTACATTCAATGTACCATCACTGAAATAAGCATCTCCCCATACCACATCAAAAAGCGTTTCCTTGCTGACAATGGTATTTCTATGTTCAAAAAGACATTTTAACAGCTTAAATTCCTTTGCCTTCAAAACAACCTCTCTGCCCTTCACAAACGCCTTTAAGGTCTCTTCCTCTAATCGGAAATTCCCACAGGAAAGCCCGGCACTGCCCTCACACTCTGTTTGGCTCTGATTGCTTTTCATACGTTTTAACATCACCTTTACCTTAGCCAGCAGCACACTTAACGTATACGGCTTTTTTATATAATCATCCCCACCGATATTTAATGCAATCAATACATCATCATCACTCTGTCTCGCACTGATAAACAGGATTGGTATATCTGACTGCTCCCTGATTTTTTTACAAAGTGAAAATCCACTCTCCTTCTGCAGGTTAATATCCAATAGCAGAAGGTCTGCCGTATTCTCCTTTATAAAAGAAAAATATTTTTCCGATGTATCCAACCAGGCACAGGTTACATCAAATGCCTGAAAATATTCACATGTCATTTTTGCCAAATCGGTCTCGTCATCTATGATTAAACAATTATAGTGCATGCCTGTTCGCTCCTCTTCCTTTAACATAAGTTATCTTCTTTGAGTATCCACTTTACAAAACATATCGCAAAAGGAGCGGTTACACTAATCACACTTCGCATACCCGCTCCCCATTTATTGCTTTTTATCATATATTGTAAATGATATTATTTCTATTCTGTTACCTGTGTAATCTGAACTTTAGCATCACTGTATTCACCACGACCAACGATATAGGTAATCCCTGCCGTCAGATTATAAACACCATCTGCAGAGGGTACTACACTTCCATCCATTGCGTAGAATTTTACATTGGTATTACCGGTTTGATATTTACCAGTTCCTGCCGGAGTAAATCGAAATGCATAGAAATTAGATGCATCCAACCATTTCGTTTCACCTACTGTTATTGTCAAAGTAGTATTCTTAGCTGCCGGACGTGTTGTAGTTGTAGCGGGACCGATTGGCACTTTATTGACCACTGCCTGTACTGCAGCATTCACAACAGTAAATGACGAAGCGAGTTTATAAGGCGTATAACTTATCGTTTGTCCATTGAACCAGTCTCCTCCTGTCACTTGACCATCGGAACTACCAATTTCGTTTGACTCAAGTGTATAAGTACCCGGTTTTAGATATATCGTGGAGCCATATCCTGCCTCCTCATGATTCAAATACCAGTATCTGCTAAGGCTGGTATTACTGCCATCACTATTTACCAACGCTACTTTATAAAGGTCATTTAACTGAATATCATATCCTGTCTGAGAAGTAGTCAAGGACTGGGAATATAAATAGGTAGCAGATTGGGAAGCTTCTATATCCCCTCCTTCGTACTCTGCACGAATATCATAAACTCCCGGCTCCAAAACAGCAGAATAGGTACTGGTAAATGAACCTACCGATACAGAAACACCTGTACCATATAAGGAGGCTCTATTCTTATTGGCAAAATATACATATCCTTTATTCATTGGATTGCCCTGAGCATCTTTCAGACAGCCGCCAACAACAATTCCCTGCTTTACATTACATACGACATTGATATCACAGAACCGAGAGGCATCTACCTTGTCAGTTGCTCTCACCGTTACCGTATAAGTGCCCGCAACAGACGCTTTCATATGCACCTCACCATCGCTCTTATCAATCGTTGCACCTGTTGCCTGTGGATCCGAAATAATAGAATAGTTATAGCTTCCACTTCCACCTGTAAAGGAGGGATTAATATATGCAGACACTGTACTTGTATCAATTAATTTATATACTGTATTTGCTGCACCGGCAATCACAGTATCTGAACCAACAATAAAATGAATCGTTCTGCTTAATGTATTGCCTAATTCATCCGTCGCTGATAATACATAATCAAACTTTCCATCTTTGGTCGGTGTTCCCTTAACCTTTACTACACCATTCTTGACCTCATAAGTCAAACCTGCCGGCAAGCCATTCAGAGAATAGGAAGCATATCCATAACCACCATTATAATGAGTACCATAGTAGCCCCCATTGTCCTCACCAAAGGAAAATGTTTGTGTGCTATAGGTTCCTTTTGTCCATCTTGAAATAGTTTCACCAGTGAAGGCACATACCTGCTGTTTATATTCCGTTTCCAAACTCTTAACCGTACCTGTCAGAGAAGGAATTGCCAACTGTACAAAATCACCGATAGAAAGACCTGTATCAGCTGACAGGACAACCGTATAATTTACATTATCTGCTGTTGTCATATTGTTAATGGTTAAGGGATTGTTGTATGTACCAGAAACATACTTTTTCTTAACAATAGCTACCTGACTAGGATTCAAAGCACAAGCTTTATCCAATTTAAAATTAATCGTTCTTTCATTCGGTATGCTTATCCCTGCCAGATTGATTGGATTGGCAACCGTCACCTTGCAGGTAGCCTTCTTGCCAGAACCATCAATTGCTTTCGCAGTAATGGTTGCATTACCAGTACCAACGGCAGTAATCACACCCTTTTTATTCACCTTAGCAATCTTTGTATTGGAGCTCGTGTAAGCAATTGTCTTGTCTGCCCCCTTGGCCGCACTCACGGTAGCCTTAAGCTTCAAGGTCTTTCCCACATTCAAAGAAGCCTTCTTCTGATTCAGCTTAACACTCTTAACTGCATCTGTCATAACCTTGACTGTGATCGTAGCCTTTTTCTTCTTATTCTTGCTGGACGTTACTGTAATCTTTGTTGTACCAGCTTTCTTACCTTTTACCACTCCTTTGTTGCTTACCGTAGCAATACTCTTATCCTTTACAGAATAAGATACCTTTTTGTTTGCCTTTTTGCTTGGTGTTACGGTTACCGTTGTCTTTAATTTGACGGACTTCCCCTTTGCTACAACAACTGTCTTCTCACTTCCAGATAGACTGCTAGCTACGGAAACCTTCTTCACTGTTACCTTTGCTGCACTTACCGGAATAGATGCGGTTGAAAAAAGCATCACAAATGCCAGCATACCTGCAACAATCCTTGATTTAACCTTCATGCTAAGACCTCCTTAAAGTTATTTGTAACGAAAACTGAAACATTCTTCATCAGTTCAAGTTATCCCCTGGTAAAATTCCTGTAGTACAGTCTAGCACAAATCATAGAAAATATCAATTAATTGGTTGCTTGACTTATAAGATGGTCAACAAAAAAGTGATCTATAATATAATCTTTTTCTTATCTCTATTTTTTCGGTGAAAAGCTCTTTAAATATTGTTCAAATACCCCTTCACTGTTATCCTCCTCTCTGGCACCCACAATATATACCTCATCGCTGTTATCAGCACTATCCAAAATGTAATAAGTAAAAAATGCCCGCCGGTTATCCACCGGAAATCTGCCTGTCCATGTAACCTTATAGCCTTTCTGCTCTCCCAATTCCACCGCTATATAAGAAAATGCTCCATACTTCCCTAACGATTGTTCCATCGCGCTGACAAAAGCCCTCGCCCCGAACTCTGAATCCTCATTCTTTAACTCTGCATTGGAAAAGTCACAATAATCTATTACCCCAAAATGTCCAAATACTTCAAGCAGATTGTTCTGCATATAGGATAACGGACTTTGGTCAAATTCCTTATCTCTTGTAAATCTTCCCAAAACCATACTCTTTCGAAAAGGGGCATCCTTTCTTACCTTTTCCTTCTCGGCACAAAAAATGAGATCTGCAGCTTCCCCTCCGTCATCCATCAACTTATGAACGAGTAATCCATGATATTCATCATACCCCTCTGGTACATTCATATATCCGGTAGTGGAATTCCCCACTCTTTTTCCCACTCCTGTCACCTGCGTATCTGCCTGCCTATTCCTCTTCAGTGAAAATGTTGTCAAATAATCCAGACAGTCTATGCCACTCGGCTGATAGGAAGCAGTAATACAATGTATCACACCCTTTTTTTCCGGATCCTCCAGAATATATAACTGATTATGATAGATTTTTCCTGCTTCTTCTATATTCCATTCACAACTCATCCCTGCTAAATCATTTACTTCAACAGGAGTTGCACTTGCATAGGAACCATCCTTTGCTATTATCGTATTTTCCTTCCACATCTGTTCGCTAAAATAGTCCCATACATTATCTGCCTTTACTATTCTCTTCTTCTCGTCACACGAAAAATATTCCTGAAGCCCTATTCCAATATAGTCCTCCTGCTTCCTGTCTGGTGTCAGTATAGAAATCGTAATACATGCCGTTCCTTCGGGGTCATAAAGACGCACTCCCTCCCTGATCCCATCCTGACCACCGGCATAATTAGCATTTCCACTGTCAAAGGAGCCTTCCATTACAAAGCCCTCAGGCACATCAATGTAACCATAAATATTATTTCCCACTCTTGGAGCCTTATCAGAATACTCTATCACCGTATCATGATAATATGGCGTATATGCCGATATCCCCCAAAAGACAAGCACTATCAGTAAAATACTGATAATTGCAAGAACTATCCATACTGTTCCCCTTCTCTTTTCCATTCATACCACATTCCTTCCACTCATACCGCCTTCTGTCCATTCATTCCGTATTTCGTCCATTCATACCGCATTTGACGACTGCCGTGAGGATTACATACCCCGCTGCTTTGCAGCGCATCTTACCTGATGCCCTGTTGCTTGCAGTGGGGTTGTTGACTCCCTTTTACTTTACAGTTCGTTATATTAGTCCCCTTTTTCCCATAATGTGTATAAAATATTTCCATCCTTATCACAGTAATGCACTTCCGTTATCTCATTTTCCTCCTCATGGGTGGCATCATCTGCAAGCATGGTATAGCAGGTCCTCTCCCACCATCCCAGCCTGAAATGATCCGGAACATTTTCACCAATATAAAATTTTAAAACACCTTCACTGTCATCTACAATAATAATATCTCCTCTCGCACTCAAATTCTCACGCCGTAAATAAATACCATCCTCCATATGTACAACTTCCATATCCTTTATTAAATCATCGCCCACATAGCTTACCGGTATCTCAGCTAATTGACACGCAATATAGCCAGTGGCAATTACAATCAGTAAAAAAACGATGATAATCATCCTGAACAGAAGCTTTTTCCTGATTCTTTTAAACGGTTTAATATCTTTATCCTCTTCAATTAAGATATGGCTCTGCATTCTTTCCAAAGTTTCTTTACAATGTACACAATCGGATATATGATTTTCCAGCAACTCTTTACTATCCTCGCTTAATACATTATCTACATACAACGGCATTAAATCATTGGCAATATTACAATTCATTTCCTTCATAACTGTCCTCCTCTTCTCTTTTTCCTATCATCTGTCTTATCCATCTCTTCTAAGGCATCACATATTTTCATTTTTGCCCGGTAATAGGTTACCCTTGCCCAGTTTTCTGTCTTATGATAAATTTCTGCAATTCTGGTATATGGCATCTCATGCAAAACCTTCAGTATAAAAACCTCTTTGTATGGTTCCTCCATTTCGTCCAAAATCAAACGGATTTCCCTTGCTGATTCCGCATCTGCTATATCATCAAGTACCGGTTTTGCATAATCCGGGGTATTCAACAGCATATCCTCTATCCTGTCATTGGAAACCATACGCTTTTCTTTCCTTATATAGTTTAAATAATCATTTTTTGCAATCTGGCACAGCCAGACACGGATATCACAGTCTCCACGAAATCTATATGCCGCCTGAATTGCTTTATAAAAAGTATTCTGTGTGATTTCCTGCGCAATATCATTGTTACCGGATAGTGCTCTGGCAAAGCACAATACATCTTTATAGTATTTTTTATAGATAATATCCATATCATTTTCACTCTTGTTCACCATCTCACCTCTCTTCCTTTTATTTATTTCAGGTACCTATTAATAAGACACATTACTTTTGATAGTATTACAAAAAATTTAAACCTAATCAATGATAAAAAGAATCGTTCCATATTCCAACCGGATTCTTTTATCATGTGTCACCAATTTTCGAAGAAACTTCGTTTGTTGCAATAGTCGCCAAATGTATATACAAGTATCTACGCTTGGCTCGTTATCTGCACAAATTGATGATCTGCTTGCGCATCAGCGCAATTCATTTTATTGTAAAATATAAAGTCGGCGGTTGTCTAACCGCCGACAAAAATTGAAAAATCTATGCACTTTATCTGACAAAGCCAAACGACAGCCACTCTTCTACTGCCATTTATCCGCCATGGTATAAAATTCATAATACATTCCCTGCTTCTCCATCAGTTCATCATGGCTTCCTTCCTCCACAATTCCCTCCTGAGTAAGCACCAGAATCCGGTCAGAATTTCTGATACTGGATAATCTGTGGGCGATGGTAAGAGTTGTCCTGCCCTCTGACAATTCCACCAGAGACTTTGCCACCGCAAATTCACTTTCATTATCCAATGCCGAGGTTGCTTCATCTAAAATCAGAATCGGAGGATTTTTCAGAAATACTCTGGCAATACTGATCCGCTGTTTTTGTCCACCTGACAGCTTTACCCCGCGTTCTCCGATATAGGTATCATATCCATCCTTTAACTCACCTATAAATTCATCTGCCCCTGCAAGCTTTGCTGCCTTTATCACCTGTTCCTTTGAAGCATCCGGTCTTCCATAGATGATATTGTCATATACCGTTCCTGAAAACAGGTATACGTCCTGCTGGACAATTCCGATATGCTGCCGCAGGCTTTTCAGTGTAAATTCTTTTATGTTCCTTCCGTCCAGACGGATACAGCCCGAATCAATATCGTAAAATCTCGGAATCAGGTTACAAAGCGTAGTCTTCCCACCGCCTGACGGACCAACGATCGCCACCCGTTCCCCCGCTTTGATGGAAAGATTCAAATTAGAAAATACTTCGTTATGGTCGTCGGGATACTCAAAGCTCACATTTTCAAACTCTATGTTTCCCGCTACCCTCTCTAATGGAACTGCACCCTCTTCATCAAAAATATCAATATCTGCATCCATAATCTGCAAAAAACGCTCAATGCCGGTCATTCCCCGCTGGAACTGCTCAGCAAACTCGATAATCCGCCTTATCGTAGCAATCAGTGTGGTAACATAGAGCATGTATGCCACCAAATCACCTGGTCCGATCAGTCCCTTCACCATAAAAATTCCGCCACCTATTACAACAGAGAGATACATGATACCGTCAAACATTCTGGTAGTCGTCTGAAATGCCGCCATATATTTGTAGCTCTCTTTTTTAATTTCAAAAAACCGCTGATTGTCGGTGGCAAATTTCTGATTCTCCATTTCTTCATTAGTAAATGCCTTTACCACCTTCTGTCCCAATAAGCTGTCCTCGATACGGGCATTTAACTCCCCGATCTGGTATCTCTGCTTGGAAAACGCCATTTTCATCTTTCTGTTCAATGCCATACAGGTGAAAAACATTACAGGAACAATACAGAATATTATCAGGGTAAGCCAGAAATTGATTCCCGACAAAATGATAAATCCTACCACAGCTTTAATTGCCGCAATGAAAAATTCCTCCGGACAGTGATGTGCAAATTCCGTCACATCAAACAAATCATTGGTAATCCGCCCCATAATCTGACCCACTTTGGTATTGCTGTAATAGGTATTGGAAAGCTTCTGCAGATGGGAATAGGCATCTGTCCTCATAGTCGTCTCTATCTTTGCCCCCATCACATGACCTACATCCGCCATATAATAATTGGCTATGCTGTCCACAATGCGGAGAGCAAGATAGATTCCTCCTAAAATCAGTACCGTTTGGACAGACAATGCTGCCAGATCCCGCAGCCCCTCATTGGTGATATACCGCATAATCAGTGGCAGTACCAGTTCACAGATGGTTGTCAGTGCTGCACAAAATAAATCCAGCGCCACCGTTCCTATATGTGGTTTGTAATATGGTAAAAACCGTTTCAAAAGCTCTGTTGTCTTATATTCTCTCGTATCCATGATTACCTCACAGCTATACAATATGGAAACATAATGCGTCTAAATAATTATAGATTATATCAGAGGGCAAATAGAATGTATACGGAGCCGTAAAGACAGCCATTGCCAATGCCACCTTTTTCCTCTGTTCCTGTGTCAATTCTGTCTTTTTAAGACAAAATTTGTAATTAAAAAGATAAATAAAGTAACCGCTAATAAGCACACATACAGTAACCCAAAGAAAGGACCAGATGCTGCCAAATGGATTGTATGCCACTGGGTCTATAATATTACTGTCTCTGATAAACATCTCCGAGCACACGAGACTCCTGAGACTCTCGTATGCCGT
>CAMWYM010000092.1 GCA_947178475.1 uncultured Clostridium sp. | reverse complement strand
CTCGGTTTTTTATGATAATGTACAATATGGAATACAAGGCTATTACGACAACAATGATACTATAGAATATGAACCATGAATAAAATTAAAACAAAAGCCGGATACTGTTTTCAGTACCCGGCTTATATTATGTAAACAAGCTCCTGGAGCTATTTATCTGCATACGCTTTTCTTTCACAGTCCTGTTTATAACAATCCTCTATTTCTGCAGAAACAACTATACTTTCACCTACTGCACCGGAACGACTGCAATTCAAGCAGGAATCTTTACACACATTAAGACACTGGAAGCAGGCACAGGTTAAGCAGGCAACTTCATGTTGAAGAATCATTTTCCATCACCTTCGATCTGGATATACACACACCTATTAAGCAAATGTAAGCCTGTTACTTCACAATCCTTATATTTCTTTTTCTTTGCAGACTCTTGCAGGGAAAAACTTGTATTTCCAGTGCAGACATATGCATGATTGAATCTGCAGGATTGAACATCACCTAGTTTCATTGTAATCACCACCTTTAAATATTTCTATCAAAGAAATCAAATCAACATAAACATATCTTTCTAATTCTTCTATTCTGTAAACAACATCACCTAAACGATACGAAAAATAACCAATTAACAAAATTACACATAATATTATAATGATTAAAACCACATTCATAAAAAAAACCTCACTTTTTCAATAAATATAATGCATTCTTAATTGTTCGGTTCAGACTTTCCCAAAATCGAAACCACTTTATCAGAAAATTAATCATGTCTGCCTCCTTCCGTTGAATAAATGTATACGAGCAACGCTATACAGAGCAAAAAAGCCGTTCTTATAATTCCATCTAAATTCACAGCAACATCTCCTTTACATCTTCTGGAATACGACCAAAGATTTCTCCTGTATCCCTGTCTACAAATTCATACCATTCACCATCTTTACGATAGCCTTTTTTATAATCCTCTAAATGTACTGGTTCACCTCCAATCTTTCCTTTGATTTCTTCCAGTTCCGTATCTGACAGGATATCGAAAAAGGATTGTCCGCCATACTCATTAGAAAAATCAAACTGATAACTTGAATCTAAAAACTGTCCTTCCTTGATGATTTCCGCTTTTTTCAGTCCCTTAGAGCAGTAATACAAATGGCAGCCTAGTTCAGTCACATTTCTGGACAGGTCCTTTGTCAGATACTTGGACATATAAAGTACGCTGGCTTTTTTGTTCCGGATAGGTTCAAAGATGTTATAGCCGAACCTCTTTTCATATTCCGGAAAAGAATAGAGTAATTCATTGTTCCGCAATTTCTTTACAATATACGGTGGCAAAGGACGCTCACCATGCAAGTCAAACAGTTCTAAACGGTCATACGGCAGTCCCATGATAAAGCCGTGCATATGCCAACAGCCATCAACATGACGTTCAGGAATAAAAAGATACTTGATATTTGCATTTTTCCGTTGGTTATAGTTACGGATAAATGCGCTTAAATCATGATTAAACTGTTTCAGATTTTCACGATCATATTTATCCGGATCCAACGTTAAAGTCACAAAAAATACAAAATCATTACAAAGGACATATTCAAGTATCTTATTTCTGGCACGGCATATATTGTTGGAAAGCTTTTCTTCAACGGTATGTTCTTTAAAACCGGAAGAATCAACATAATCACTTGAAAAGTCTGCAACCTCTTTTTCAAACTCAAAGACTTCAAAACGATAGCCATTACATCTACGATAAGTATCTTTTTCCTTTTTCACATCAACAGCACTGAAACCCTTGCGGCGTACTTCATTACACTTGATAAGCTTATACGAATTGCCTAGTTTTTTTAGATAGGCATAATCACGGTTATAAATATCTGTCACCAGCAACCGACACATTCCCCCTTTGAGCAAAAAATGATACTAAGTCAAGTCCATAAAACTATAAATATATATAATATAACAATGATAATGATTAAAAATTTTAGGAAAAATATTAAGTTAGGCATTTTATCACTCCTTTTTAATCTGTCTTAAATTTTAAATATAATTTTTTATCATCTACCTATTACCAAGAATATCTAAATTCTTTTAAACACTCAAAACCAGTCGAATTTAAAATAATTAAGATATTCTATCCTCTTCCCTACATGACACAGGTGAGGGAAGAGGAATAGAAGCCACTACACTTTTCCCTTAAACAGCCGTATCAGTCAGTCGCACTAAATTCAATACGTTTTTTTGTGCGCATTTTTGCAAAATGCAGGCTTGCACACAAAAAAACTATTTCATTAAGTGCTTTGTGCCAGCTTAGACGCTAAGCGGGTATCACTTAGAGGAATGAGCCGCAACGCATTTTATACGATATTGCACACACTCCACATATTCTTACCGCTTATTTTGTTAGTCCTTTGTTAGTTTTTTGTTAGGTGTTTTAGGCTTGAAAGAACATAAAATTTAGAGTATAATTAGAAAAAAGCTACGTATTTTCATTACAGGGGACAATAACAAAAGTTCGATTCCCCTCAGCTCCATTGGAGAAAAAGCTTGTTTTACAAGCTTTTTTTGATTAAAATAGCTTATGGGGAAGGAATGCATATGAAAAAAAAGATGATATATTTGATGAGCGCTTTGGTGCTTGCTTTCTGTCTTGCTTTTAGTGTGAGGGGAGTTTCCTATGCTTATACAGAGGAGGAAAAACAACAGGCGAAGGCATGGCTTTCTGCCCATGGATACTCGCCGGATGCGGGAGGTGCCAGTCAGGCATATCAGGATTATCTAAATGGCAAGTTTGATGAAGAACTGGGATATGACACCAATGGAGACGGTATCCCGGCAGCCACAACTGAGGAAAGTTCGCAGCAGGAGAGTTCCACAGAGAACAAAACAGATGCCACCTCTGCCAAAACAGAGGAAAAAACAGACAGTACAGAGACTTCGGACAATAATGGCAGTAACGGCTCGCCGTCAGTCAAAAAAGAGGTATCTAATGTGAAGAATTCCCAGATGGAGCCTAATGACAATGAAGATCCTGCGAAGGATTCTTTAGAGGAACAGGAAAAAATAGGAAAGGAGCAGCAACAGCAATCCACAGAGAATACTGACAGTAGTCAAGATGCTGCAAAAGAAATGGGAATTACATGGTATCGGACAGAAAATAAGATCAAATATCAGAATGCAGGGATTGTTGTAGTCATATCTGGTCTGTTTATCCTGTTATGGGGAGCATTTTTTCATTCTTAAAATGGATTTATATATAAAGCAGATGGAATATGGAAATACATTTAGTATAGGTTGGAATAGGAGCAGGCTTAATAGCCTGCTCCTATTTACTGAGTTTCAATGTATTCCTGAATGGCAAGATTATTTTCGGAAAGGCGACAGCCTAGGATATATTCGTTACTGCCTTTTTTGCAGCGCATAATGTGTGCCTGTACAGTCCGGGCTTTTGGAATCGGAAGCTCAGGAATGGTAACCGTTATCATTTTCTTTTCTGCAGTTTCAAAGTCAGGATCCGTAGAGGTGAATGCCATTCCGTTAGCGCTGATATCCAGCATATGACCGTGATATGTTTTCGGATTGCCATCAATTAAAATCTCACACGGGCAATGAATATCCAGTCTTGGATTTTTCTTGCGTTGCATTACCTTCGGGTTTGAGCTGGTTACAACACGGTAACAAGGTTCGCCGTGTTCCGTAGATGCAGAGACGGTAACATCTGTCCAGTGGTACAATACATTACCCAGTATCATGTGTAAATGACACTGCAGTGGTGCGTCAGTACAATCAGGAATTGTTTTTGGGCGGATATCGATAATGGCCTCCTTGTCCTGCTGGTGAAGCACCTGCCCATAATATTCTTTAGCTGGTGTTCCGTCATCATCCAATGTAATAATAGAAACTTTATTACCCGGTTTGGCATCATGTATACCCATAAATCCACTGGAGCCAAGCTGCACAACGAGATTGCCTACAGAGGATTCGATTTTCCCTACGTTAATGGTGGTCTGTTCGTATTTGTCCAACATACTCTTGGCATTGTCAGATGCATTATCTACATAACTGGTCATCACAGACATGGCATCAGACATTTGCTGCATATTTTCCACCATATTTTGGTTAGATTGTTCTACCTCCTTTATGGCATTATCAATAAGAGAAATATTGCTGTTTAATTTTTTGGAATCATTGGAGATGCTGGTAACACTGGTATTGACCGCGGTGATTTTTTCCAGATTCAGTTGTATGATTTCAATCATTTTAGCAATCGCATCTGTCATTTTGGCAGAGGTATCCTCTAAATGGTTTAGGGCTTTCATGATACGGGTAGAGGAGTCCTGTGTTTCGTCACTTAGCTTGCGAATCTCATCCGCTACAACAGCAAAGCCGCGTCCGGATTCTCCGGCTCTGGCTGCTTCAATGGATGCGTTTAAAGAAAGTAGATTAGTCTGTGAGGTTATGTCTTCAATGGAAACGGTTTCTGTCTTTACCATAGCGAATTCTTCTGAAAATTCCTTCACAATCCGGCTGACATCCTTGGATAAGTCCGCCATAGTATGTGTGGTTTCCACTACATTTTCCAATTCTTTTGAACTTGCTCCTGCATGGGAACCGGATTCATTTACTAAAGAAACCATCTGTGAGGTCATGGAGGCAATGTTCTCTACCTGTCGTTGAATATCGCTGGTCATCTTTATGGAGGAGTCTGTTTTCTCAGCAAGAACGGCGTTTTGTTCGGATAACTCGTCCATGTTGCCAACTACTGTGTTCGCACTATGCTTGTTTTCGTCGGCAAGATCCCGGACTACCGTGACACCGTCTACAATTTCAGTGCTGGCGGATTTTACCTGCTCTACAGTGGCTAAAATGACATCAATATCACGGTCCTGACCAGAAGCCTCTGTAGTGTCTGTCTGACTTGATTTACGATTTTTCGAAAATAAAAAGTTGTTTTTCATATGGATTTTTCCTCTGGTAAATTTGATTGTAATAAATCATTATCACTAATATAACATATGTCACCAATTTTCGGAGAAAATTGATGACCTGCTTGCGCATCAGCGCAATTCATTATAACATATTTTGCAGCAATCGTGCAATGACATAGTAAAAGATTTATTTGTTGCGAAATATTTTTATTTCCTCTATAATATTTTATATGTGCGCTGTAGGAGGATAAGAGAGGGCAAACAGGCGGAAAAATTACGGAAGATGCCATGCGTTTCAACAAGATTCAGGATTCTGTTATTATTGGGATGGCAAATCTTATTGAGGGTTGGGACGGCAGTACAGGAAAGCATGTAAAAAATACACAGACACAAAAGAAAAAAGAATTTATTTGGAGGTGCAGATATGGCAAATGAGACAATGGCAGATTTTGAAAAGGAACTTACAAGTTCATTCCGCGTAATGAAGGCAGGTGAGCTTGTAAAGGGGATGATTGTGGATATCAACGATGAGCTGGTTACTCTGGATTTAGGATATTATGCTCCCGGGGTGATTCCGCTTTCTGAGTTATCGGATGATCCGGATTTTTCGGCAATGAAGGACTTGAAAATCGGAGATACCATTGAAGCGGTTGTGATAGATACCGATGACGGAAAAGGAAATGTGGAGTTATCGTTGAAAGAGGTGACACAGGGAGCAGCTTGGGAGAAGCTGAAGGAGATGCTGGAGTTAGAAACGGTTACTACTGTCCGGGTTAAGGAAAGTGTAAATGCAGGTGTGGTTGCTTACTTGGAAGGGATTCGCGCATTTATTCCGGCATCGCAGCTGGCGCTTGCCTTTGTGGAGAATACGGAGGAGTATATCGGAAAGCAGTTAGAGGTTAAGGTTATTACTGTGGACGAACGGGCTAAGAAGCTGGTGTTGTCTGCGAAGGCTGTTTTAAAGGAGAGGGAGGCAGAGCATGACAGACAGAAAATGGCAATGATCGTGCCGGGGTCCATTTTTGAAGGAACAGTGGAAAGTCTTATGCCATATGGTGCATTTGTACAAATGGATAATGGACTGTCTGGATTGGTACACATTTCAAAGATTTGTATGAAGCGGATTAAGAAGCCTTCGGAGGTGCTTTCCGTGGGACAGCAGGTGAAGGTAAAGGTGTTAGAGGTGAAAGATGGCAAAATCAGCTTAAGTATTCGTGATGTGGAAACCAACACCTCTGAAATTGTGACGGATGTAATTGAGAAATTTGATTATCAATGTGAGGAAACACCCAATAATCCATTTGGTGCATTGTTGGCGGGAATTAAATTAGATGACTAAAACAATCGGATGAGGATGATTGACTGTGGATATCCGATAAGAGGGAAACAATTTTTGAAACTGATTGATAAGCATAAGGTTTTATGTTAAAATATGGCATGGCTTGCGGCTTATGCGAAAAGTGTGCGACAGAGTGCTTTGCAGAAGGATGAGATGCAGGAAGTCCAGTAATATAAAGGAGAATGAAAAACGATGGAACAGTACAAGAAGGAATTTATCGAGTTTATGATTGACTGTAACGTATTGAAATTTGGTGATTTTGTCACAAAGAGTGGGAGGAAGACACCGTTTTTTGTCAATACGGGATTTTATCGGACAGGCTCTCAGCTGCAAAGGCTGGGTGAGTATTATGCAGAAGCAATCAACAGTGAGTTTGGCACGGATTTTGATGTGTTATTTGGACCGGCTTACAAGGGGATTCCGCTTACTGTTGCAACCACAATGGCGATTGCAGAGCGATATGACGAGGATATTAAATATTGTTCAAACCGCAAGGAAGTAAAGGACCACGGTGATAAAGGTATTTTGCTGGGAAGTCCTATTGAAGATGGTGACAGGGTTGTTATTATTGAGGATGTAACCACTGCAGGTACATCTATCGAGGAAACACTGCCGATTATCAAGGCTCAGGGAAATGTGGAGATGGTTGGCATGGTAGTATCCGTAGACCGGATGGAGCGTGGACAGGGAACCAAATCGGCACTTAAAGAGATTGAAGAGAAATATGGATTTAAAACAACTTCCATTGTAACAATGAAAGAGGTTGTGGAACATCTGTATAATAAACCGTATAAGGGAAAGATTATTATTGATGATACACTGAAGAAAGCAATTGATGCATACTATGGGCAGTATGGGGCACAGGCGTAGTCAGCTGTCTGGCGAAAGGATGAAATTTTACCGAAAAAAGTACAACGGGATAAATGCAGGTACAGGCATGGAAAGTGAGTTACCTGTAATGAGGCCGTACACAATATATTTGGATATGGAGGTAGTTTATGAACGAAAAGGTCTATAGTACAATGAAAAAGGTTGGTGCATGGAATATTGCATTTGGAGTTGTCCTGATTGCGGTGGGAGTTTCGATTGGGATTATGCAGATTGTTCATGGTGGCAGGCTGTTAGCTGATAAGAAAGAAATTATGTTTTAGTATGTCTATGAGGACGTGTTCCTTGGTATATTGTCGGGAAAAGAATAGGGCAGGCGTATCAATCATATGTCTGCCCTTTTAAACGGTTATGATTGGTTATAAAATGGGAGGAAGAAGATGAAAATTAAACAAATGATAGCTGTTTTGTTAACTGCAGCGATAGTAGCGGGTAGTTTGTGGTGTGGAGAGGTTTGTGCAGCTAATGATGATAATACATTTATCGTTGGCTTTGATGCAGAGTTTCCGCCATATGGCTATAAGGATGACAGCGGTGAATATGTAGGCTTTGATTTGGATTTGGCAGACGAGGTGTGTAAGCGCCGGGGCTGGACTTTGGTGAAGCAGCCTATTGACTGGGATTCAAAGGATATGGAGCTATCCTCCGGAAGTATTGATTGTATATGGAACGGTTTTACGATGAACGGAAGGGAAGAAGATTATACATGGTCTGTTCCCTATGTGGATAATTCCCAGGTGGTAATTGTAAAAAGGGATTCCGGGATTTCCAAACTTACCGATTTGACGGACAAGGTGGTTGCGGTTCAGGCGGATTCATCTGCACTTGCCGCTTTTACCGGAGAGGATGCCACCGAAGAAAATATTGCCCTTTGTAAATCCTTTGCGGACCTGCAGCAGGTAGGAGATTATAACAGTGCATTTATGAATCTGGAAAGCGGAATGGTGGATGCCATCTGTATGGATATCGGAGTGGCAAATTATCAGGTCGATTCCAGAGGGGATGATTTTATCATATTGGAAGAACAGGTTTCCTCTGAGGCATATGCCATTGGTTTTAAGCTTGGAAACGAGGAGCTTCGTGATAGCATAAATGAGGTCTTAAAAGAGATGCAGGAGGACGGAACCTTTGATAGTATTGCAGCGGAATGGGGGCTGACTGACTGCATATGCCTTGAACAATCCTTTACGGAGGAAGGAAAGTCTGGAACATTAGGAGATATTGGTGAAGAAGAGGAGTCATTGGAGACTGCACCGGTGTCCGGTGCAAACAAAGTTGACATAATGTCGGTGGTTTCGCAGCTTGGAAAGGGAATGCTGGCTACTCTTGCTATATTTGCCTTTACACTGCTGTTTTCAATGCCGCTGGGTCTGTTACTTACCTTTGTCAGAATGTCCCGGTTTAAGCTGTTGCAGTGGATTGCCAAAATATATATTTCTATCATGCGGGGTACACCGTTAATGCTACAGCTTTTGGTAGTATTTTTTGGACCATATTATCTCTTTGGCATGAGGCTTTCCAATACATATCGCTTCTATGCAGTGATTATTGGTTTTTCACTAAACTATGCCGCATATTTTGCAGAGATTTACCGTTCCGGAATCCAGAGTATTCCAAAAGGTCAAAGAGAAGCCGCAGCTGTTCTTGGATACAGCAGGGTACAGACATTTTTTAAGATAATTTTTCCGCAGATGGTAAAACGGGTGATGCCGCCGGTTACCAATGAAGTGATTACGTTGGTTAAGGATACCTCTCTTGCCTTTGCACTGGCATATACGGAGATGTTTACCCTGGCAAAGCAGATTGCAGCTGCGAATACCAGTATTCTGCCTTTGTTTGTGGCCGGAGTATTCTATTATGTATTTAACTTCATTGTTGCATTTGTCATGGAGGCAGTGGAGAAGAAGCTGGATTATTACCGTTGATACAATGAAAAGGATATAGTATTTTTCACAGCCGTTTTGGAGAAAGGATAGAGGATATGAATGTCATAGAAATGAATCATGTAAAAAAGAGCTTTGGGGATAAGGAAGTGCTTAAGGATATAAGCTTCTTTGTCGAGGAGGGCGAAGTTGTATCGGTAATAGGTCCTTCTGGTTCCGGTAAATCCACGCTTCTTAGGTGTGCAACTTTTTTGGAGCGTATGGACGCAGGAAGTATAAATTATCTGGAGAAGGAAATTGTTGAGGATAAGGATGGTGCAGCGGTCTATCCGTCAAAAAAGGAATTGCGGACGGTGTGTACTAATTTTGGACTGGTCTTTCAGAACTTTAACCTGTTTCCGCACTATTCCGTGCTAAAAAACATTCTGGATGCACCGGTATCCATCCAGAAGAGAGACAGAGAGGAAGTATATGAAGAGGTAAAAAAGCTGTTGGAAAAGGTGGGGCTTTCGGATAAGGAAAACGCTTATCCGTGTGAGCTTTCAGGCGGGCAGCAGCAAAGGGTTGCCATTGCGAGAGCGCTGGCGCTAAAGCCAAAGATGCTGTATTTTGATGAGCCAACCTCGGCACTGGACCCGGAAATTACTGCCGGAATATTGAAAATTATGAAGGAGCTGGCAGCAGAGAAAATGACAATGGTTATTGTTACCCATGAGATTGATTTTGCCAGAGCGGTATCTGACAGGGTGATTTTTATGGATAACGGTGTGATTGTTGAGCAGGGAAAACCGGAGGATGTGATTGATAATCCAAGCAATGACCGGACAAAGGAATTTTTAAAGAAGCTGACCTATTGATAATGTTGAATTTTTGAGAGGAAAGGAGAGCCTAAGATGGTAAAACATATTATTTTATGGAAGCTGAAGGAAGAGTTGACTGAGCAGGAAAGGAAAGAGGTTTCTACTGGAATTAAGGAGCATTTGGAGGCATTGGTGGGGAAGGTTCCCGGTTTAATCCAGCTTAAGATTGTCATCAATGAAATGGAATCCTCCAATGCAGACCTGATGTTAGACAGTGAACTGGAAAGTGAGGAGGCACTAAAGGGGTATCAGACACATCCGGATCATGTGGCGGCAGCAGATACCTACGTGCGCCCTTATACGGAGATTCGTATGTGTATCGACTACGAATTATAGGAGGAATAAGGTAATCTGGAATACAGGTAATAGGGATTGATATAATCTAAGCTGGTTTTCTGACGGAGGGATAGGACTTTCCGTGAAAACCAGCTTAGTGTGCTTTTGGTCGTCTGTTATCAGAATAGCTGCACCGGTCCAGACAAAACCTCTCTTGCTACATAGAGCGTGCTGTCTGCCTTTGCACTCATGCTCCATTTTACCAGGGTCAGTGAGCAGTTTTCTATTTCAATGCAGGTGATACAGCGGGGATGCACGCAGCTTCCTGTATTGTAGTAATGTGTTCCGGCACCATGGAGAACCGGGCGATGGGTATGACCGGTTATCAAAATCCTGTCAGTATCAACTGCCCATTGATTTAACTTCTTTTCTGTTTTTTCTTTTACGTCATAGTCCTTGGCGGCACTGGTGGGGTCCAGGATACCGAAATTTTCCAAGGGACGCCAGAGAAAGCGGACAAAAAATCTGGATAATGGCCAGAAGGTGGAGTTTAGCAGACTGGCCTGGTGTCCGTGAGTCAGATAGATAACATGTTCCGGATGACCGGCAGAGCGCAGGAGCAGACCCTCGTGGAAGGACAGATCCGGAAATAGAGGCTGTGGTTTTTGTGTGTCTGTGCAGAAATAGGTGTTACATTTTTTGGCACTGTAGTGCTTTTTTCTTTTTACAATATCGTGATTTCCATAGAGCATATAAAGTCGGTTTTTCTTATAGAAAAGAGAGAAAAGCCAGAATACATCACTGTGTATTTCTATGATATTTTCCATGCTGCGGTTTTCCCAAAGTTCATCACCATCACCCAGTTCAATATAGGAATAACCGTTCTGGTAGTAATGCTTTAATGCGGCAAAAAACAAATGCTGATTTTTTAAAAAATTATCTGAGGCATTGCCCACGCCACGGTGACAGTCACTAAACAGCACATAACGGTTACAGGGAGATAGCGGCAATACCGGGGCATTAATAAAGGCACGCTCCAGGCGTGAGGCGGTACTCATGACGGTTTCCTCATACAGCGTCGTTGACGGTGACAGCGTTTGTGGAAGCGGTGTAGCCGCAGAGTTTTCCGAAATGCAAATGGAAGGAAATAATATAGGAATAAAATTCGGTCTTCGGTATAGACAAAGGGTTTGGTGACCAGAAAATATACTCTGCAAAATATTCTATTTTTCCATTGGGAAAAGCGGCGACGGAACCGGGTAACAAGGCTGTGGCTGACTGTTTTTGGTTCATGGAACAAAATGGTAATAAAAAGACCATTTGTTTCGAAGTCCTCTCTGGATAAACCGGATTGATACAGTCCGTCAATAAAGGCTGATAGCATGGCTCTATTCGGAAAGGAGATTCCGGCCTTCATATAAAGGTTTTCCGGTTTGGAAAAGCAGCCGGGCAAAAAGGCAGTTAGCCACCAATGTCTCATAGAGGTTTTTACATAGTCACCGTTTTCGTTGGAAAGATGCAAAGACAGGGGAAGCATTTCATCATCTGAAGCGCAGTCAAAGAGTGTAGTTTTGTAATTTTCCGGCGAGACGATTTTGTCAGCGTGATAGATTCCGATTTCAGCCCCTGTACTGATGCCATACTGCCCTTTCCAGAATTCAATTAACCAGGTTCTGCCGTTATAATTAAAATAGATTGGAAGACTGTTGAATACCATTTGGAGGCGGGGGGCAATATGGTCATATAGGTAAGTGTAGCCGGTTTTTCTCTGCCATGCATTGATGGTGGAAGAAAAGAAACCATAATGACAGTGATAGCAGTAGCCAAAGGAATCTATTAATTCATCAATCAGGGAACATTTTTCATGTTTAGTCATACAGCAGATTTTTTTAATGATGCGCCTCCTTCGGAAGTGAAAGAAGATGCTGGAAAAAAGTGCGAGAACCAAAAGAATTAAAAGAAAATAATACATAACATACATCCTATG
>CAMWYM010000091.1 GCA_947178475.1 uncultured Clostridium sp. | reverse complement strand
ATACGGGATACGATATTAATCAACAGGATGATAGAAATACCGTTTCCAATACCCTTATCCGAAATCCTCTCACCCAGCCACATAACGACACAACTTCCCGCTGTCAAGGTCGCAATTATCGTTAAAACGGTACCTACATTCGACTCACCAAGTGCACCTTGTCTTGAAAATCCGATAGCCAGACCAGAGCTCTCTATAACTGCTAGTATCACCGCTACATAACGGGTAAACTTCTGTATTTTCTTTTTACCATCTTCACCGTCACGATGCATTTCCTCTAACGCCGGAATGGCAATCGTCAAAAGCTGCATGATAATGGACGACGTAATATACGGTGTAACACCCAATGCAAACACAGACATGGACAAAAACGAGCCCCCAGTAAAGGAATCAATAAAGCTATAGGATGAGCCTACCACACTCTGCAAAAATTCCTTAACCTGTGCCACATCAATACCCGGAATTGGCAACTGGCTGCCCAAACGGGCAACCACTAAAATCCAGAATGTATATATAATCCGTTTCCTCAACTGTTCAATTTTGAACGCATTTATCAAGGTTTTAAACATATTACATCACCTCTGCTTTTCCGCCAAGGGCCTCAATTTTCTCCTTCGCAGAAGCACTGAACGCATTTGCTTTTACCGTAAGCTTCTTTGTCAGCTCACCGTTTCCTAAAATCTTAACACCGTCCTTAGGATTGCTCACAATTCCAGCACCAATCAATGTGTCCACCGTTACCTCTGAACCTTCATCAAACACGTTAAGTGCAGAAATGTTAATCGCAATGATTTCTTTTGAATTACGACAGGTAAATCCTCTCTTAGGAAGTCTTCTATATAACGGCATCTGACCACCTTCAAAACCAGGTCTTGTAGCGCCTGAACGAGCCTTCTGTCCCTTATGACCCTTACCAGCAGTCTTACCATTTCCTGAACCATGGCCACGACCTCTTCTGAAATTATCGCTCTGCTTAGAACCTTCTGCCGGTTTTAATGTAGATAAATTCATTTACGTGCACCTCCTTATCTCTAATATGATTAATTCTCTTCTACCTTTACCAAATGTCTCACCTGCTGAACCATTCCCTTTGTAGCCGCATTATTCGGAAGCTCAACTGTCTTGTTTAACTTTCTAAGACCTAATGCTTCCAATGTTCTTTTATGCTTTGGAATCGCTCCAATAGGAGACTTTACTAAAGTAACCTTTACTCTATCTGCCATTTTTTAAATCCTCCTTAACCTAGAATCTCTTCAACAGATTTTCCGCGAAGCTTTGCAACCTCCTCAGGAGTCTTCAAGTTTGTAAGTCCATTAATTGTAGCCAACACTACATTCTGCTTATTGTTTGAACCTAAAGACTTTGTACGGATATTCTTGTATCCAGCCAATTCCAAAACCTTACGGGCAGGACCTCCAGCGATGATACCTGTACCTTCCGGAGACGCCTTCAAAAGAACTGATGCACTTCCGAATTTACCTGTCCAGTCGTGAGGAATACTTCCGTTATCATTAATCGGAACTTCAACAAGACTCTTGATTGCATCTTCCTTACCCTTGCGAATTGCTTCCGGAATCTCGGCAGCTTTGCCAAGACCAGCGCCCACATGACCATTCTTATCGCCTACAACTACAAGCGCAGCAAATCTCATATTACGACCACCCTTAACAACCTTGGTTACACGTTTGATGGCAACTACCTGTTCTTCTAATTCCAATTGACTAGCATCAATAATAGTATGCTTCATATGTTGTTTTCCTCCTTATTAGAATTCCAGACCAGCTTCTCTTGCTGCATCTGCTAACGCTTTTACTTTACCCTGATATATAAATCCGCCTCTATCAAAGACAACTGTTTTAATTCCCTTATCTAATGCTCTCTGTGCAATCACCTTACCTAAGTAAGCTGCTGCATCCACATTATTTGTCTTCTCTATCTCTGCCTTAACTTCCTTCTGAACTGTTGAAGCAGACACTAAAGTATTTCCAACTGTATCATCAATAATTTGAGCGTACATATGATTATTGCTTCTGAATACAGCTAAACGTGGTCTCTCAGCAGTGCCACTAAAGCGATTACGGATTCTTAAATGCTTTTTTGCACGAACCTTACTTCTTGACTCTTTCTTAATCATCTATCTCACTCCTTTAATTATTTCTTACCAGTCTTACCAACTTTACGTCTAATCACTTCATCAGCATACTTAATACCTTTGCCCTTATACGGCTCCGGTGCTCTCTTCTCTCTGATTTCAGCAGCATATTGGCCAACTTTTTCTTTATCAATACCTGAAACGGTGATGGTGTTACCCTCTACCTTAGCCTCCAGACCCTCAGGGTCCTCCATCTCTACTGGATGGGAATAGCCTAAGTTAAGAACTAACTTCTTGCCCTGCTTTGTAACCCTATAACCTACACCATTTACCTCTAATACCTTTGTATAACCATCGGTTACACCGATTACCATATTGTTAATCAGTGTTCTTGTAAGACCATGTAAAGATTTCATCTTCTTTAAATCATTTGGTCTTGTTACAACAATCTGATCACCCTCAAGCTTAATGTCCATTTCCGCCGGTAATACTCTGCTCAGTGTACCCTTTGGTCCTTTTACAGTCACTTGATTATTTTCTGCTATATCAACAGTTACACCTGCCGGTACAGCGATAGGCATTCTTCCGATTCGTGACATGCCGTTACCTCCTTAAATTCTCTAAAACCGATCATGCGGTTTTGTTATTCATTTATCAAACTTTGTTAATGTTAAATCCTGTTTACTTTTTTACTCTGCCTCGTCGATTAAGCTCAAACTTCGCCTTTGGCTCGCTTCACTCTACGCTTTCGCTAAATCTACAACATCCGCTCTACTAAATTCGAACTTCGCTATGCTCGTTCTCATTAAGTATCGGGATGGACTTTCAATCACCTCTGCCTCGTCGACTACTAAACTCGCTAACGCTCGTTAAGGGCGTCGACATGGCTACGACTAAGCTCAAACTTCGCCTTTGGCTCGTTTTCGCTAAGTTCTCTGCCTACCAAACAAAAGCTAATACTTCGCCACCAACCTGTGCCTCACGAGCCTGCTTGTCAGTCAGTACACCTTTGTTCGTAGAAATGATAGCAACTCCCAAACCACCTAACACCTTAGGAAGCTCATCCTTGCCTGCATATACGCGAAGACCCGGTTTAGAAATTCTCTTAATTCCGGTAATAATCTTCTCGTTTTTGTCCTTGCCATACTTTAATGTAATATGAATTGTCTTAAATTTACCCTCTTCAACTATATCAACAGCTCTGACATAACCTTCTTCTAACAGAATGTTAGCAATTGCTTCCTTCATCTTTGAAGCAGGAACATCAACTGTATCATGTTTAGCAGTATTCGCATTACGAATTCTAGTAAGCATATCTGCGATTGGATCTGTCATTGTCATTTACCTCCTTCAAAATTTTACCAGCTTGCTTTCTTAACGCCTGGTATTTCACCCTTGTATGCTAACTCACGGAAGCAGATTCTGCAGATTCCGTATTTCTTTAACACTGAATGTGGACGTCCACAAACTTTACAACGAGTATATTCTCTTGTAGAGAATTTCTGTTTGCGTTGCTGTTTAACAACCATTGCTTTCTTAGCCATGAATCTTCCTCCTATTATTTCTTAAACGGCATACCAAATAAAGTCAACAACTCACGAGCCTCCTCGTCAGTCTTAGCAGTGGTAACAAAAATAATATCCATACCTCTGACTTTATCAATTTTGTCATATTCGATTTCCGGGAAAATCAATTGCTCCTTGATACCTAAGGAATAATTACCTCTTCCGTCAAATGCATTAGGATTAATACCTCTAAAGTCACGAACACGTGGGAGTGCAAGATTGATTAAACGATCTGCAAACTCATACATTCTCTCACCTCTCAAGGTTACCTTACAGCCAATCGGCATTCCCTCTCTTAACTTGAAGTTAGCTATAGACTTCTTCGCACGGGTAATCACCGCCTTTTGACCGGTAATAATCTCTAAATCCTGAACTGCTGAATCTAATATTTTATGATTTTCCTTTGCTTCACCAACACCCATGTTGATAACGATTTTCTCAATCTTAGGAATCTGCAAAGCATTCTTGTAACCAAACTTCTTAGTCATGGCTTCTTTGATTTCACCATTATACTGTTCTTTTAATCTACTCAACTTCTGTGGCCTCCTCTCTTAAATTAGTCAATCTTTTCTAACTTGCCGTCCACCTTGGCCACACGAACTTTTTCTTTCTTCTCGCCCTGGAATCCGATTCTTACCGGTTTTCCCTTGTGAACATACATAACATTAGAAATATCGATTGGTGCTTCCTTCTCGATGATACCGCCCTGCTGATTTGCCATACTTGGTTTGGAGTGTCTGAAAACCATGTTGACACCCTCAACTAACACTTTATGGTTTTTGGTATCTACTGATAAAACTTTACCGGACTTGCCCTTATCTTTACCAGTGATAACCTGAACTAAGTCATCTTTTTTAATTTTACTAGTTGCCATTCTGACACCTCCTTATAAAACTTCTGGTGCTAATGAAACGATCTTCATGAATTTCTTATCTCTAAGCTCTCTTGCCACCGGTCCAAAAATACGGGTTCCTCTTGGATTCATATCATCCTTGATAATAACAGCAGCGTTTTCGTCGAACTTAATATATGAACCATCCTTACGGCGTGCGCCCTTCTTTGTACGGACAACCACAGCCTTTACCACGTCACCCTTTTTAACAACGCCGCCTGGTGTTGCATCTTTAACAGAGGCAACGATGATATCTCCGATATTGGCATATCTTCTGGTTGAACCACCCAATACTCTGATGCAAAGTAACTCTTTTGCTCCGGTATTGTCAGCAACTTTAAGTCTTGTTTCCTGTTGAACCATTGTATTTGCCTCCTTAATTATTTCGCTTTCTCTACGATTTCCACAAGTCTCCATCTCTTATCCTTAGATAAAGGTCTTGTTTCCATAACTCTTACTCTATCGCCGATACGACATTCATTGTTCTCATCATGTGCCTTTAATTTATAAGTTCTCTTTACAATCTTTCCATAAAGAGGGTGCTTAACATTATCTACGATTGAAACAACAATTGTCTTATCCATCTTATCACTTGTTACAAGTCCCACACGTGTTTTTCTCAGATTTCTTTCCACTGTATCTGCCTCCTTCCAAGATAACTAAGCATTTGCCTTCTCCGTCATCACTGACTGGATTCTTGCAATATTTCTTCTTACCTCTTTAATTCTGCTTGTATTCTCTAACTGGTTAGTTGCATTCTGGAATCTCAAATTGAATAATTCCTTCTTAGCAGCTACTAACTCTGCGTTTAACTCTTCTACTGATTTAGCTTTCAAATCTGCAATAAATTCCTTAGTTTTCACTGCCTGCACCTCCTTCTAAATCTTCGCGGGATACAATTTTACACTTTACAGGCAGCTTATGGGTTGCAAGTCTCAACGCTTCCTTTGCAACATCCTCAGGCACACCTGCAATTTCAAACATTACACGCCCAGGCTTAACCACTGCTACCCAGCCTTCTACATTACCTTTACCTTTACCCATACGAACACCGATAGGCTTAGATGTATAAGGCTTATCCGGGAAAATCTTAATCCATACTTTACCGGTACGTTTTACATAACGGGTCATAGCGACACGGGCTGCCTCAATCTGGTTGGACTTAATCCAAGCCGGCTCCATTGCAACGATACCATATTCACCATTGCTGATTTTATTACCTCTGGTAGCCTTGCCTGCCATGGAACCTCTAAACTGCTTTCTATGTTTTGTTCTTTTAGGCATTAACATTATTTATCGCTCCCTTCCTTGCCGTTCTTAGTTGGAAGTACTTCACCATGATAAATCCAAGCCTTAACACCAACCTTACCATAGGTTGTGTTAGCCTCAGCAAAACCATAGTCAATATCTGCACGAAGTGTCTGAAGAGGAATCGTTCCCTCACTGTAAAACTCTGTACGAGCCATATCAGCACCGCCCAGACGTCCTGAAACAGCGGTCTTAATTCCCAGTGCTCCTGTCTTCATGGTTCTACCCATGCAAGACTTCATAGCACGTCTAAAGGAAATACGCTGCTCCAGCTGTGCAGCAATGTTCTCAGCTACCAGCTGTGCATCTGCATCCGGCTTCTTAACTTCCTTAACATCTACCATTAACTTCTTATCTGTCAGCTTTGCAACTTCCTTCTTAAGTGCCTCGATTTCAGCACCACCCTTACCGATTACCACACCCGGTTTAGCTGTATAAATAATCACCTTAAGTCTATCGGATGCTCTCTCGATTTCAATTTTAGAAACCTGGGCGTTATAAAGCTTTTTCTTTAAGAAAGTACGAATCTTATTGTCTTCAACTAAGTTGTCTGCAAATTCGCCATCTTTCGTATCAGCATACCATCTGGAATCCCAATCCTTGATGATACCAACTCTCAAACCATGAGGATTTACTTTCTGTCCCATTATTTGCCTCCTTATCTTTCATCAAGCACGATTGTAATGTGGCTTGTTCTCTTTTCGATTCTATAAGCCCTGCCCTGTGCTCTTGGTTGAATTCGTTTCATTGTTGGCCCCTTATTTGCATAACACTCTGCAATATAAAGGTTCTCTGCTTTATAATTCTTTTCCGGATAATTGTTCTCAGCATTCGCAATTGCTGACTTTAACAATTTCTCTATCACACTTGAAGCATATCTTGGGTTGTAAGCTAAGATAGCAAGTGCGGTCTGTACATCCTTACCTCTGATGGCATCTAAAACGAAGCATGCTTTGGTTACAGAAACCCTAGCGTAAGAAACCTTAGCTGAAGGTCTTGTATCCTTATTCGCATTTCTCTCTCTTTTAATCTGGGATCTATGTCCTTTTGCCATGGATGAATCCTCCTTTCAAATATGTTTATCTAACTCTTGACTTCTTTTCATCCTTGCCGTGTCCTCTATAGGTTCTGGTAGAAACAAACTCACCAAGCTTGTGTCCAACCATATCCTCTGTTATATAAACAGGCACATGTCTTCTTCCGTCATGAACTGCAATTGTATGTCCCACAAAGCTAGGGAAAATAGTTGAGCGACGAGACCAAGTCTTAATAACCTGCTTGTCATTGCCAGCATTTAAGGCATCTATTTTCTTTAATAAATGTTCATCTGCAAATGGTCCTTTTTTAAGTGAACGAGCCATTGGTCAAACCTCCTTATATTATTTAATATTCTTACCGTCTCTGGTTCTTACAATCATCTTATTAGAATGCTTATTCTTCTTACGAGTCTTAAGACCAAGCGCCGGCTTACCCCATGGTGTACATGGACCCGGACGACCGATACTGGTCTTACCCTCACCACCACCATGTGGATGGTCGTTAGGATTCATAACCGAACCGCGGACAGTAGGTCTGATACCCATATGGCGTTTACGTCCCGCCTTACCGATGTTTACAAGACCATGTTCAATATTTCCAACCTGACCGATTGTAGCACGAGCTGAAATCGGCACCATTCTCATTTCACCTGACGGCAAACGCAGAGTAGCATATTTGCCCTCCTTAGCCATAAGCTGTGCGGAATTACCAGCCGAACGTACCAGCTGACCTCCCTTGCCAGGATATAACTCAATGTTGTGCACCTCAGTACCAACAGGAATCACCTCTAATGGCAGGCAGTTTCCAACCTTGATTTCTGCATTTACACCATTCATCAGCTTATCGCCAACCTTTAATCCGACAGGAGCTAAAATATATGCCTTCTCACCGTCAGCATAGTGAAGCAGTGCGATATTTGCTGTTCTGTTCGGGTCATATTCGATTGAAGCAACCGTTGCAGGAATATCGTCTTTTCTTCTCTTAAAATCAATAATTCTATATTTTCTTCTGGCGCCACCGCCCTGATGTCTCACCGTAATCTTTCCCTGATTATTACGACCGGCATTCTTCTTCAACGATGTGGTAAGGGATTTTTCAGGAGTTGTTTTTGTAATCACATCAAAATCCAAGCCAGTCATATTTCTTCTGGAAGGTGTATATGGGTTATATGTTTTAATTCCCATTTTCTTTCTCCTTTCAAATTGCATTTATTATCACGCTTGCCTGCGTATGATTTTTATTTTCTTCCATAGCTCAAACTGCGCCTTCAGCTTGTTTTGCTCCGTTTTTGGTTTTCGTACAATTCACAGCATCCACTCTACTAAATTCGAACTTCGCTTTGCTTGTTCTCATTAAGTATCGGGATGGGCTTTCGCACTAACCTCAAACTGCGCCTTCAGCTTGTTTTCGCTAAGTGCTCAATGCCTATAAGCCTTCGAAAATCTCAATGTCCTTGCTGTCCTCTGTAAGCTGAACAATTGCCTTCTTAGACTTGGCAGTTCTTCCGTAAACCATTCCACGTCTCTTTTTCTTGCCCTTAAGATTCATGGTGTTTACCTTGGCAACCTTCGTTCCCTCAAACATTTTTTCAACAGCATCTTTAATCATAATCTTGTTTGCTTCCGGATGAACCTGAAATGTATATTTCTTGTCAGCCATAGCATCCATAGATTTCTCGGTAATGATAGGCTTCTGAATTACGTCATAATATTTGATATCTGCCATTATGCGTACACCTCCTCAATTGCTGCAACTGCATCCTTAGTAATCACTACGGTATCATACTTAAGAATATCATATACATTAATTGTATTTGTAAGAGCAGTCTTGACATCAGGAATATTTCTTGCAGACATTACCACGTTCTGGTCATTATCCTTTGTTATCACCAATGCCTTTGCCACTTCAAGGTTATTTAAAACCTCCACAAACTTCTTAGTCTTGATTCCGTCTAACTTAAGTTCATCTAATACAATAAACTTTTCCTCATTTACCTTTGAAGTCAATACAGATTTCATCGCACCTGCTTTTTCCTTCTTATTTAACTTCTTAGAATAATCTCTTGGCTTTGGTGCAAATACAACACCACCACCAGTCCACTGCGGAGCTCTGATAGAACCCTGTCTTGCATGACCAGTTCCCTTTTGTCTCCAAGGCTTTCTTCCGCCGCCACGTACTTCTGAACGTGTCTTAGCACTCTGTGTTCCCTGACGTTTGCCAGCCATCTGTGCTACAACCGCCTGATGAACCAAATGCTCATTTATTTCTACACCGAACACAGAATCATTCAACTCTAACTTGTCAACTTCTTTACCTTCGATGTTATAAACAGCTACTGTTGCCATAATCTATTCCTCCTTCCTCTAAATTACTTTGCACCGCACTTAACGGTCTCTCGAATCATAACCAATGACTTCTTTGGTCCCGGCACTGAACCCTTAACCAGAATCACGTCATTTTCTGCATCTATCTTAACGATTTCCAAATTCTGAACAGTAACTCTCACTGCACCCATGTGTCCTGCCATTTTCTTGCCCTTGAACACTTTACCAGGGTCAGTTGCACAACCGTTAGAACCTGCATGACGATGGTATTTTGAACCATGAGTCTTAGGACCTGTATGCAAACCATGTCGCTTGATACCACCAGCAAAACCTTTACCTTTTGACTTAGCAGTTACGTCAATCTTATCACCCTCAGCAAAAATGTCTGCCTTGATAACACTCTCTCCTGCAACGTATTCGGAAGCGTTCTCAACTCTAAACTCTCTTACGAACTGCTTGGGAGTGGTATTTGCTTTTTTGAAATGTCCCACCTCAGCCTTACCAGCACCATGTGGATTTCTGATAACCTTCCTACCTGATACATCCTTTGTTGTTATTTTTTCTTTCTTCTCACCAAAGCCAACCTGGATTGCTTCATATCCATCGTTGTCAATGGTCTTTACCTGTGTCACTACACAGGGACCTGCCTGCAACACGGTTACAGGTGTCAACACACCGTCTTCATTGAAGATTTGAGTCATTCCGACTTTTGTAGCTAAAATCGCTTTCTTCATTTTAATTTTTCCTCCTAATTAATCTACAGCGGATTGCCGTGGCAATCATTCTAAATTTGACCTTATGGTCCATTAGGTTTAACTGCACTTACTTCTTATTACTTATTATTTTGCTTTCATCTTTACATCGATGTAAACACCAGCAGACATATCCAGCTTCTGTAATGCATCGATTGTCTTCTGGGTAGGCTGAATCACATCAATCAATCTCTTATGTGTTCTCTGCTCAAACTGTTCTCTGGAATCTTTGTACTTATGGACTGCTCTAAGAATTGTAATTCTCTCAATCTTAGTAGGCATTGGTACAGGACCAGAAACCTTTGCACCTGTCTTCTTAACAGTATCAATAATGTTTGCTGCAGCCTGATCAATCAACTTGTGATCATAAGCCTTAAGTGTAATTCTCATTACCTGATTTGCCATAAAAAAAGCCGCCTCCTTTTCGCACTTATTAATTGAGTACGACAAGTGGTGACTGTACACTCTCCCGTGTGTGTCATAATTTGAAGCATTTTACAACTTTCACACGTCATCTCCTTTTAGCAGGATGGTTATTCGTACAGTGACTTGTCGCCAGTTTTCTAACTTGACATTCGCTCCACGGAAAAACCTGCCATATTGGCAGCAACCTCACGCTTCACCGCTATCAATGTCACAGCACGGACTAGTATACCTTATGTTTTCAACGATTGCAAGAACTTTTTAAATTAAATTGTATTTTTTTTCGTGCAATCTACAAGCCATGCGATTTATACCCATATATTGTGCGTCAAGCTTGCTTGTAAGCACAATTATATGGGGTATAAATCATGTGGCGACAGCCACGACCGATGCCTGTATGCTTAATGAGGCATCAGCCGAATTTAGCAGGAAGGTATGCCATGCAGATGAAGCGTAGCGGAATCGAGGTTGCATGGCGTTTACTTACATAACCCGTCATATCCCTTTTTTTGTGCCAGTGCCATACAGGATACACCGTGATTATTTTCCGCATTAACATCTGCACCAGCTTCTATTAATTTTTGAATGACCGCATCATCACCATTATAAAATGATACCGCTATCCACAGCGGCGTTCTCCCAAACTTGTCCCTTAAGTCAACCATGCATCCCAATTTAATCAACCGGTCAACCGCCTTAGGGAATCCCTCCTGTACGGCTATATGTAAATAAGAATAACCGTTACTATCCTGAAAATTAATATTTTCAGCACGCTTCAGCATTTTAAGCGCCCGGTCTTCACAACCAGCAATCGCATACCAGAGAGCATCTCTTCCCATTTTATCCAATTCCATAACACATCCTCCAATGGCAGTCTTTGGCAATCTTTACACAAAAACATCTATGATGCCTGCTGTTAATAAGGAAAGTTTGCCTTTCCCTGCACAGGTATTTCTTCCTTATTAATTGCAATGCCGGTATCCTCTAATACATGCCCATAAAAATCCGTCACCCGGAAGGTATATGGTCCCTCTCCCATTCCTGAAGGTGCTGTAAAATAGTTATATTCCTGCCGCTCAAGCTCCACATACTGTCCAGCTGCATTTTTATATTCCAGCTTCTTAATCGGATATCTGCCATTTCGCACCTGTACCTCTGCCCAATATTGCGTGCTAGTTGGTTTGAATACATAGCTGATTGGCTCTGTGGTAGGAAACGGAATGATCTTCCATGTAATATTCATTCTGCCTGTCACTTCTGGCTCAATCGCCTGAAATGCTTTTCTCGTTAAATCAATATCACCCTTTTTCCCTTCCGGCAGCCTGTCCGTAATGACCACATTGATTTTGTCGCCATCCTTATCTGTAATTTCAATATAGGCTCCTGCAAGCCCATTCATATAATCCTCATTATTCATGGCAGCCGTATAATAAGAAGCTTCCATAAAATCCAAATTGGCCGCTCCACTAGATTCCCTGTCATAAAAGGTTCCCTCTCCGGTATGAACCTCAGAAATCGAATACTCGCCTGCATCATAATTCACCGTATCCTGACTCGGTGCGCCATCTGGGGATTCCGTTGTCTGCTGTTCTGTGCTTTCTTCTGTTGTAGCCTCCGTTGACTTCTCCGTACTTTCTTCTGTTGTGGTCTCCGTTGACTTCTCCGTGCTTTCTTCTGTTGTGGTCTCCGTTGACTTCTCCGTGCTTTATTCTGTTGGAGGATCAGTTTGCGTCTCCGTACTTTTGTCTGTTGTTGTCTCCGTCGACGTCTGGTTGGTTGTTTATGTGGT